>CADCTN010000167.1:6110-14361 GCA_902805535.1 uncultured Blastococcus sp. | reverse complement strand
GCCGTGTCCATCGCTCCGCCCCGGCGTAACCCCACACGTCGTCCCGGCGAGCAACCGACTTAGCGTTCGAGGAGAACACCACACACCGTGGCCACCAAGATCAAGCTCATGCGCCTGGGCAAGATGCGCGCGCCGTACTACCGCATCGTCGTCGCCGACGCCCGGACCAAGCGGGACGGCCGCTCGATCGAGACGATCGGCAAGTACCACCCGAAGGAGGAGCCCTCCTTCATCGAGGTCGACAGCGAGCGGGCGCAGTACTGGCTCGGCGTCGGCGCCCAGCCGACCGAGGCCGTCGCCGCCATCTTCCGGGTCACCGGCGACTGGCAGAAGTTCAAGGGCGAGGCCGCCCCGCCGCCCATGAAGGTCGCCGAGCCCAAGCCGGACAAGAAGGCCATCTACGAGGCCGCCGTCCGCGCCGGCATGGACGAGCCCACCACCGAGGCGACCACCGCCAAGAAGAAGGCCGCCCCGAAGAAGGCCGCTGCCGAGACCCCCGCTGCAGAGACCCCCGCTGCAGAGACCCCCGCCGCCGAGGCCCCGGCCGCCGACGCTGCGCCCGAGGCTCCGGCCGCGGACGTCGCAGAGAAGCCCGCCGAGTAAGACGTGCTCGAAGACGCGCTCGAGCACCTGGTCAAGGGGATCGTCGACCACCCGGAAGACGTGACCGTCGATCTGCTCACCAACCGCCGCGGCAAGACCCTCGAGATCCGGGTGCACCCCGACGATCTCGGCAAGGTCATCGGCCGTGGCGGGCGCACCGCGAAGGCGCTGCGCCAGGTGATGACCGGTGTCGGTGGACGGGGCCTCCGGGTCGACGTCGTCGACACCGACGGGCGCTGAGCACGCCTCCGTTGCCGGAGCCCTCGCACGACGACACCGACACCGACACCGTGGTGGTCGGCCGCATCGGCCGGCCCCACGGTGTCCGGGGGCTCGCCACCGTCGAGGTCCGTACCGACGACCCCGACCTCCGGTTCGCTCCCGGGACGACGCTGATCACCGATCCGCCGCGGCGGGGACCGCTCACCGTGGTGGACAAGCGCTGGCACAGCGGCACGCTGCTGCTGCAGGTCGCCGCCCCCTCCGGCGAGGTCTACGGGACCCGCGAGGAGGTCGACGCCCTCCGCAACACCCTCCTGCTGGTCCCCGTCGCCGATCTCCCGGAGATCGAGGAGCCCGACTCCTACTACGACCACCAGCTGGTCGGCCTGGCCGCGCGACTGCCCGACGGCTCGGTCGCCGGCGAGGTGACCGCCGTCCGGCACGAGGCCCAGGACCTGCTCGTCCTGCGGCGCGCGGACGGCGGGGAGGCGCTGGTGCCCTTCGTCTCCGCGATCGTGCCCACGGTCGACGTGCCGGGAGGCTTCGTGGTCATCGATCCGCCCGAGGGACTGCTGGACCTGTGAGCGCGCCCTTCCGGGTCGACGTCATCACGATCTTCCCCGAGTACCTGGCGCCGCTGCGCCAGTCGCTGCTGGGCAAGGCCGCCGAGCGCGGGTTGGTCGCCGTCGGCGTGCACGACCTGCGGCAGTGGACCGACGACGTGCACCGGACGGTCGACGACGCCCCGTACGGCGGCGGCCCGGGAATGGTCATGAAGCCCGAGCCGTGGGCACTGGCGCTGGATGCCGTCCGCCCGAGCGGCACCCGGCTCGTCGTCCCGACGCCGGCCGGGCGGCCGTTCACGCAGGCCATGGCCGCCGAGTGGGCCGCCGAGCCCGGTCTGGTGTTCGCCTGCGGGCGGTACGAGGGCATCGACCAACGGGTGGCCGACTGGGCCGCGGGGGCCGGGCCGGTCTCGGAGGTCTCCATCGGCGACTACGTGCTCGCCGGCGGCGAGTCCGCCGTCCTGGTGATGGTGGAGGCGGTCACCCGCCTGCTCCCCGGCGTGGTGGGCAACCGGGAGTCCGTCGAGTTCGACTCGCACGCCGACGGCCTGCTCGAGGGGCCCTCCTACACCCGTCCCGCGACGTGGCGGGGGCTCGAGGTCCCGCCGGTGCTGCTGTCCGGCGACCATGCCGCGATCGATCGCTGGCGGCGGGTCCAGTCGCTGCGGCGCACCGCCACCCGCCGGCCCGACCTGCTCGCCGCCCTGCCGGACGACGAGCTCACCGACGCCGAACGGGCAGCGCTGGACCAGGCGTGAGCCGTCCCTGGGTCCGGCCGACCGCCCGGGTCGTCGTCCTCGACCCGGCCGGGCGGGTGCTGCTGCTTGGCGCCCGGCTGACCGACCCCGCTGTGCCACCGGGCGACGTCCTGTTCTGGTACACGCCCGGCGGTGGGGTCGAGGACGGCGAGAGCGTCCGCGCGGCCGCCGTCCGGGAGCTGGCCGAGGAGATCGGCCTCGTGGTGGGGACGGCCGACCTCGAGGGTCCGGTGTGGCTCCGCCGGCACGTCGGCGTCTTCGCCGGTGTGGACATCGATTCCCGGGAGACCTTCTTCGCGCTCCGGGACGTCGTGCACGAGGTCGACCCGGCCGGACGGACGGAGCTGGAGCTGCTCGGCGAGGAACCGCACCGCTGGTGGTCGGCCGCCGAGGTCGCCGCGAGCGGCGAGGCATTCGCGCCCGGTGACCTCGCCGACCGGCTGCCGGAGCTGCTCGCCGGCCGGTGGACGGGGCCGCCGCGCATCGTCACCTGAAGATGTGGCACAGTAGAGAGCTGCTGCTGACCGTCGGCCTCGCCGGCGGGAGCTCCGCCACCGGAGCCGCAGCTCCCCGGGACCGGACAGCCGGGGCGTTCCGCTGTCCGCACCGAGAACGAGCCATCTGAGACTGAGGACTGCCGCGATGAACACCCTGGACGCACTCGACGCCGACTCGCTGCGTGATGACATCCCCGACTTCCGCCCCGGGGACTCCGTCAAGGTGCACGTGCGCGTGGTCGAGGGCAACCGCTCGCGCATCCAGGTCTTCCAGGGCGTGGTCATCCGCCGCCAGGGTGGCGGCGTCCGCGAGACCTTCACCGTGCGCAAGGTGAGCTTCGGCGTGGGCGTGGAGCGCACCTTCCCGGTGCACACCCCGGTCGTCGAGAAGATCGAGGTCGTGAGCCGCGGTGACGTGCGTCGCGCCAAGCTGTACTACCTCCGTGAGCTCCGCGGCAAGGCCGCGAAGATCAAGGAGAAGCGCGACCCCATCACTCGTGGAGTGACCGGGCGCTGACACGCTGACAGCCGGTCACGACCGGCTGAGCTCGCGGCGGGTCCGCCGGGCCGTAGGCTGCTCTTCGATGAGCAGCGATCGGTTCGGAGGGCCCGCCGACGTCGTTCCGGGCGACGACGACGGGGACGACGTCCCCTCGACCCATCGGTCCACCGGCCGGGGCGCGCGCCACTCCCGTCGCGAGAAGTCCGCGAAGAAGGGCTCGCTGCTGCGCGAGCTGCCGGTGCTCCTGCTGATCGCGTTCGTACTCGCCCTCGTCGTCAAGACGTTCTTCGTCCAGGCGTTCTTCATCCCGTCCGGATCGATGGAGCAGACCCTGCACGGCTGCGCGGGCTGCACCGGCGACCGCGTCCTGGTCAACAAGGTGCCCTACTGGTTCGGGGAGCCCGGGCCCGGTGACATCGTGGTCTTCAAGGGCCCGGACACCTGGACGCCGGAGGTGTCGGTCGCCGAGCCGAGCAACTGGTTCACCGGGGCGCTGCTGTGGCTGGGGCGTGCGGTCGGGGTCGCGCCGCCCGGCGAGGACGACTTCGTCAAGCGCGTCATCGCGGTCGAGGGCCAGACGGTCGAGTGCTGCGATCCGGAGGGCCGGGTGCTCGTCGACGGAGAACCGCTGGACGAGCCCTACATCTTCGAGAACAGCCCGCTGGAGTCGCGGGCCTTCGGCAAGGTGACCGTCCCGGAGGGGCGGCTCTGGGTCATGGGCGACCACCGGTCGGCGTCGGGGGACTCCCGGGTGCACGTCAGTGACCGGTACGCCGGCACCGTCGCCGTCGACGACGTGATCGGCAAGGCAGCGGTGATCGTCTGGCCGATCAGCCGCTTCGGCCTGCTCGACGACCCCGACATCCAGGCCACCGCGGCGGCCGTCGATCCCACCGGCCTTCCCGCGTCCACCGTGGCGGCCTCGACGGCTGCCCCGTGGGCCATCGGGCTGGCCGGCGCGCTGCCGATCACCGCCTGGTTGCGCCGGCGGCGGTTCCCCGAGGACCGCTAGCCCCCTCCGCGGCTCCGATCCGCTCGGTCCTGGATCGGCCCGTCGCATTCCGCTGCCCGGCGCCGGACCGCTCCGCGGAAGCGCGGCGACCTCGCGCGGATGAATGGCCGGTGGCCGAAAGCAATCAAGAATGGGCGAGAAAAGTATTCAAGTAACCGTTTCACCCTTCCGATGGAGACATTGCAAGTTCCCGGAGTCGAAACGGAGTCTGTTGTGTCTGCACCTATGGCGAGCAATTCCCGCGGGGTCACCCGCGTGCTCCTCCTCGCCGACGCGCCCGTCCTGCGTCGCGGCCTGGTCAGCATGATCAACGAGACGGCCGGCATGCAGTCGGTGGGTTCGCCCGGCGAGCTGCGTCGCGCCCTCACGCTGGTCGAGTCGGCCCGCCCCGACGCGGTCGTCGTCGAGCTCGGCTCCGGCCGCGCCGCGACCCTCAACGCCTGCCGCGACCTGCGGCGCCGCTTCCCCCGCGTGACGATCGTCGCCCTGGCCACGTCCGAGGACCCCTCGGTGGTCAACGAGGCGCTGGCGGCCGGCGTGCGCGGCTACCTGATGATCAACACCTCGCCGACGCTGCTCGGCTGGGCGATCCTGGCCGCTCGTGCCGGGCGCACCGTCGTCGACCCGCAGATCCGCCGGGTCGAGCCGTCGGCCCTCCCGGCCGCGAAGCCCTTCACGCCGGAGGTGCCGCTCACCCGGCGCGAGTCCGACGTGCTGGACGAGCTGCTGCTGGGCCAGTCCAACCGGCAGATCGGGCGCAACCTCTTCATCAGCGAGGACACCGTCAAGAGCCACGTCAAGGCCATCCTGCGCAAGCTGGGTGCTCGCGACCGGGCCCACGCCGTCTCGCTGGTGCTGTCCAACCGCCAGCCCGGGTGCACCTGCGGCGCCCACGGTCTGGCCCAGGCCGCCGCGCACCAGACCGACGTGCCCGGGACCGAGCTGGCCAGCCCCGACCTGGGGCTCGCCGAGATCTGATCCACGGCACCTCCCTCCGGCAGAACGGGCCGGCCCCTTCCGGGGTCGGCCCGTTCTGCCGTTCGGGCCGGTGTCGGTCGTCGCCCGCCGGCCGGCCCGTCGTACTGTCGGACCGCGATGGCCTCCCGAACCACCCACCCGACGTCGAGCCCTGCCGGGCGCGCCCGCCGCACGATCGCCGACGAGGACCGCCCCGACTCCCTGTGGGACATGGAGCGCTCCCTGCGCCGGCGCGGCTTCGAGGTGGTCGCCGGGGCCGACGAGGCCGGCCGGGGGGCCTGCGCCGGCCCGCTCGTCGCCGCCGCATGCGTCCTCCCCTCGGGACGGCGGGGGCGCGTGCCCGGGTTGGCCGACTCCAAGCTGCTGACCGCCGCCGCCCGGGAGCGGGTGTACGCGGAGGTCGTGGACCGCGCGCTGTCGTGGTCGGTCGTCGTCATCCCGGTGCCGGAGCTCGACGAACGCGGCATGCACGTCACGAACATCGAGGCGCTGCGCCGCGCCGTCACCGCGCTGGATCCCGCACCGGACTACGTGCTTACCGACGGCTTCCCGGTCCCGGGGCTGACCCGCCCGGGGCTGGCGGTGTGGAAGGGCGACCGGGTGGCCGCGTGCGTGGCGGCCGCCTCGGTCCTGGCGAAGGTCACCCGGGACCGCATGATGATCGAGTTGCACGAACACTGGCCGGAGTACGACTTCGCCGGCCACAAGGGCTACATCACCGACGTGCACAGCGCCGCCCTGGAGCGGCACGGGCCGTGTCCTGAGCACCGGATGCGGTTCGTCAACGTGCGCAGCGCCCGGGACGCGCACGCGGCGCGGAGCCTCCCGGTCACAGCGTCGGTCGGCATGGTCGATGATGGGCCCATGACCCCAGTGCCCGGAGAGGTTCGATGAGCACCGAGGATCTCGAGAAGTACGAGACCGAGATGGAGCTGCAGCTCTATCGCGAGTACCGGGACATCGTCCGCCAGTTCACCTACGTGGTGGAGACCGAGCGGCGGTTCTACCTGGCGAACTCCGTCGACCTCCAGGTGCGCGAGGCCGGCGGCGAGGTCTACTTCGAGCTGAAGCTCTCCGACGCCTGGGTGTGGGACATGTACCGGCCGGCGCGGTTCGTGCGGAACGTGCGCGTGCTGACGTTCAAGGACGTCAACGTCGAGGAGCTGGACAAGCCCGACCTCGAGCTGCCCGAGACCCCCTCGCTCCCCTGACGGCGTCCACAGCCGGGCCCGCTCTCCACAGATCGACCTGCGGCCTGGCCTGACGGCCCGCCCCGGACGACGGTCGATGCGTGTCCTCGACCTCCGAACTCGGCGCCCACGGCGAACGCATCGCCGCCGCATACCTCACCGACACCGGTCTCCGGCTGCTCGATCGCAACTGGCGCTGCCGGGAGGGCGAGCTCGACATCGTCGCCCGTGAGGGCGACGCCCTCGTCTTCTGCGAGGTGAAGACCCGGCGGGGAGTCGGCTACGGGCACCCGGTCGAGGCGGTCACGCCGACCAAGCAGCGGCGGCTGCGCACCCTGGCCCACCGGTGGCTGGCCGCGCACGGCGAGCACGCGCCCGAGCTGCGCTTCGACGTGGTGGGGGTGCTGGTCCGCCCCGCGCGGCCGGCGCTGGTCACGCACCTGCGGGCGGCGTTCCTGTGACGCTGGCCCGCACCTGGTCGGTGGGCCTGGCCGGCGTGCACGGTGCGATGGTCGAGGTCGAGGTGGACATGGCCAACGGCGTGCCGCACGTGGCCCTCGTCGGCCTCCCGGACGCGGTGGTGCGGCAGTCGGTGGACCGGGTGCGCGCCGCGGTCGCGAACGCCGGCGCGAGCTTCCCGCAGCGGCGGATCACCATCGGGCTCTCGCCGGCCTCGATGCCCAAGCAGGGCAGCGGGTTCGACCTCGCACTGGCCGTCGCGGTGCTGGCCGCGTCGGGCACGGTGCCGGTCGAGTCCGTGGACCGGCTGGTGCTGCTGGGCGAGCTCGGGCTCGACGGTTCCGTGCGGGCCATCCGCGGAGTGCTCCCGGCCGTCCTGGCGGCGGCCCGCGCCGGCCACGCCCAGGTCGTCGTCCCCGCCGCCAACGCCGAGGAGGCCGCGCTGGTCGAGAGCGTCGACGTGCTCGCGGCAACCACCCTCGGCGAGGTCCTGGATCACCTGGCCGGGCGCGCGCGGCTGAGCCGGCACGTCCGGGGCGCGCTGCCGGGCCTCCCGGCCCCGCCGGAGCTCGGCGACGTGGTCGGGCAGGCGGTCGGGCGCCGGGCCGTCGAGGTGGCGGCTGCCGGGGGTCACCACCTCTTCCTGGCCGGCCCGCCGGGCGCCGGCAAGACCATGCTGGCGGAGCGGTTACCGGGTCTGCTCCCGCCGCTGGACGGCAAGGCGGCGCTCGAGGTGACCGCGATCCACTCCGTGGCGGGCACCCTGCCGCCCGGGGCGCCGCTGGTCACCCGGCCGCCGTTCGAGGCGCCGCACCACTCCGCGTCCATGGCCGCGCTGATCGGCGGTGGATCGGGTCAGATCCGGCCGGGTGCGCTCTGCCGGGCCCATCGAGGGGTTCTCTTCCTGGACGAGGCGCCGGAGTTCCCGCGCGCGGTGCTGGACACGCTCCGCCAGCCGCTGGAGCGCGGGCAGGTGACGATCCAGCGGGCCGCGGGATCGGCGACCTTCCCGTGCCGCGCGCAACTGGTGCTGGCCGCGAACCCGTGTCCCTGCGCGAGCGCGGCCGGCGACACGGCGTGCACGTGCAGTCCGCTGGAGCGGCGGCGATACCAGTCACGGCTCTCCGGCCCGCTGCTCGACCGCATCGACCTGCGCGTGGAGCTGCCGCCGGTCACCCGCGCCGCGTGGCTCGACGCGGTGGCGCGGCCGGAGTCCACGGCCGAGGTCGCAAGGCGGGTGGGGGCGGCCAGGGCTGCGGCGGGGGAGCGGCTGGCGGGGACCGGCCTCGCGGTCAACAGCCAGGTCCCCGGACGGCTGCTGCGCGAGCGCTTCGCGGTGCCCCGCCCGGCGCTCCGGCTCGCCGAGCGTGCGCTGGAGCGCGGCGCCCTGTCGGTGCGCGGCTTCGACCGGGTGCTGCGGGTGGCCTGGACGCTGAGCGACCTGGCCGGGGGTACCGTGTCCCC
>CADCTN010000167.1:0-6085 GCA_902805535.1 uncultured Blastococcus sp. | reverse complement strand
ACGTCCGGCCCCCTGGCCCGCGGCGGGCGCACGCATGAGCCTGGACGAGGACCTCGAGGAGGCGCGCGGGATGCCCGGTCCCGCACCGGGGCTGCGCCGCGCCCGCGCCTGGCTGAGCCGGGCGGTGGAGCCGGGGACGATCGACTTCTGGCGGTACGTGGAGGACGTCGGCCCGGTCGAGGCCGTCGTCCGACTGCGCTCGGGGCGCGCTCCTGAGCGGGTCCGAGCGCTCGTGGGGGCACGGGTGGACCAGGACGCCAGCCTGGCCGACCTCGGACGCGCCGAACGCTGCGGCGCCCGGCTGGTGGTTCCCGAGGACGACGAGTGGCCAGCGCTGCCGCTGCACGCCCTGACGCTCGCGCTGGGCGAGGAGCCGACGGAGCCGGCGGGGCAGTCGGACCGGACCAGGGCGCCGGTGCCTCCGCTGGCGCTGTGGGTGCGCGGCACGGCCCGGCTCGACGAGCTCGTCGACCGGTCGGTGGCGATCGTGGGATCGCGGGCCTCGACGGCGTACGGGGAGCACGTCGCGGCCGAACTCGGGCACCAGCTGGGGGAGCGGGGGTGGACCGTGGTCTCCGGCGGGGCCTTCGGCATCGACGCCGCCGCGCACCGCGGAGCACTCGCGGCCGAGGCGCCGACACTGGCCGTGCTGGCGTGCGGCGTCGACCGGCCCTACCCGGCCGCCCACGGCGCGCTGTTCCACCGCATCGCCGACAACGGGCTGATGGTCAGCGAGTGGCCACCGGGTTGTGCGCCGCTGCGTCACCGCTTCCTGGTGCGTAACCGCCTCATCGCCGCGCTGACGCGGGGGACCGTGGTGGTGGAGGCGGCTGCCCGGTCGGGCGCGCAGGCGACCGCACGCCGGGCGCAGGACCTCGGTCGCCCGGTGCTCGTGGTGCCGGGACCGGTCACCTCGGCGCTCAGTGTCGGGTGCCACGAGCTGCTGCGTGACGAGGACCTCGGCGCGGTCCTGGTGACCTCGGCGGCGCAGGTCCTCGAGGCCGTCGGGCGGATCGGCGACGACCTGGCCCCGCCGGTGGAGGGACCCTCCTCGCCCAGGGACGGTCTGTCCGACGTGGCTCTCCGCGTGCTGGACGCCTGTCCCGTGCGGACCGGTGTCCCGCCGGACCGGCTGGCCGCGGTGGCCGGCTGCGACGTCCTGGACGTGCTCCGCGTGCTCCCGGCTCTCGAACTCGCCGACCTCGTCGAGTGGACCGGGACCGGGTGGCGGCTGGCCCTCTGAACGACCGCTGGCTGGCAGGCTCCCGGCATCACCACACCGCGCGAGATTGCAGAGGCGTTCTCCGGCCACCGGTTTCGTGACGCGTACGCCGCGCTCGCCCCCGACGTGCGGTGGACCGCGGTCGGGGAGGGCGTCCTCACCGGCCGGCCGGCCGTCGTCGAGGCGTGCGAGGCGACGCTGACGGAGCTGTCGGGGACGACGACCGACTTCTCCCGGTTCGTCGTCGTCGCCGAGCCCGACGGCTCGGCCGCGGCGGTCGACGTCGTCGCCCGCTACGTGGACGGCGACGGCACGACGAGCGTCGTGTCCTCCTGCGACGTCTACGAGTTCCGCGACGGGCTCGTCGCGGCCATCACCTCCTACGCGGTCGAGCTGGACCCGTCGGCGCAGGCGTGAGGTCCGGCGCGGCGGCTTGACGGGCAACGGACGCCGTCGGAGTGTTCCGGGATGGGCGCGGGGACGGCGGAGGTGCGGGCGGGGCTGCCGACTCCGCTCGCCGCCGCGCTGGAGGGCTACGAGGACCACCTGCGCACCCAGCGCGACCTGTCCGATCACACGGTCCGCGGGTACGTGACCGACGCGGTCAGCCTGCTCGACCACCTGGCGCGCCGGGGCGGCGCGCAGGTCCACGACCTCGACCTGGCCACGCTGCGCAGCTGGCTCGCCCAGGGGCGGACCCGGGGGCACGGCCGAGCCACCACCGCCCGGCACGCGGCCTCCGCGCGGTCCTTCACCGCCTGGCTGCGGCGTGCCGGCCTCACCCCCGAGGACGTCGGACTCCGGCTGGTCAGCCCCAAGGCCCACCGCACCCTCCCGGACGTGCTCGCCCCCGATCAGGCGCGGGCGGTCGTCGAGTCCGCGGCCGGTGCCGAGGAGCCGGTGGGGCTGCGCGACGCCGTCGTGCTCGAGCTGCTGTACGCCAGCGGCATCCGGGTCAGCGAGCTGGTCGAGCTCGACATCGACGACGTCGACCGCGGCCGGCGGCTGCTGCGCGTCCTCGGCAAGGGCAGCAAGGAGCGCAGCGTGCCCTACGGCGTCCCGGCCGAGCGGGCCCTCGACGCCTGGCTCACCCGCGGCCGCCCCGGCCTCGCCGTCCCGGACTCGGGTCCGGCGCTGCTGCTCGGCGCCCGTGGGCGGCGCCTGGACGCCCGGGAGGCGCGGCGGACGGTCCATTCCGCGACCGCCGGCACCGACGGCGCGCCCGACATCGGCCCGCACGGGCTGCGGCACTCGGCGGCCACCCACGTGCTCGAGGGCGGCGCCGACCTGCGGTCGGTCCAGGAGTTGCTCGGCCACGCTAGCCTCGCCACGACCCAGATCTACACGCACGTGACGGTCGAACGGCTCCGCGCGGTCCATGCGCAAGCGCACCCGCGGGCTTGAGAGGCCGGCCGCCCTGCCGATAGGACATCGGAGTGGTCACGACGGGGCAGGACCACGGGGCAGGACCGACCACCAGTACCGAGGAGCGCGACCGTGCCTGAGGCCACCATCCACCGGCTGGACGAGTACGACGAGTCCCGCGAGGACACGGACGCGATGCTCGCCCGGCTCTGGGCCGCCTACGTGGCCGACCGCGACCCGGGGCTGCGCGACCGGCTGATCCTGCACTACGCGCCGCTGGTCAAGTACGTCGCCGGCCGGGTGGGCAGCGGTCTGCCCGCGCACGTGGAGCAGGCCGACCTGGTCTCCTACGGCACCTTCGGCCTGATCGACGCGATCACCCGCTTCGAGCCCACCCGCGAGGTCAAGTTCGAGAGCTACGCGATGGCCCGCATCCGTGGCGCCATCATCGACGAGCTGCGCAACACCGACTGGATCCCGCGGTCGGTGCGCATGAAGGCCCGCCAGTTCGAGCGCACCGTCGCCGAGCTCGAGGCGCGGCTGCACCGCAGCCCGACCGACGAAGAGGTCGCGGACGAGATGGAGATGGATGTCGAGGACATCCGCAAGTTCCTGGGCCAGCTGTCCCTGGTCAACGTCGTCGCCCTCGACGAGCTGCTCACCGACGGCGACGGCGGCTCCCCGAGCCTGGGGGACACCCTGCAGGACCTCAGCGCCCTGGACCCGCAGGCCATGGCCGAGCACGGCGAGGCCCGGCAGCTGTTGGCCCGCGCCGTCGAGCAGCTGCCCGAGCGCGAGAAGGTCGTCGTCAGCCTCTACTACTTCGAGGGCCTCACCCTGGCCGACATCGGCCGGGTCCTCGGCGTCACCGAGAGCCGGATCTGCCAGCTGCACACCAAGGCCGTCCTGCACCTGCGCACCAAGCTCGCCGACATCGCCTGACGGGGCTCCGACGGACCCGCTAGCGTCGGAGGCATGCCCGGTCAGCGAATGCTCGAGGGTGTCTTCGTCCCGTTGATCACCCCGTTCGACGCGAACGGGCGCGTCGACGTCGGCTGCCTGGAGCGCCTCGCCGCCGAGGCCCTGGACGCCGGTGCCGCCGGCCTCGTCGCGCTGGGGACGACGGGGGAGCCCTCGGCACTCGACGAGGACGAGCGGCGCCAGGTCGTGGCCGCGTGCGCGCGGGTCTGCGGTGACCGGGACGCGCAGCTGATCGTCGGGGCGGGCACGAACGACACCCGGACGACGATCGAGCGGCACGAGCAGCTGGCCGACGTGCCCGGTGTCCTGGCCTCGCTGGCGGTGGTGCCCTACTACGTGCGCCCGTCGGAGTCCGGGATCGTCGCCCACTTCACCGCGGTCGCCGAGCGGTCCCCGGTACCGCTGGTCCTCTACAACGTCCCCTACCGCACGGGGCGCGGGCTGCACGTGGACTCGCTGCTCCAGCTCGCGACCCACCCGAACATCCTGGGCGTGAAGCAGGCCGTGGGCGGCATCGACGCCGAGACGCTGCGCCTCCTGGCCGAGGCCCCGTCCTCGTGGGCGGTCCTCGGCGGGGACGACGCGTACCTGCTGCCCATGGTCCTGATGGGTGGTGCCGGCGCGATCGCCGCGGCCGCGCACGTCCGCACCGAGGACTTCGTGCGGATGATCGACGACGGCCTGGCCGGCCGCGTGGTGGAGGCCCGCGCCCGTGCCAGGGCGCTGCTGCCGCTCGTGCTGGCACTGTTCGCCGAACCGAGCCCTGCGGTCATCAAGGGCGTCCTGCACGCGCAGGGCCGGATCCCCACCCCCGACGTGCGGCTGCCGCTGACCAACGCGTCGGCGGCGGCGGTGGACGCCGCGCTCGCGGCCGTCACCGGCGACCAGCGCTGACCCGGCCGAGCGGCAGCAGCCGCACCCGCGGCGGACGCAGCAGGAGCATGGGATCGAGGTAGGCGTCCCCGCGGCGCAGCCCCCAGTGCAGGCAGGCCTGGACCGGGCACCCGGCGTGGCCGGCCGCCAGCGTCCCGATCGGCGACCCGCGGGCGACGGCGTGACCGGCGGCGACCGAGGGCTCCACCGGCTCGTACGTCGTCCGCAGGCCGTCCGCGTGGTCGATGCTCACCACGGGCCGCCCCGCGACCCGGCCGGCGAAGGCCACCACCCCGTCGCCCGCGGCCAGCACCCGGGCAGCCGGCGTTCCCGCCAGGTCGGTCCCGCGGTGCCCGGCCGCGTAGGGGTGGGGAAGCTGCTCGAAGGGCCGGGTCACCGTCAGGGCGCCGTCCAGCGGCGCGGTCCAGCCACCACCGGGCGTGCCGGCAGGCTGTGGCGGGACGGCGGCGGCGCGCACGGGCGTGACGACGAGGACGGCCAGCACGAGCAGGACAGGGATGCGGGACCACATCCCGAGAACCTCGTCCACGGACGGCCGCGGGAGAACGCTCGCGGGCCGGCTGTGGACGGCGCGGACCGCCGGGGAGAGCGCCGTCGAGCGGCGCGTATGCTGTCCGGTGCGGCCCGTTCCGACGGGTCGACTTCGCGCGTCCTCCTCCCGCCGGATCAGGCGGGGCAGTCGCCACCTCGGTCCCGACGGGCAACCGCCGGGGGTGTGGCGCAGCCGGACGCCAGGGCGGTGCACCACCCGGTGCCCGCGACGAACCGAGAGTGCGCGCGGCCGCGGCCGCGCGCGGACAACAGAGAGGCTGCAATGGCAGTCGTCAGCATGAAGCAGCTGCTCGACAGCGGCGTGCACTTCGGGCACCAGACCCGCCGCTGGAACCCCAAGATGAAGCGATTCATCTTCACCGAGCGCAACGGCATCTACATCATCGACCTGCAGCAGACGCTGGGGTACATCGACAACGCCTACGAGTTCGTCAAGCAGACGGTCGCCCACGGCGGCTCGATCCTGTTCGTCGGCACCAAGCGTCAGGCGCAGGAAGTCGTGGCCGAGCAGGCCACCCGCGTCGGCATGCCCTACGTGAACCAGCGGTGGCTCGGCGGCATGCTCACCAACTTCCAGACCGTCTTCAAGCGGCTGGAGCGCCTCAAGGAGCTCGAGGACCTCGAGCAGACCGGCGCGCTGGTCAGCCTCTCCAAGAAGGAGCAGCTGGTCCTCTCCCGCGAGAAGGGCAAGCTCGAGCGCTCCCTCGGCGGTATCCGCGACATGAAGAAGGTGCCCAGCGCCGTCTGGATCGTGGACACCAAGAAGGAGCACATCGCCGTCGGCGAGGCGCGCAAGCTGAACATCCCGGTGGTTGCCATCCTCGACACCAACTGCGACCCCGACGAGGTCGACTACAAGATCCCGGGCAACGACGACGCGATCCGCAGCATCACGGTGCTGACCCGCGTGATCGCCGACGCGGTCGCCGAGGGCCTCATGGCCCGCTCGGCCGCACAGGCCGACGCCGGCCGGAGCGAGGCCGCCGAGCCCGCCGTCGGTGCCGGTGAGCCGCTGGCCGACTGGGAGCGCGAGCTCCTGACCGGTGGCGCCGCGGCCCCGGCCGCCGACGC
>CADCTN010000166.1 GCA_902805535.1 uncultured Blastococcus sp. | reverse complement strand
CCGATCTGTCATCAAGCTGGCCGACCGGCTGCACAACATGCGGACGCTGCGCTTCCTGCCGCCGGAGAAGCAGGAGAGGAAGGCGCGCGAGACGCTGGAGATCCTCGCCCCGCTGGCCCACCGCCTGGGGATGAACACGATCAAGTGGGAGCTCGAGGATCTCGCGTTCGCCACGCTCTACCCGAAGCGCTACGACGAGATCGTGCGCCTGGTCGCCGAGCGGGCCCCCTCGCGGGACACCTATCTGGCCGAGGTGACCACGACGGTCCAGGAGCAGCTCAAAGCGGCCAAGATCGAGGCGGTCGTCACCGGCCGGCCCAAGCACTACTACTCGATCTACCAGAAGATGATCGTCCGCGGCCGCGACTTCACCGACATCTGGGACCTGGTCGGCATCCGGATCCTGGTCGACTCGGTGCGCGACTGCTACGCGGCCCTGGGCATCATGCACGCGCACTGGCAGCCGCTGCCGGGCCGCTTCAAGGACTTCGTGGCGATGCCGAAGTTCAACATGTACCAGTCCCTGCACACCACGGTGATCGGCCCGCACGGCAAGCCCGTCGAGCTGCAGATCCGCACCCACGACATGCACCGCACCGCTGACTACGGCATCGCCGCGCACTGGAAGTACAAGGAGAACGCGCGCGCCGGCGGCAAGCCCAGCGCCGGGGAGTTCGGGGCGCCCAAGGTGGGTTCGCCCGACGACATGCTGTGGCTGCGGCAGCTGCTGGACTGGCAGCGGGAGGCGCAGGAGCCCGGCGAGTTCCTGGAGACGCTGCGCTACGACCTCGGTCCGCAGGAGGTCTTCGTCTTCACGCCCAAGGGCGACGTGATCAGCCTGCCGGGGGAGTCCACGCCGGTCGACTTCGCCTACGCGGTGCACACCGAGGTCGGGCACCGGACGATCGGCGCCCGGGTCAACGGCTCCCTGGTGTCGCTGGACAGCACGCTCTCCAACGGCGACGTCGTGGAGGTCTTCACCTCCCGGTCGCCCACGGCAGCTCCGTCCCAGGACTGGCTCTCGTTCGTCGGCTCCTCGCGGGCCCGCACCAAGATCCGGCAGTGGTTCACCAAGGAGCGCCGCGAGGACGCCGTCGAGGCCGGCAAGGACGCGCTCACCCGGGCCATGCGCAAGGCCGGGCTCCCGCTGCAGCGGCTGCTCGGCGGCGAGGCGCTGAGCACCCTCGCCAAGGACCTCCGCCACGCCGACGTCACCGCGCTCTACGCGGCCGTGGGGGAGAGCCAGATCTCCGCGGCGTCGGTGGTGGAGAAGCTCATCTCCGCCCTCGGTGGCAGCGAGGGCGCGGTGGAGGACATCGCCGAGACCGCCATCCCCACCCGCCGGTCGGTGCCCCGCCGCAGTTCCGGGGGCGACCCGGGCGTCGTCGTGCACGGGATGAGCGAGGTCTGGGCCAAGCTCGCCAAGTGCTGCACGCCGGTCCCCGGCGACGACATCCTCGGCTTCGTCACCCGCGGCGGCGGCGTGAGCGTGCACCGCACCGACTGCACCAACGCCGCTGACCTGCAGCGCAAGCCCGAACGCCTGGTCGAGGTCGAGTGGGCCTCCCAGCCCGGCTCGGTCTTCCTGGTCGCCATCCAGGTCGAGGCGCTCGACCGGCACCGGCTGCTCTCCGACGTCACCAAGGCCCTGGCCGACGAGCGGGTCAACATCCTGTCGGCGTCGGTGCAGACCAGCCGCGACCGCGTGGCCGTCAGCCGGTTCACCTTCGAGCTGGCCGACCCGGCGCACCTGGGTGCGGTCCTGCAGACCGTCCGCAACGTCGACGGCGTCTTCGACGTCGAGCGCGTCACGGCCTAGGAGGTCACGCCAAGGGGGTCATGGCCTAGGAGTCCTGGGGTACACACCGCATGCGTCCCGTGACGGCCCGCGGACGCCGGGCAGGTCGACAAGCCGAGCGCGTCGGCTGTGGTCGTCGCCAGCGCCAGCAGGTGATAGGACTGAGGCGCTGTCCCCCTGCTCCCGTGAGGTGCTGCGGTGCCTGCTCTCGACGATACGGATCCGAACCCCGCAGACCGACCTGGGCGGGGCGACTGGCCGCCGACGTTCGACGAACCGGAGCAGCGCGACCCGTTCGGCGCGCTCCTCGTCCTCATGCTCGGTTGTGCAGCAGCGGTCGTCGCCATCGCCCTCGTCTGGGCCGGCGGATCCGTGAGCAGACTCGGTGCGGATGGCACGCTCGTCCAGAACGGCGTCGCCAGCGAGGCGCCTGCGGTGGGCGCCGACGCCGCTCCGGCGGTGGTACCACCCTCCCGCCCCTCGGATGAGGGATCAGCGCCCGCTCCGCGCGCTGCGGCACCGGACGGCCCCACGGGTTCCCGGCAGGCGGCGGCCACCCGGCCGGCGACCACGCAGGAACGCGCCGCGCCGGGGACGACGGCAGTCGGGTCGGCGCCGCCCCCGGCTCCCCAGCCGACGCTCTCCGCGGCAGCTGTTGCGCCGTCCCTCCCGACCCAATCGGTCGCGCCCCCTCCGGCTACGGAGCAGCCTCCGGCTACGGAGCAGCCTCCGGCTCCGCCGTCGCCCACGGAGCCTGCTCCACCTCCGCCTCCGCCCCCGCCGTCGCCCACGGAGCCTCCTGCTCCGCCTCCGCCTCCGCCTCCGCCTCCGCCCACGGAGCCTGCTCCGCCTCCGCCCACGGAGCCTGCTCCGCCTCCGCCTCCGCCTCCGCCTCCGGAGCCTGCTCCGCCTCCGCCCACGGAGCCTGCTCCGCCTCCGCCTCCGCCCACGGAGCCTGCCGCTCCGCCCACGGAGCCTGCAGCTCTGCCGCCGGTCACAGAGCCTGCCGCTACGACTCCGGCGCTGCCGTAGCCGGGCCGATGAGGCACCCGGACCGGACGGCCTCGTGAGGGCCGCTCCGCAGACCGGCAGCTCCGGTCACCGGGGGGACGTCGTCAGCCCGCGACGGCGAGAGAGCTGATCGTCACCGGGACGGCCGGCGCGCCGTCGCCCTGTGGTCCGGCGTCCTTGATGCCGCCGGCCGCGACGGTGTCCAGGACGCCGAGGCCGGCCTCGTCCACGGTGCCCACCACCGTGTACTCCGGCGGCAGCTCGGTGTCGACGAAGCAGAGGAAGAACTGGCTCCCCGTCGTGCCCGGCGCGCTGGTCTTGGCCATCGCGATGGTGCCCCGCGGGTAGGTCGTCTCCGGCGTGACCTCCTCGGCGTACTTGTAGCTCGGCCCACCCGAACCCGTTCCGGTCGGGTCACCGCACTGGAGCACGCCGAAGCTGGGCTGCACGACCAGGCGGTGGCACGTGCTGCCGTCGAAGAACCCCTGCTGGGCCAGGTAGCCGAAGCTGGCCGCGGCGCAGGGCGCCTTCGCCTTGTCCAGCGTGAGGGTGAGGTCGCCCTGGTCGGTGCTCATCCGCAGCGTGCTGGTGCCGGTGGCCGGCGTCGCCTCCGGCGTGGGCGGCGTGCCGACGTCGGTGAGGTTGGTGTTGCCGGACGCGTCGGGCGCGTAGGTGCAGCTGACGGTGCCGTCGGCGTTGGTGGTGGGCGCCGCCGCGCTCGTCGGGGCCGCGCCGTCGGAGACCGTCGGGTCCTCCGCCGCCGTCGTGTCGTCGTCGCCCTTGAAGACCCCGGTGATCAGCAGCGCGGCCCCCACCACCACGAGGACGGCGATGGCGGTGGCCAGGATGCCCAGGTTCCGGCGGCGCTTCTTCGCCAGCTCGGCACGGCGCTCCAGCTGGCGCTGCAGGTGACGCTGCGCGGCCTGGCGCCGCTGCTTGTTCGTGGGCACGTGTCGGTACTCCTCGGACGGACGGGAACTCGGCGGGCGCGTCCGGTGGACCGTTCACCCGCTGCTCGGCGGCCGAGTCTAGGTGGCGGACCTGGGCGACCCCTGGCGGCGCCCGGGGCGCCGATCACTCCCGCGTAACCTGCACGGGTGCTCATCCGCTCCTTCCCCGCCGGCGCGTTCGGCACCAACTGCTACGCCGTGGCCTCCGGGCCCGGGCAGGAGTGCGTCGTCGTCGATCCGGGCATGGACGCCGTCGAGCCGCTGGCCCGGATGCTGGCCGCGGACGGGCTCAAGCCGGTCGCGGTCGTCCTCACCCACGGACACCTCGACCACACCTTCTCGGTCCTGCCGGTGTGCGACGGCTACGGCATCCCCGCCTATCTGCACCCGGCCGACAACGGGATGCTGTCGGACCCGGCGAGGTGGCACGGCCCGCAGCTGGCGCCGCTGATCACCGGCGTGCGGCTGCCCGACCCGAGCGACGTCGAGCGGCTGGACGACGGCGCCGTGCTGTCGCTGGCCGGGGTCGAGCTCACCGTGCGGCACGCACCCGGCCACACCCAGGGCTCGGTGGTGTTCACCCTCGACCTCGGCGAGGCGCCCGGCCTGCTCGCCGGCGACGTGCTGTTCGCCGGCTCCGTGGGCCGCGTCGACCTGCCGGGCGGGTCGTGGGACTCGATGCTCGCCTCGCTGCGGGACGTCGTCCTGCCGCTGGACGACGAGACGGTGGTGCTGCCCGGCCACGGCCCGGCGACGACGATCGGCCGGGAGCGGGCCACGAACCCCTATCTGGCTGAAGCCGCCTCCGCGCCGTCCGGGCGCGGGCTGTGAGAGTGACGGGCGAGCGAGCATCGCAGGGAGCGCCAGCGACCGAGGAGCGGAACGAGTCCGGAGCCGAACGGGGGACACTGTGAGCGGCGGCCTGACCGCGCCGAAGGGGACGTTCGACACCCTGCCCCCGGACTCCGCGCGCTTCCTCGCCGTCCGCGACACGCTCACCGCGCCGCTGCGCCGGGCGGGCTACGGCTACGTCGAGACGCCGGTCTTCGAGGAGACCGCCGTCTTCTCCCGCGGGGTGGGGGAGTCCACCGACGTCGTCACGAAGGAGATGTACACCTTCGACGACCGCGGCGGCCGCTCGCTCACCCTCCGGCCGGAGCTGACCGCCGGGCTGATGCGCGCCTTCATCGAGCACCGGCTGCACGACGGCGCCCTGCCGGTGAAGCTCTGGACCGTGGGCGCGGCGTTCCGCTACGAGCGCCCGCAGGCCGGTCGCTACCGGCACTTCACCCAGGTCGACATGGAGGCGCTCGGCACCGACGACCCGGCGCTGGACGCCGAGGTGGTGGCCCTGGGTGTCCAGGGCTTCCGGGACCTGGGGCTCACCGACTTCCAGCTGCTGCTCACCTCGCTGGGCGACGACACCTGCCGGCCGCGGTACCGCGAGCTGCTGGTGGAGTACCTGGCCGGGCTCGACCTCGACGAGGAGACCCGGCGGCGGGCGGGGATCAACCCGCTCCGGGTGCTCGACGACAAGCGGCCCGAGGTGCAGGCCCAGCTGGACGACGCCCCGTTGATGGTCGACCACCTCTCGGACTCCACGAAGGCGCACTACGACGCCGTCCGCCAGCACCTGACCGACCTCGGGGTGAGCTGGACGGAGGCGCCGCGGCTGGTGCGCGGCCTGGACTACTACACGAAGACCACCTTCGAGTTCGTGCACTCCGGGCTCGGGGCGCAGTCGGCGATCGGCGGGGGTGGCCGCTACGACGGCCTCTCCGCGGCGCTCGGTGGCCCTGACGTGTCCGGCATCGGGTACGCGGTCGGCGTGGACCGGACGCTGCTGGCGGTGCAGGCGGAAGGGCTGGACATCGGCGTGCGCGCCGGGGTGCAGGCGTTCGTCGTCCCGCTGGGCGCCGAGGCCAAGCGGCTGGCTGTCGCGCTGGTGGGGCAGCTGCGCGACGCGGGGATCGCCGCGGACACCGTGTACGGCGACCGCGGGCTCAAGGGCGCGATGAAGGCCGCCGACCGCTCCGGCGCCACCCACGTCGTCGTCGTCGGCGACCGCGACCTCGCCGAGGGGGTCGGGCAGCTCAAGGACCTGCGCACGGGCGAGCAACGTCCCGTGCCGGTGGGAGAGCTGTTCGAGACAGTGCGTGCGAGTGTGGGGGAGTGAGCTCATCGATGGAACAGCGGCCGCTCGGGCGGACCGGGGCAGACGTCGGCGTGATCGGGCTGGGCACCTGGCAGCTCGGCGGTGACTGGGGCGACGTGGACGACGACGCCGCCGGTGAGGTCCTCGACGCCGCGCTGGACGCCGGGGTCACCCTGCTGGACACCGCGGACGTCTACGGCGACGGGCGCTCGGAGGAGCGCATCCGCAAGGCGCTGGTCACCCGCTCGGACCGCCCGTTCGTCGCCACCAAGGCCGGCCGGCGCGCCGACCCCTTCGAGGCCGGGCAGTACACGCCGGAGAACCTGCGGGCGTGGATCGACAGGTCCCGTCGCAACCTCGGCGTCGCGACCCTCGACCTCGTGCAGCTGCACTGCCCGCCGCCGGCGGTCTACTCCGACCAGCGGGTCTACGACACCCTCGACGGGTTCGTCGCCGACGGTTCGATCGCCGCCTACGGCGTCTCGGTCGAAACCGTCGCAGAGGGGCTGACCGCGCTGGAGCACCCGGGCGTGCAGTCGATCCAGGTCATCCTCAACGTGTTCCGGCGCAAGCCGCTGGAGGAGCTGCTGCCGGCCGCGGCCAAGGCCGGCGTCGGGATCCTCGCCCGCGTGCCGCTGGCCAGCGGCCTGCTGACCGGCAAGTACGACGAGTCGACGACCTTCCCGGCCGACGACCACCGGAACTTCAACCGCCACGGCGAGGCGTTCGACGTGGGCGAGACCTTCGCCGGCGTGCCCTTCGAGGTCGGCGTGGCCGCCGCCCGCGAGGTGGCCGAGATCGCCGGCGACACGGTCCCGACCGCCGCGTTCGCCCTCCGCTGGGTCATCGACCAGCCCGGCGTCACCACGGTCATCCCCGGCGCCCGCAACGTCACCCAGGTGCGCGGCAACGTCGCGGCGGCATCGCTGGCGCCGCTGTCGGACGCCCAGCTCGCCGACCTCGAGCGGGTGTACGACGAGCGCATCCGCGCCCACGTGCACGACCGCTGGTAGCCCCCCACCCGCTCCGCCGTCTCCCGCCTCCCGCTCAAAGGATCACTCAGTTGCTTCGCACCCACGACGCCGGGACGCTGCGCGCGTCCGACGCCGGCACCACCGTCACCCTCGCCGGCTGGGTGGCCCGCCGCCGCGACCACGGCGGCGTGGTCTTCCTCGACCTGCGCGACGCCTCGGGGTACGTGCAGGTCGTCGTCCGCGAGGAGGAGGCCCACCACCTGCGCAACGAGTACTGCGTGCTCGTGACCGGTGAGGTGGGCACGCGCCCCGAGGGCAACGAGAACCCGGAGCTGCCCACCGGCGAGATCGAGGTGGCGACCACGACCCTGGAGGTGCTGTCGGCCGCGGCGCCGCTGCCGTTCCCCATCGAGAGCGACCAGGCCGCGTCGGACGACGTCCGCTACAGGTACCGCTACCTCGACCTGCGCCGGCAGGGCCCGGCCCGCGCGATGCGGATCCGCTCCGAGGTCAGCCGGGTGGCCCGCGAGGTGATGCACCGCCACGGCTTCGCCGAGGTGGAGACGCCCAACCTCACCCGCTCCACGCCCGAGGGCGCGCGCGACTTCGTCGTCCCGGTCCGGCTGCAGCCGGGCAAGTGGTACGCCCTCCCGCAGTCCCCGCAGCTGTTCAAGCAGCTGCTGATGATCGGCGGGCTGGAGCGCTACTACCAGATCGCGCGCTGCTTCCGGGACGAGGACTTCCGCGCCGACCGGCAGCCGGAGTTCACCCAGCTGGACTTCGAGATGAGCTTCGTCGACCGGGACGACGTGCTCGCCGTCGCCGAGGACGTCGTCCGGGCGCTGTGGCGCGAGCTGGCCTCCTACGAGGTGCCGGAGATCCCGCGGATGACCTACCGCGAGGCGATGGACCGGTTCGGCTCCGACAAGCCCGACCTGCGCTTCGGCATCGAGCTCACCGAGCTCACCTCCTACTTCGCCGACACCCCGTTCCGCGTCTTCCAGGCGCCCTACGTGGGCGCCGTCGTCATGCCCGGCGGGGGCGCCCAGCCGCGGCGGGCCTTCGACGCGTGGCAGGACTGGGCCAAGTCGCGGGGCTACCGCGGGCTGGCCTACGTGACGATCGCCGACGACGGCACCCTCGGCGGCCCGGTGGCGAAGAACCTCTCCGAGCAGGAGCGTGCCGGGCTGGTCGAGGCGGTCGGGGCGGAGCCCGGCGACTGCGTCTTCTTCGCCGCCGGCCCGCGCCGGTCGGCCCAGGAGCTGCTGGGTGCCGCGCGCAACGAGATCGCCAAGCGGCTGGAGCTGATCGAGCCCGGCAGCTGGTCGTTCCTGTTCGTCGTCGACTTCCCGATGTTCGAGGAGACCGAGGACGGCTCCTGGACCTTCATGCACCACCCGTTCACCTCGCCCACGCCGGAGTTCCGGGAGTCCTTCGCCGACCACCGGGGCGAGGCGCTGTCCGACGCCTACGACATGGTGATCAACGGCAACGAGGTGATGAGCGGCTCGGTCCGCATCCACGACGCCGCGCTGCAGGAGCGGGTGTTCGAGACCCTCGGCATGTCCCGGGAGGAGGCCCGTGAGCGGTTCGGCTTCTTCCTCGAGGCCTTCGCCTACGGCCCGCCGCCGCACGCCGGCGCCGCGCTCGGCTGGGACCGGCTGTCGGCGCTGCTCACCGGGGTGGAGTCGATCCGCGAGGTCATCGCCTTCCCCAAGACCGGTGCCGGGTTCGACCCGCTGACCGGCGCGCCGACGCCGATCACCGACGCCCAGCGCAAGGAGGCGGGCATCGACGTCGTCCCGCAGGCCGAACCGCTGGTGGGCGAGCCGGGCGCACCCGGCCCGACCTCGGCCTGACGGGGCCGGCATGCGGCGGTAGCGTCCGCCGCATGCCGTTGCGCGCCCGCACCCTGCTCGGACCCGGCCCGTCCAACCCCTATCCGGAGGCGACGGTCGCCCTCGGGCAGCCCCTGCTGGGGCATCTGGACCCGGTCTTCCTCGGCATCCTCGACGAGACCTCCGAGCGGCTGCGGCAGGTCTTCGGGACGGCGAACCGGCGCACCCTGCCGCTGTCGGCGACCGGCTCGGCGGGCATGGAGGCGGCCTTCGTCAACACCGTGGGGCCCGGGGACGTCGTCGTGGTGGCGGTGAACGGGCTCTTCGGCCAGCGCATGGTGGAGGTCGCGTCGCGCTGCGGTGCCGAGGTGGTGGCCGTCGAGCACGAGTGGGGCCGGCCGGTCGACGCCGAGCGCGTGCTCGCCGCCCACCCCTCGCCGAAGCTGATCGCCGCCGTCCACGCCGAGACCTCGACCGGGGTGCGCTCCGACCTGGAGCCGCTGGCCGCCGGGAAGGGCGACGCGCTGCTGCTGGCCGACTGCGTGACCTCGCTGGGCGGCATCCCGGTGCGGCTCGACGACTGGGGCGTGGACCTGGCCTACTCCGGCTCGCAGAAGTGCCTCGGCGTCGCCCCGGGCCTGGCGCCGTTCACGATCGGCGACCGGGCGTGGGAGCGGCGGATCGAGAAGCCGCAGAGCTGGTACCTGGACCTCGGGCTGCTCGGCGGCTACGCCGGGGAGGCCGCGGGCTCGGGCCGCACCTACCACCACACCGCGCCGACGGGCATGGTCGTATCGCTGCACGCGGGCCTGGGCCGGATCCTCGAGGAGGGCCTGGACGCCGTCCACGCACGGCACGCCGAGGCCGGCCGGCTGCTGCACGAGGGGCTGGCCGAGCTGGGGCTGGAGCTGTTCGCCGCCGAGGGGCACCGGCTGCCGGAGCTGACCACCGTGCGGGTGCCCGACGGCGTGGACCCGGCGGCGGTGCGCAAGGAGCTGCTGGAGCGCTTCGACCTTGAGATCGGCGGGGGAGTGGGGGCCTACGCGGCCACCGTGTGGCGGATCGGTCTCATGGGCGCCAACGCGACCCCGGACAAGGTCGCCCTCGTGCTCGCCGCCCTGAAGGACGCCCTCGGCCGCTGATCGGGGCCCGCCGTCACCACGACGCACCCCGGCTGCGGAGGGCGCCCGCGACCCGCGCGACCACGCGTTCGCGGCGGGCGAGGTCGTCCTCGCCGAAGCGCAGCACGAGCCATCCGCGGCTGGCCATCAGCGAATAGCGGGCGATGTCCCGTCCGAACTGCTCGCGCTCGGCGTGCTGGCGCCCCTCGTACTCCAAGGCAACCCGCCACCGCGCGTAGCCGAGATCGGCGTGCGCGATCTCCCGCCCGGCGTGGTCGCTCAGGGGCACCTGCAGCTCGGGGTCCGGGAGCGGGCTCTCGATCAGCCACACCCGGACCAGGCTCTCGGGCCGGGACGCCGCCAGCCGGGTCAGGCGTGGTGCCCAGCGGCGCGCCAGGACGACGCCGCGCCTGCCGTGCGCCCGGTCCAGGCGCGCGCGCACCGATGTGGGGTCGAGGTGGCCGGCGCGGAACAGGGCGTCACCCACGGCCACCAGCTCGTCCGACGGCAGGCACCTGGCGAGGTCGAGCCAGGTGCGGCAGCCACTGGTCACGGGGAGCTCGCCGACCGTCGTCCGGTCGCCGTCGGCGAGGCTCCCCACGTGGACGAGAACTCCGCGACGGCGGGGCCGGTAGGTCTTCGGCGGCACCGAGAAGGTGAGCGGCCACCCCGTGCGGACCGGAGCGCCCAGGAGGGCCGCCGCGGTGTGGTGGGAGACGACGGCGCCCTCCGGGAGCACGTCCAGTGCGGCCCGGCCGGCCGTCGCCAGGGTGAGCTCCGCCGCCCGCGAGACGTAGCCGCCTCGGGTGACGCGGATGCCATCGACGCGCAGTTGTGCACGGGTGAGCTCGGCGACGTCGGCCGCGGACCGCGTGTAGGTCAGGGGGGGAGGTACTTCGTCACGCCCGCGACGGTGCGGTCGCCGCGCTGCCGGGACGACGGTCAGGGCGCATCCGTGGACCGGCCGCCAGGCTGTGGACGGACGAGTGAGCAGTTGAGGTCGCACTCGACGGCGTGTCGGCGCGTGTCGGCGACCTCAACTGCTCACTCGGCGGCTCGGGGCGTTCCGGTCAGCTCGCGTCGAGACGGGCGAGCTGGTCGCCGGTGAGCTCGAGGTGGGTGGCGGCGGCGGAGTCCTGGATCGACGCGGGCCGGGAGGCGCCCGGGATGGCCACGACGACGTCGGACTGCGCCAGGTGCCAGGCCAGCGTCACCTGGTAGACCGACACGCCCAGCTCGTCGGCGACCTCGGCGAAGGCCGGCGCCGCGGAGCCCAGCGAACCGGCGGCCGACACGCCGCCGAACGGACTCCACGGCAGCCAGGCCAGCCCGTGCTCCGCGCAGTGCGCCAGCTCGGCGGCCGAGGACCGGTAGCCGGGGGAGAACCGGTTCTGCACGCTCACCAGCGCCTCGCCCAGGACGGCGCGGGCGGCGTCGATCTGCGCAACCGAGGCGTTGCTGATCCCGACCATGCGGACCAGCCCGTCGTCGAACAGCGAGCGCAGGGCGCCCATCGACACCTCCCACGGGGTCGCCGGGTCGGGCCGGTGGAACTGGTACAGCCCGATGGCGTCGACCCCGAGCCGCTTCAGCGACCCCTCGCAGGCTCGGCGCAGGTAGGACGGCGACCCGTCCAGCTCCCAGTCGGTGCCGCGCCGGGTGTGCCCGCCCTTGGTGGCCACCAGCACGTCGGAGTCCCCGGCCGAGGCCCCGGCGGACGCGAGCGCCTCGGCGACGAGCGACTCGTTGTGCCCGAACTCCGCCTCGTCTCTCGAGTAGGCGTCCGCGGTGTCGATCAGCGTCACCCCCGCGTCGAGGGCGGCGTGGACGACGGCGATCGCCTCCTCCGGGGAGGGTCGCGGTTCTTTGGTGGACAGGGGCATGGCGCCGAGGCCCACGGCCCCCACGTCCACCCGGCCGACGGTGTCGTTCCCGATGCTCCGCTGCTTCACGAGGCTGTCGTGCCCCACGGGTAGCGTCGCAACCGTGACTTCGCTGTTCGAGGACCCCGCGGAGACGGCGGCCGCCGCGGCCGTCGATGCGGGCGCGCCGCTGGCGGTCCGGATGCGTCCCCGCGCCCTGGACGAGGTGGTGGGGCAGCAGCACCTGCTCGGCGAGCGCGCCCCGCTGCGGCGGCTGGTCGAGTCCGACGAGCCGATGTCGCTGGTCCTGTACGGCCCCCCGGGCACCGGCAAGACGACGCTCGCGCACGTCATCTCGCTGGCGACCAAGCGCCAGTTCGTGCAGCTGTCGGCCCTGGACTCCGGGGTGAAGGAGGTCCGCGCAGTCATCACCGCCGCGAAGCGGGAGCTCACCTACGCCGGCCGCCGGACGGTCCTGTTCATCGACGAGGTGCACCGCTTCTCCAAGACCCAGCAGGACTCGCTGCTCGGCGCGGTCGAGGACCGGATCGTCAGCCTGATCGCCGCCACCACGGAGAACCCGTTCTTCTCCGTGGTCAGCCCCTTGCTGAGCCGCTCGCTGGTCCTCGCCCTGCAGCCGCTCAGCGACGAGGACATCCGCGCCGTCCTGCACCGGGCGCTCACCGCCGAACGCGGCCTCGACGGGGCGGTCACGCTCACCGAGGAGGCGCAGACGCACCTGGTGCGGGTCGCCGGCGGCGACGCGCGCAAGGCGCTGACCGCCCTGGAGTCCGGCGCCGGCGCCGCCCGGGCGGCGGGCGCCGACGTGCTGGACCTCGCCACGCTGGAGACCGCGGTCGCCCAGGCCGCGGTGCGCTACGACCGCCAGGGCGACCAGCACTACGACGTCGCCAGCGCGCTGATCAAGACCATCCGCGGCAGCGATGTCGACGCCGCGATGCACTACCTGGCCCGCATGGTGGAGGCCGGAGAGGACCCGCGCTTCATCGCCCGCCGGCTGGTGATCAGTGCCAGCGAGGACATCGGGATGGCCGACCCCACCGCCCTGCTCACCGCCGTCGCCGCGGCCGACGCCGTCGCCTTCGTCGGGATGCCGGAGGGCCATTTCGCCCTGGCGCAGGCCGTCGTCCACCTGGCCACCGCGCCGAAGTCCAATGCCGTCACGGTGGCCATGGGCGAGTCGGTGGCCGACGTGCGGGCCGGGCTGGCCGGCCCGGTGCCCCCCGGGCTGCGCGACGCCCACTACGGCGGAGCGAAGAAGCTGGGCCACGGGCAGACCTACGTCTACCCGCACGCCCACCCCGACGGCGTCGTCCCGCAGCAGTACCCGCCCGACGCCCTGGTCGGGAAGGACTACTACCGCCCGACCGGCCGCGGAGCCGAGGCGCGGCTGGGAGAGCGGCTGGCAAAACTGCGGGCCATCGTGCGGCGCACCCGCTGACGGGCCGCCGACACGGCTCCGGGGACCGGCGGCGGGCGCGACTACTGTGTCCACGCCGGGCCGCAGGGGCGAGCCGGTCGACGAGAGACCGAGAACGGGAGTGCGCGTGTCCGTAGGAGAGATCGCCGGGCTGATCGCAGCCGGCGCCCTGGTGCTGCTGGTGGTGCTGGTGGCCGTCCCGCTGCTCAAGCTCGGGCGCACACTCGACGAGACCACGCTGACCATCCGCCAGGTGCGCGAGCAGAGC
This sequence comes from uncultured Blastococcus sp., assembly GCA_902805535.1. Lineage (GTDB taxonomy): Bacteria > Actinomycetota > Actinomycetes > Mycobacteriales > Geodermatophilaceae > Blastococcus_B. Next base: position 21,945 of record CADCTN010000166.1, on the reverse strand, counting down.
GCCCCCATCCTGACCCAGGCCAGCACCACGGTGACCCACGTGAACAGCAACCTCGAGCGCGTGGACGACATCACCGGCAACGCCGCCAACGTGTCCAGCAACGTGGCCGCGCTGACCAGCGTCGTCGCCGCCACGCTGGGCAGCCCGCTGATCAAGGTCGCCGCGTTCAGCTACGGCGTGCGCAGCGCGACGAAGAAGAAGCGCGAGGGCCAGGCCCTCGCCGACGCCGCCGCCCGTGACCGTGACGACCGACGAGCCCGCCGCAGCGCTCGTCGCGATGCCCGGCGGGCCGCCTGATGCGCCGGGTGTTCTGGCTCGCGATGGGCATCACCATCGGCGCCCTCGTCGTCCGCAAGCTGAGCCGCGCCGCCGAGAAGATGACCCCCGCGGGCCTCGGCGGCTCCATCGCCGAGGGCCTGCGCGAGCTGGCCGAGGCGATCGGTGACTTCGGCGCCGACATCCGGGAGGCGATGGCCGAGCGCGAGCAGGAGCTGCGCGCCGGCACCGGTCTGGACGCGCCGCTGCCCGCTGCCGGCGACGCCGCCGCCCTGCGCCGCGGGGCCCACAGCGCTGAGTGACAGGGCGCTGAATGACAGGGCCAGAACAGTTGACGCCCGTCGCGGGCGCCCGGGACCGGGTGCCCGATTCGCAGAACTGAGTAGAACCTGATGCAGACCGCCGAGATCCGCCGCCGCTTCCTCGAGCACTTCGCCCAGCGCGACCACACCGTCGTCCCCAGCGCCTCGCTGATCTCGCCGGACCCGTCGCTGCTGTTCACCGTCGCCGGCATGGTGCCGTTCATCCCGTACCTGACCGGCCGGGAGCCGGCGCCGTTCCCCCGGGCGACCAGCGTGCAGAAGTGCGTCCGCACCCTCGACATCGAGGAGGTGGGCAAGACCACCCGGCACGGCACGTTCTTCCAGATGAACGGCAACTTCTCCTTCGGCGACTACTTCAAGGACGGGGCGATCCAGTACGCCTGGGAGCTCATCACCGGGGCGGTCGAGGACGGCGGGCTGGGGTTCGACCCCGACACGATCTGGGCCACGGTCTACCTGGACGACGACGAGGGCGCCGACGCCTGGCACCGGATCGCCGGCCTGCCGAAGGAGCGGATCCAGCGGCTGGGCAAGGCCGACAACTACTGGCACACCGGCGCCCCCGGCCCGGCCGGCCCGTCCTCGGAGATCTACGTGGACCGCGGCCCCCGGTACGGGCCGGACGGCGGGCCGGCCGTGGACCTCGCCGGTGACCGGTTCCTGGAGATCTGGAATCTCGTCTTCATGCAGTACGAGATCGACGAGGTGCGGAGCAAGGAGGACTTCCGCGTCCTCGGCGAGCTGCCGAAGAAGAACATCGACACCGGCATGGGCCTGGAGCGGGTGGCCTTCCTGCTGCAGGGCGTGGACAACATGTACGAGATCGACGAGGTGGCGCCGGTGCTGCGCCGGGCCGCCGAGCTCGCCGGGGTCACCTACGGCCGGGGTGGGCAGGACGGGCACGCGGACGACGTCCGGCTGCGCGTGGTGGCCGACCACGTCCGCTCCGGCCTGATGCTGATCGGCGACGGCGTCACGCCGGGCAACGAGGGCGCCGGCTACATCGTGCGCCGGCTGCTGCGCCGCGCCGTCCGCTCGATGAAGCTGCTGGGCATCGACGAGGCGACGCTGCCGGAGCTGCTGCCGGTCTCCCGCGACGCGATGAGCGCCAGCTACCCCGAGCTCGCCACGGACTTCGACCGCATCTCGGCCGTCGCCTACGCCGAGGAGGAGGCGTTCCGCCGGACGCTGAGCGCCGGGACGACGCTGTTCGACACCGCGGTCACGCAGGCCAAGGCCGCCGGCGCGCCCGCCCTCTCCGGCGACCAGGCGTTCTCCCTGCACGACACGTACGGCTTCCCGATCGACGTCACCCTGGAGATGGCCGCCGAGCAGGGCGTCACCGTCGACGAGGACGGCTTCCGGGCGCTCATGAAGGAGCAGCGCGAGCGCGCCCGCGCCGATGCCCGCGCCAAGCGCACCGGGTCCGTCGACGTGCTGGCCTACCGCCGGCTGCTGGCCGAGCACGGTCCGACGGACTGGCAGGCCTACGAGACCCTGCGCACCGATTCGCGGGTGCTGGCCCTCGTCACCGAGGGGGCGGACCAGGACGGGGTCAGCGGCCCGGGGGACATCGTGCGGGTCATCCTCGACCGCACGCCCTTCTACGCCGAGTCCGGCGGTCAGGTCGCCGACGCCGGCGTCCTCACCTGGGACGGCGGCCGCGCCGAGGTCATCGACGTGCAGCGGCCGGTCAAGGGCCTGGTCGCCCACCAGGTGCGCGTGCTGGAGGGCGAGCTGCGCGAGGGCGCCGAGCTCACCGCCGAGGTGGACTACGAGTGGCGGCTCTCGGCCTGCCAGGCGCACTCGGGCACCCACGTCGTGCACGCGGCGCTGCGCCAGGTGCTCGGCCCGCAGGCGCTGCAGTCGGGCTCCTACAACCGCCCCGGGTACCTGCGACTGGACTTCGCCTGGCAGGGCGCGCTCAGCCAGCAGCAGCGCCACGACATCGAGGACGTCGCCAACGCCGCCGTCCGCGCCGACCACAAGGTCACGGCGTCGTACATGACGCTGCCCGAGGCGCAGGCCTTCGGGGCGATCGCGCTGTTCGGCGAGACCTACGGCGAGCAGGTGCGCGTCGTGGAGATCGGCGGCCCGTGGTCGCGCGAGCTCTGCGGTGGCACCCACGTGCGGGGCAGCGCGCAGATCGGCACCCTCGCCCTCACCGGTGAGTCGTCGGTGGGCTCGGGCGCCCGGCGCGTCGAGGCCGTCGTCGGCCTGGAGGGCTTCCGCTACCTGGCCCGCGAGCGCGACCTGGTCCGCCAGCTGGCCGAGCTGCTGAAGTCCCCGCAGGACGGCCTGGTGGAGCGGGTGGGCGGCATGGTCGCCCGGCTGCGCGACGCCGACAAGGAGCTCGCCGAGCTGCGGGGCCAGCAGTCGGTCGCCGCGGCCGGTCAGCTCGCCGCCGCTGCCAAGGACGTGGACGGCGTGGCGCTGGTCACCGGCGCGCCGGCCGGGCTGGGCGGCGGCGACCTGCGCACGTTGGCGCTCGACGTCCGCGGCAGGCTGCCGGGCGACAGGCCGTCGGTGGTCCTGCTGGCGTCGGAGTCGGGTGGCAAGGTGGCGCTCGTGGCCGTGCTGAACCCGGCGGCACTCGAGCGAGGGCTGTCGGCCAACGACGTGCTGCGGGCTGCCGCGGCGCCGGTCGGTGGCCGCGGCGGAGGCAAGGCGGACGTCGCCCAGGGCGGCGGCACCGATCCCGCGGGAATCCCCGCGGCACTGCAGGCCGGCGAGCAGGCGGTCCTGACCGCCACGGGAAGGTGACCAACGTGTCCGACTCCGAGTACAACCCCGAGGACACCGGCCCGGTCGGCCGGCGGCGGCGCGAGCTGCCGGCCGTGCCCCCGGCGCGGCCCCGCCCGGCGCAGCCGCAGCACCACCCGACGACCGAGCTCGACCTCGGCCGCGGGTTCCCGCCGGTCACCAACGAGACCAGCGAGATCGACCTGAGCGGCGGCTGGCCCGAGCACCTGAAGGTGCCCCCGCGTCCGGCGGCGGCTCAGCCGTCGACCGGGCGGGTACTGGGCGTCGACGTCGGCACGGTGCGCGTCGGCCTGGCCCTGTCCGACCTCACCGGCACGCTCGCCAGCCCCTTGGAGACGCTGCGCCGGGCCAAGGACCGGGGCGATCTGGACCGCCTCGCCGCGCTCGTCGTGGAACACGAGGTGACGGAGGTGGTCGTGGGGGAGCCGGTGCATTTGTCGGGTGCGTCAGGAGCCTCGGCCCAGGACGCCGCCGATTACGCTCAGGAACTAGCCGACCGCATACCGGATGTGCCGGTGATCCTGATCGACGAAAGGCTCTCCACAGTGACCGCAGCGAGCCACCTGCGCGAGAGCGGCATCGACAGCCGCAAGCAGCGACCGGTGATCGACCAGGCAGCCGCCGTGGTGATCCTCCAACAGTTCCTCGACAGCCGGCGGCCGCGCACGTGACCGAGCGCGCGGGCGAGGCACCGTCGGGCACGCGTACGGCGAGTGCCGGCGAGGCGAGCTCGTGACCGGGTACGGCGGGCGGCACTCCTCGCCCGAGGGCACATACCCGCCTCCCGGCGATCTCGGCTTCGGGGTCCCGCGGTACGAGCCGGAGCGCTACGCGGTCCCGCCCTACGTCACAGGTGGGCTGCCGCCGGTCGGCCGGGACACCGAGGGCCGCCGGACGCACGGACTGCTCGACCGCCGTGCCGACCGCTCCGCCGACCAGACGGGTCCGCTCGTCGAGCCGGACTGGTGGTCCTACGGCTCCAGCGACCACCCCGACCACCCGCTGAGCGCCCGCCACAGCACTGGCGATGACTTCCCGGAAACCGACTCCCGGGGACGGGACGACCTGCCGCCCGCGCATCCCTCCGCCCCGCTCCCGCCCCGGCCCCCGGGTGTGTGGGACCGGTTGCACCCTCGGCAGGACGCGCCGGGTGAGGACGCCCAGACCGTCGCCCAGCCGCTGATGCCGGGCAGCCCCCTCGACAGGCCGGGCCGGCACGGGCAGCCTGCTGATCCCATGGGCGGGAACCGCTCCTCCGACGAGGACGCCACGGATGCGCACGCCCTCGACCCCGACGGGCACGGCTGGGAGGACCACACCGGTGGCCTGGACGTCATCGGCGCCCATGTCGAGGAGGAGGCCCCCCGCCGCCGCGGACGCGGGCGCCGGTACGACTCCCACGACGAGCAGGCCGTCGAGGACTCGCCGGACCACGACGCGGCGTTCGTCGACGGAGGGTTCGTCGACGACGTCCCGGTCAAGCCGTACGACAAGCGGACCGGCCGCGCACGCCGCCGTCGACGCCCCTTCGCCGTCATCGCCTCCTTGCTCGTGCTCGCCGGCCTGGTCGTCGGCATCGTGCTGGGCGGCCAGAAGCTGATCGAGCTCATCAACCCGACCGCCCAGGACTACACCGGACAGGGCACCGGTGAGGTGTCGATCCGCGTGCAGGACGGCGACACGCTCAGCGACATCGCCCGCGCGCTGGCCGACGCCGGCGTCATCGCCTCCGTCAGCCCGTTCGTCGAGGCCGCCGAGGCCAACGCCGCCTCGGTGGGCATCCAGCCGGGCGTCTACAACATGCGGTCGCAGATGAGCGGCCAGGCCGCGCTGGACCTCCTGCTCGACCCCGTCTCGCGGATGATGACGCGGGTGACGCTGCCCGAGGGGCTGACCGTCGAGCGGACCCTGGCGCGCATCTCCGAGGAGACCGGCATCCCGGTCGAGCAGTTCCAGGCCGCCGCGGCCGACCCGGCCGCGCTGGGACTGCCGGCCTACGCCAACGGTCAGCTGGAGGGATTCCTCTTCCCGGCGACCTACGACGTGGAGCCCGACACCGCGCCGGCCGACATCCTGCGGCAGATGGTGGCGCGGGGGACCGAGGTGCTGACCTCGCTCGGCATCGCCGAGGCCGACCGGCTCACGGTGGTCACCAAGGCGAGCATGGTGCAGGCGGAGGCGGGCTCGGTCGAGGACATGGGCAAGGTCGCCCGCGTACTGGAGAACCGGCTCGCCGACGGCATGGCGCTGCAGCTGGACACCACGGTGAACTATGCCAACGGCAAGGGCGGTCTGACCACGACCGCCGGTGACCGGGCCAACCCCTCGCCGTACAACACCTACCTCTATCCGGGCCTGCCGCCGGGCGCCATCGACAACCCGGGCGAGGACGCGCTGCGCGCGGTGCTCAACCCGACCCCGGGTGACTGGCGCTTCTTCGTCGTGGTCGACCCGGACACCGGTGACACCCGCTTCGCCGCCACCAAGGCCGAGCACGATGCGAACGTGGAGCTCTTCCGGCAGTGGCTGCGGGACAACCCCGAGGAATGAGCACAGCGGGATGAGCACAGCGGGATGAGCACAGCGGGATGAGGGCGGCGCTGCTGGGCCGTCCGGTCGCCCACTCGCTCTCGCCGGTCCTGCACCGGGCGGCGTACCAGGCCCTGGGTCTGACCGACTGGACCTACGACGCCCTGGACGTGGGTGGCGAGGACCTGCCGGTGCTCCTGGCCGGGCTCGGCGAGGAGTGGCGGGGCTTCTCGGTGACGATGCCGTGCAAGCAGGCCGCGGTGGACGTCGCCGACGTGGTGGAGCCGCTGCCGCGACTGCTGCACGCGGCCAACACCCTGGTCCGCACCGAGCTGGGCTGGCGCGCCGAGAACACCGACGTCGCCGGGATCGGCATGGCGCTGCGGCTGGCCGGGGTGGACCAGGTCGGCTCGGCGGCGATCATCGGGGCCGGCGGGACGGCGGCGGCAGCGGCGGTGGCGGTCGCCTCGCTCGGAGCCGAGCACGTCGACGTCCTCGTGCGGGACCCGGCGCGTTCGGGGGACGTCACCCGGGTCCTCCAGACCCTGGGGGTGTCGACGGCGGTGCTGCGGCTGGACGGCGGCGTCCTCGACGCTCCGCTGGTCGTCAGCACGGTGCCCGTCGGCGGACAGGCCACGCTCCTGGCACTGCCGTGGCGGGCCGAGCACACGCTGCTCGACGTGCTCTACGACCCGTGGCCGACCGCGCTGGCCGACCGGGTCGCCCGGCTCGGCGGCACGGTCGCCGGCGGGCTGGACGTGCTGTTCTGGCAGGCCACCGAGCAGGTCGAGCTGATGACGGGCCTGCCCGCGCCCATCGAGGCCATGCGCAGCGCGCTCGACGCGGCCGTCGCCGGCCGCTGACCCGCCGGTGGAGCCCGCCCGGCCGGCGTTGCTCGTCGTCGTGCTGCTGGTGGCGCTCCTCCTGGGCCCTTGGCTGGCGCGGGTGGCGGTACGCCTGGCGGCCCGTGAGCCCACCGCGGTCCCGTCCGCCGTCCGGGCCGGGGTGATGACGGCGGTGCTCGCCGGGCTGCTGGCGGGGGCGGTCCTGCTGACCGGCGCCCGGCCCGCGACGGTGGCGCTGGCGTGGGCCGCGGGGGCGGCCGTCGTCCTGGGCGCGGTCGACCTGCTCAGCCACCGCCTCCCGGACCGGGTCACCTATCCGGCTGCGGCCGTCTGCGCGGCGGCTCTCCTGGTCGACGCCGCGGTGCTCGGCACCTGGGGCCCGTTCCTGCGGGCGCTCACCGCCGCGGCCGCCGCGTTCGCCGTCGGCGTGCTCGCCGCCGCGCTCTCCCCGGACGGGTTCGGTTTCGGGGACGTCAAGCTGCTGGGTCTGCTCGGCCTGGTGCTCGGCTGGTTCGGCTGGGGCGTGCTCCTGACCGGGGTGTTCCTGGGCCTGCTGACCGGTGCCCTGGTGTCGGTGCTGCTGCTGGCCACGCGGCGGGCGGGCTGGCGGACGGCGATCCCGTTCGGCCCGCCGCTGCTGGCCGGTGCCGTGCTGGTGCTCCTGCTGGGGTCGGTCTCCCTCACCTGAGCGGCCGCTGTCCAGGGCCCCCGAGCCTGCGCGGGAAGGCCGGAAGGGCGGTCCTTCTAGGATCGAGGTCATGTTGCGCTGGTTGACCGCAGGGGAATCGCACGGTCAGCAGCTCACCGCGATCCTGGAGGGGCTGCCCGCCGGCGTGGAGGTGCAGACCACCGACATCGACCTGCAGCTGGCCCGTCGCCGCCTGGGCCACGGCCGGGGCGCGCGGATGTCCTTCGAGCAGGACGAGGTCTCGCTCACCGGCGGGGTCCGGCACGGCCGGACGCAGGGCGGCCCGATCGCCGTCCAGGTGGGCAACACCGAGTGGCCCAAGTGGTCCACGGTCATGTCCGCGGACCCGGTCGACGCGGACGTGCTGGCCGGCCAGGCGCGCAACGCGCCGCTGACCCGCCCGCGTCCCGGGCACGCCGACCTGGCCGGCATGCAGAAGTACGGCTTCGACGACGCCCGGCCGGTGCTCGAGCGGGCCAGCGCCCGCGAGACGGCGGCCCGCGTGGCTCTGGGGGCGATCGCCCAGGCGTTCCTGCGCCAGGTCCTCGGTGTCGAGGTGGTCAGTCACGTGGTGGCGATCGGCCCGGTCGAGGTGCCCGACGGCGTCCTCCCCGGCCCGCACGACAACGCTCGCATCGACCAGGACCCCGTCCGCTGCGCCGACCCGGCGACCAGCGAGCGCATGGTCGCCGAGATCGACGACGTGCGGAAGAACGGCGACACCCTGGGCGGCGTCATCGAGGTCGTCGTGCACGGCCTCCCGCCCGGCCTCGGCAGCCACGTCCACTGGGACCGCCGGTTGGACTCCCGGCTCGCCGGGGCGCTCATGGGCGTCCAGTCGGTGAAGGCGGTGGAGGTGGGCGACGGGCTGGAGACGGCCCGGCGGCGCGGCTCGGTCGCCCACGACGAGATCGAGCTCGCCGACGGCCGGATCCAGCGGCTCACCGACCGCGCCGGGGGGATCGAGGGCGGCATGACCAACGGCGAGGTGCTGCGGGTCCGCGCCGCGATGAAGCCGATCTCGACCGTGCCGCGGGCCCTGGCCACGGTCGACACGAGCACCCTCGAGCCGGCGGTGGCGATCAACCAGCGCAGCGACGCCTGCGCCGTCCCCCGGGGCAGCGTGGTGATGGAGGCGATGGTGGCCCTGGTGCTCGCCGACGCCGTCCTGGAGAAGTTCGGCGGCGACTCGGTCCCCGAGACGCGCCGCAACGCGCAGGCCTACCTCGACGCCCTGTCCCTCCGATGAGCCTGTCCCTCCGATGAGCACGCCGCTGCTCGTGCTGGTCGGCCCGCCGGCCTCGGGCAAGACGACGGTGGGGACGGCGCTGGCCGAGGCCCTCGGCACCGGGTTCCGCGACACCGACCAGGACGTCGAGTTCTCGACCGGGTCCTCCATCGCCGATCTGTTCGTCACCGAGGGCGAGCCGCACTTCCGGGCGCTGGAGGAGCAGGCGGTCGCCGCGGGCCTGGCCCAGCACGACGGCGTCCTCGCGCTCGGCGGCGGAGCGGTGACCAGCGCTGCCACCCGGGAGCTGCTGGTGTCCTACGGGCGCGCCGGCGGGACCGTCGTGTGGCTGGACGTCGACCTGCCGTCGGCTGCCAAGCGCGTGGGGCTCTCCCGGGACCGGCCGATCCTCGGCGTCAACCCACGGGCGATGCTGCGGCACATGCTGGAGACCCGCGCCCCGCTGTACGCCGAGGTGGCGACGCTGACCCTGCAGACCGGTGGCCGCCGCCCCGAGGCCGTGGTGGCCGAGGTCCTGGCAGCCCTGCCCGCGGGCCGGACCGGCCGATGAGGCGGGTCACCGTCGCGGGCGAGGCGCCCTACGAGGTCGTCATCGGGGCGGGGGCGCAGGCGGAGCTGAGCCTGGTCCTCGCCGGCACGGCGCGGGCCGCGGTGGTGCACGCCCCGCCCCTGGCCGCGCTCGCCGGCGCCGCCGTCGAGATCCTGCAGACGGCGGGCGTTGCGGCTGAGGCGGTCGTCGTCCCGGACGGGGAGGCGGCCAAGACCGCCGACGTGGCCGCCGTGCTGTGGGACCAGTTCGGCCGCCTGGGCATGACCCGGTCCGACGCCGTCGTGGGCGTCGGCGGGGGTGCGGTGACCGACCTCGCGGGCTTCGCCGCCGCCACCTGGATGCGCGGGGTGCGGTTCGTGACGGTGCCCACGAGCGTCCTCGGCATGGTCGACGCCGCGGTCGGCGGCAAGACGGGCATCAACACCGCCGCGGGCAAGAATTTGGTCGGGGCGTTCCACCCGCCCGCGGCGGTGCTCGCCGACACCGACGTGCTGGCCGGGCTGCCGGAGCCGGAGTTCCGGTCGGGGCTGGCCGAGGTGGTGAAGTGCGGCTTCATCGCCGACGCCCGGATCCTGGCCCTGCTGGAGTCGGACCCGACCGGCCGGCGGGACACCGAGGAGCTCATCGAGCGGGCCGTGCAGGTCAAGGCCGACGCGGTGGGCGAGGACCTCTACGACACCGGCCGCCGCGAGTTCCTCAACTACGGCCACACGCTCGGCCACGCGATCGAGCGGGTCGAGGACTTCGGCTGGCGGCACGGCGAGGCCGTCGCCGTCGGCCTGGTCTTCGCCGCCGAGCTCGCCGGCCGGGCCGGCCTGCTGACCCGGGCCGAGGTCGACCGGCACCGCACCCTGGTGGATGCCATGGGCCTGCCCACCCGGTACACCGGCGACTGGGAGACGATCCAGTCGGTGATGCGGGTGGACAAGAAGGCCCGCGGTGCCTCGCTGCGGTTCGTCGTCCTCGACGGGCGACGGCCCGGTGAAGCTGCAAGGCCCATGATCCTCACCGACCCGGACCAGGCGTGGCTGGACGCCGCCTGGGCGGCCGTATCAGGAGAGACGCGATGACCATCCAGGTGCTCAACGGCCCGAACCTCGGCCGGCTCGGTCTCCGGGAGCCGGAGAAGTACGGCACGACCACCCACGCCGAGCTCGTGGAGCTGGTGGAGTCGACGGGCCGGGAGATGGGCGTGGAGGTGCAGGTCCGGCAGACCGACGACGAGGGCGAGATGCTGGGCTGGATCCACGCGGCCTCCGACGCCGGTGACCCGGTGCTGATCAACCCCGGCGGCTGGTCGCACACGTCGGTGGCGCTGCGCGACGCGCTGGCCGGGCTGAACGCCCCGCTGGTCGAGGTGCACATCACCAACATCCACGCGCGCGAGGAGTTCCGGCACCACTCCTACGTCTCCGGCGTCGCCGACGGCGTGATCGCCGGTCTGGGCGTGAGCGGCTACATCCTGGCGCTGGGCTGGCTCGCCCAGCAGGGTGTGCGGTGAACCGGGCAGCGGAGCGCCGGGACGCGCTGCGCAGGGTCGCCGCCCAGCGCGGGCTGGACGCCGTCCTGGTCACCAACCTGCTCAACGTCCGCTACCTGACCGGCTTCACCGGCTCCAACGGCGTGCTGCTGGTGCGCGCGGACGGCGCCGACCTGTTCGGCACCGACGGCCGCTACACCACCCAGGCCGCGACCCAGGTGCCCGACGTCGAGCTCCTGATCGACCGGGCGACCGTCGCGGGGATCGCCCGGGAGGCGTTGCGCCGTGGTGCGGGCCGCCTCGGGTACGAGTCGCACGACCTGACCGTCGACGGCCTCGCCTCCCTCGAGCAGCTGCTGGCCGACGCCGCATCGGGGGGCACCGTGCCCGAGCTGGCCTCGGTCCGCCGGGCGGTCGAGGCGCAGCGCGTGGTCAAGGACGAGGACGAGATCGAGTCGCTGCGCCGTGCCTGCGCGGTCGCCGACCAGGCGCTGGCCGAGCTGGCCGCCGAGGGTGCGCTGCGCCCCGGGCGGACCGAGCTGGAGGTCGGCCGGGAGCTGGACGCCCGGATGCTGGTCCTGGGTGCCGAGGCTCCGTCGTTCGAGACGATCGTGGCTGCCGGGGCCAACTCGGCGATCCCGCACCACCGGCCCGACGCCACCGTGCTGCGCGACGGCGACTTCCTCAAGCTCGACTTCGGCGCCACGGTCGACGGCTACCACTCCGACATGACCCGCACCGTCGTCCTCGGGCACGCAGCGGACTGGCAGCGGGAGGTCTACGAGCTCGTCCGGGCGGCGCAGGCCGCCGGACGAGCCGCGCTGGCCGTCGGCGTCGACGTGGTCGCCGTCGACGCGGCGTCCCGGGACGTGATCGCCGAGGCCGGCCACGGCGAGCACTTCACCCACGGGGTGGGGCACGGGGTGGGCCTGGAGATCCACGAGGCGCCGGGCATCGGCCCGCTGGGCGCGGGTACTCTGGCCGCCGGCATGGCCGTCACCGTGGAGCCGGGCGTGTACCTGCCCGGTCACGGCGGGGTCCGGATCGAGGACACCCTGGTGGTCACGGACGACGAGCCCGAGTTGTTGACCCTCACGAGCAAGGAACTGCTGGTTCTCTGATGGCTACCACCAACGACCTGAAGAACGGCATCGTCCTCAACCTGGACGGCCAGCTCTGGACGGTGACCGACTTCCAGCACGTCAAGCCCGGCAAGGGTGGCGCCTTCGTGCGCACGACGCTGAAGAACGTGCTGTCGGGCAAGGTCGTCGACAAGACCTTCAACGCCGGCACGAAGGTCGAGACGGCCAACGTGGACAAGCGGTCGATGACCTACCTGTACCAGGAGGGCAACGACTTCGTCTTCATGGACGGCGACACGTTCGACCAGATCTACGTGCCCACCGAAACCGTGGGTGACGGCGCCAACTACCTGTTGGACAACACCGAGGTCGTCGTCGCCGTGCACGACAGCACCCCGCTGTACGTCGAGCTCCCGGTCACCATGGAGCTGGTCGTCCAGCACACCGACCCGGGGCTGCAGGGCGACCGCTCCACCGGCGGGACCAAGCCCGCGACGCTGGAGACCGGCGCGCAGATCCAGGTCCCCCTGTTCATCACCACCGGCGAGAAGCTGAAGGTCGACACGCGCGACGGCCGGTACCTCGGCCGCGTCAACTGAGCCCGGCTCCTCGCATGGCTGCCCGCTCCAAGGCGCGCAAGCGCGCCGTCGACGTCCTCTACGAGGCCGACCTGCGGGGCGACGACCGGCTGGCGGTGCTCCGCGACCGGATCGAGACGGCGAACCCGCCGGTCCCCGAGCACACCGTCCGGCTGGTCGAGGGCGTGGCCGAACACGGCGCCCGCATCGACGCCCTGATCGACACGCACGCCACCAACTGGTCGCTGGACCGGCTGCCCGACGTCGACCGCGCGATCCTGCGCATGGCGGTGTTCGAGCTGTTGTGGGCCGAGGACGTCCCCGACCTCGTGGTCATCGACGAGGCGGTGGAGCTGGCCAAGGCGCTGTCCACCGACGACTCGCCGGCGTACGTCAACGGCGTCCTGGGCGCGATCCTCGCCGCCGAGGTGCCGACGGCCTGAGCCGGTGTGCGCATCGTGCGACCGGGTGGGCCGCCCTGCTGGGCGGAGGCGGGTGGTTGCTACTTCTTGCCGGTCGGCGGGTGGATCTCGGACGGGCGGGCACCACCGGGCCCCGGGCCCCGACGCACCTTGGGCAGCTGCCCCACCGGGCGGTCCGGGCTGGGGTAGCCGCCGCGCTTCTCGAACTCCGAGGTGCGAGGCTCACGGGGAGCTGGTCTCGGCACGCTCTTGTCCGGGCGACTCACGGGACCTCCTCGAACTCGAGATACTCAATCTCGTCCCAGCGTAGAAGAAGGCCGGGGGAGCCGTCGGGCCGGAACGGCCGTCCATCCTGGTCGACCGTGAACTCGCCGGAGACGGAATCGACGACCAGCTGTTCGCTCAGGAAGAGATCGCCGGCTTCGGGATAGCCGGAAGCGTAGGACCGCACACCCGAGGGCGACTTCGCGTAGACCCCGGCCAGCCAGCTGCCCGACTTGAGCCGCACACGCACGATGCCGACCGTGTCACGACGCCAGACGTGGTCCCACGCCCGTGGCTCGGGCGACTCGCCGGTCAGCAGGCGCACCCACGGCCAGCGCTTCTTCTGTCCGCGGCCGACGAGGCTGCCGATCGCCGTGGGAAGCCCCACGTACAGCAGTGCGACGCACTGCAGTAGCAGCCAGGGGACCTCGCCGTCCGCCAGACGACCGGTGACGACGTATTCGCGGTACAGCCACAGCTCGAAGCCGGAGAAGACGGCTTGGAAGGCCGCGGAGGCGGCCAGGAACCGCACCAGGCGGTCGGCGAGCGAGCTACCGAAGGAGCCGGCGACTCGCTCGAGCGCGAAGTTGTAGGCGGCGCCGGGTAGCAGGAACAGCAGGGCGACGGCGAGCGCCTGGAACGTCGAGATCACCCGGTCACCCCATCACCGCGTGGTGACAGGTCGAGCAGCGCGCGCAGCCGATCGACGGCGTCCTCACGCAGAAGAGCCCGTCCGACGGCGCGGACGGGCCCCTCCGTGCGACGGGTCCTGCTCAGCGCGGGGCGCGGCGGCGCTCCCAGTTGGGGTCGAGCTCCTCGTCGTCCTCGTCGGGGCCACCGAAGCCGACGACGCTCTCCATGCCGGGGGACAGGACGCCCCACTCGATCAGCCGGGAGGTCAGCTCGTCCGGGCTCATGTCGTAGATGATCGCCAGCGACTTGAGGTCCTCGGCGCGGATCGAGAGCACCTTGCCGTTGTAGTCGTGCCGCTGCGCCTGGATCGTCGAGGCGTAACGCGCCAGAGGGCCCGCCTCGTCGGCGGGCAGCGAGCCCAGCGACTCGAGGTTCAGCACGATCTTGGTGCTCGAGGTGACGGCGGAGCTCGGCCGCGGGTCGGGGAGCAGCTCGGAGACCGGCACGCCGTAGAACACCGCGAGCTCCGACAGGCGCTGCACGGTGACGGCGCGGTCGCCGCGTTCGTAGGAGCCGACGACGACTGCCTTCCAGCGGCCGTGCGACTTGTCCTCCACTCCCTGCAGGGAGAGACCCTGCTGGTTGCGGATGGCGCGGAGCCGGGCGCCGAGGGCCCGTGAGTAATCGGTGCTCATCGCTGAGTGCTCACTGTCCGTCGTCTCGGGAAGGTCCTATTGGTGACGGAGCGTACTGGTCCCCGGCAGCGAGCAACAGCGGGGATGGCGTCGAGAGTGCGTGACTCCGCTGGTACGGAGCGTGAACGGGCCCGGACCCGATCTGCGCGGGAGCGGGCGCCCCCGTGGGCCCCGGCCCGGTGCAGTAGCGTCGTCCGCGGTCCACACCACTCCTTTAACGACCCGTCCAGTGAGGCGGGGAAGGAGGCCTCATGGCCAGCTCTCCCGAGCCTGCCCGGAATTCCGCTTCCGGCGCGCTGCTCTCCTCCGCCGACGTCGCCCGCGTGGTCGACCGGATGGCCCACCAGCTCATCGAGCGGGCTGCCGCGCTGGATCCGGGCGCTCCCGACGGCGGTCTCGCCTCGCTCGTGCTGATCGGCATCCCGACGCGCGGAGCGCCGCTCGCCCGGCGGCTCGCCGCCCGCATCCTGGCCTTCTCCGGCACCCCCGTCGACGTCGGCACCGCCGACATCACCCTCTACCGCGACGATCTGCGGCTGCGCGGTGTCCGGGCGCTGGAGCCCACCGTGCTGCCCGACGCCGGCATCGACGACCGCCTGGTCGTCCTCGTCGACGACGTCCTCTTCTCGGGACGCTCGGTGCGGGCAGCGCTGGACGCCCTGCGTGACCTGGGCCGGCCGCGCAGCGTGCAGCTGGCGGTGCTGGTCGACCGCGGCCACCGGGAACTGCCGATCCGCGCCGACTTCGTCGGCAAGAACGTGCCGACCTCACGCACCCAGCAGGTGAAGGTGCACCTCGCCGAGGTCGACGGCGTCGACGAGGTGCTCGTGACCGAGGGGCAGAACCCGTGAAGCGTCACCTGCTGGAGTCCGCGGACCTCGACCGGTCCGACGCCACGCTCGTGCTGGACACCGCCGCGCAGATCGACCAGGCACTGGCCGGCCGCGAGGTGAAGAAACTGCCGACGCTGCGCGGCCGCACGGTGGTCAACCTCTTCTACGAGGACTCCACCCGGACCCGCATCTCCTTCGAGCTGGCCGCCAAGCGCCTCTCCGCCGACGTCATCAACTTCTCGGCCAGGGGCAGCAGCGTGTCCAAGGGCGAGAGCCTCAAGGACACCGCGCTGACCCTGGAGGCGATGGGCAGCGACGCGATCGTCGTCCGGCACGCCGCCTCCGGCGCCCCGCACCGGCTGGCGAAGTGGGTGCGCGGCAGCGTGGTCAACGCCGGCGACGGCACCCACGAGCACCCCACCCAGGCCCTGCTCGACGCCTACACGATCCGGCGTCGGCTGGGCCGGCTCGAGGGCGTGCGGGTGGCGATCGTCGGGGACGTGCTGCACAGCCGGGTGGCCCGCTCCAACGTCTGGCTGCTGCACACGCTGGGCGCCGAGGTCACCGTCGTGGCCCCGCCCACGCTGCTGCCGGTGGGGGTGGACACCTGGCCGGTCGAGGTCGGCTACGACCTCGACGCGGTGCTGCCCAAGGCCGACGTGGTGATGATGCTGCGGGTCCAGGCCGAGCGGATGAACGCCAGCTACTTCCCGAGCGTCCGCGAGTACAGCCGCCGCTACGGGCTGGACGCCCGCCGCATGGGCACCCTCGGCGACGACGCGATCGTCATGCACCCCGGGCCGATGAACCGCGGGATGGAGATCGCCGCCGAGGTGGCCGACTCCGTCCGCTCCACGATCGTCGAGCAGGTCGGCAACGGGGTCTCCGTCCGCATGGCCGTGCTCTACCTGCTGCTCGGAGGCTCGCCCCAGTGACCTACCTGATCAAGGGCGCGCAGCCCTACGGCGGCGACGCCGCGGACATCCTGGTGAAGGGCGGCCGGATCGCCGCGATCGGCGACTCGCTGTCCGCGACGGGCGCCGAGGTGGTCGACGCGGCCGGGCTGATCGCCCTGCCGGGCCTGGTCGACCTGCACACCCACCTGCGGGAGCCCGGCCGGGAGGATGCCGAGACCGTCGAGACCGGCAGCCGGGCCGCCGCCCTGGGCGGCTTCACCGCCGTGCACGCGATGGCCAACACCGACCCGGTGGCCGACACCGCCGGCGTCGTCGAGCAGGTCTGGCGCCTGGGCGAGCAGGCCGGCCTGGTCGACGTCGTCCCGGTGGGTGCGGTGACGGTCGGACTGCGCGGCGAGCGGCTGGCCGAGCTCGGTGCCATGGCCGACTCCGCGGCCCGCGTGCGGGTGTTCTCCGACGACGGGCACTGCGTCGCCGACCCGGCCCTCATGCGCCGGGCGCTGGAGTACGTGAAGGCCTTCGACGGCGTCGTCGCCCAGCACGCCGAGGAGCCGCGGCTGACCGTCGGCGCCCAGATGCACGAGGGCGACCGCTCGGCCCGTCTGGGGCTGACCGGCTGGCCGGCGGCCGCCGAGGAGGCGATCATCGCCCGCGACGTGCTGCTCGCCGGGCACGTCGGTGCCCGGCTGCACGTCTGTCACGTCTCGACGGCGGGCTCGGTGGAGATCCTGCGCTGGGCCAAGAGCCGCGGCGTCCAGGTGACCGCGGAGGTCACGCCGCACCACCTGCTCCTCACCGACGCGTGCGCGGAGAGCTACGACCCGGTGTTCAAGGTCAATCCGCCGCTGCGCACGGACGCCGATGTGGAGGCCGTTCGCCTCGGACTGGCCGACGGCACGATCGACGCCGTCGCCACCGACCACGCCCCGCACGCGGTGGAGGACAAGGAGAGCGAGTGGGCGCAGGCCCGGCCCGGCATGCTCGGGCTGGAGCAGGCGCTCTCCATCGTGGTCGAGACGATGGTCGAGACGGGGCTGCTGGACTGGCGAGGCGTCGCCGACCGCATGTCTGTGCGCCCCGCCGTCATCGCCCGGCTGGACGGGCTGGGTCGTCGGTCGCACGGCCGCCCGCTCGCCCCGGGCGAGCCGGCCAACCTGCTGCTGCTGGACGCGAGGTCCCGGGCGACGGTCGACCCGGCCACGCTGGCCAGCCGCAGCCGCAACAGCCCCTACGCCGGCCGGGAGCTCCCCGGCCGGGTGGTCGCGACGTTCCTGCGGGGCGTTCCGACGGTGCTCGACGGAAAGGCAACCCGGTGACCGGCTCCACCGACGAGATCTGCACAGTCGCCCTCTTGCGGGGCCTGATGCGGGCGAGTGTGCAGATCTCGCCCGCGGGGGAGGTGCTTCGGTGAGTGACGCGATCCTCGTGCTCGAGGACGGCAGGACGTTCCGGGGCGAGGCCTACGGCGCGGTCGGGACGACGGTCGGCGAGGCGGTGTTCTCCACCGGGATGACCGGCTACCAGGAGACGCTGACCGACCCCAGCTACCACCGCCAGGTCGTCGTCATGACCGCTCCGCACATCGGCAACACCGGCGTGAACGGCGAGGACGACGAGAGCCGCAGGATGTGGGTCGCCGGCTTCGTCGTCCGCGACCCGGCCCGCCGACCGGCCAACTGGCGCGCCACCGGCAGCCTGGACGACGAACTGGTCGCGCAGGGCGTCGTCGGCATCAGCGGCATCGACACCCGCGCGCTGACCCGGCACCTGCGCGAGCGCGGGGCGATGCGGGTCGGGATCAGCAGCGAGATCAGCGACCCGGACCAGCTGCTGGCCCAGGTCACCGCCGCCGACAGCATGACCGGGGCCGACCTCGCGCCGCAGGTGAGCACCGGCGAGGCCTACGTCGTGCCGGCAGTGGGGGAGAAGCGGTACACGATCGCGGCGCTCGACCTGGGCATCAAGACCGCGACCCCGCGGCACCTGGCCGACCTCGGCGTGGAGACCCACGTCCTGCCGTCGACGGCCACCGCCGAGGAG
Source organism: uncultured Blastococcus sp. (assembly GCA_902805535.1). GTDB lineage: Bacteria > Actinomycetota > Actinomycetes > Mycobacteriales > Geodermatophilaceae > Blastococcus_B. The sequence continues at coordinate 3,778 of CADCTN010000166.1, read as the reverse complement.
CTGCTGGCCGCAGGCCCCGACGGCGTCTTCCTCTCCAACGGTCCCGGCGACCCGGCCACCGCCGACTACGCGGTGGAGGCGGTGCGGGGCGTGCTGGACGCCCGCCGCCCGCTGTTCGGCATCTGCTTCGGCAACCAGATCCTCGGCCGGGCCCTGGGCCTGGGCACCTACAAGCTGCGGTTCGGCCACCGGGGCCTCAACCAGCCGGTGCTCGACCGGGTGAGCGGAACGGTGCGGGTGACCAGCCACAACCACGGGTTCGCCGTCGACGCCCCGCTCGACCGGCCCACCGACACCCCGTACGGGCCGGTGGAGGTCAGCCACGTGGGTCTCAACGACGACGTCGTCGAGGGCCTGCGCTGCGTGGACGTGCCGGCGTTCAGCGTCCAGTTCCACCCGGAGTCCGCGGCCGGCCCGCACGACGCGGCGCCGCTCTTCCAGCGGTTCGTCGACCTGATGGAGGAGCAGCGCAGTGCCCAAGCGTGAGGACATCCAGCACGTCATGGTGATCGGCTCCGGGCCGATCCTCATCGGCCAGGCCGCCGAGTTCGACTACTCCGGCACGCAGGCCTGCCGCGTCCTGCGCGAGGAGGGCCTGCGGGTCAGCCTGGTCAACAGCAACCCGGCGACGATCATGACCGACCCCGACGTCGCCGACGCCACCTACATCGAGCCGCTGACCCCGGAGTTCGTCGAGAAGGTCATCGCCGCGGAACGGCCGGACGCGCTGCTGGCCACCCTCGGCGGGCAGACCGCGCTGAACATCGCCATCGGCCTCTACGAGAACGGCACGCTGGAGAAGTACGGCGTCCAGCTCATCGGCGCCGACGTCGACGCCATCAACCGCGGCGAGGACCGGCAGCTGTTCAAGGACATCGTCCGCTCCATCGGCGCCGACGCCCCGCGCTCCACGGTCTGCGGGACGGTCGACGAGGCCGTCGCCACCGCCGAGGAGGTCGGGTACCCCGTGGTCATCCGACCCAGCTTCACGATGGGCGGGCTCGGCTCGGGCATCGCCACCGACGAGCCGATGCTGCGCCGGATGGCCTCCCACGGGCTGGCCGACTCCCCGGTGCACACCGTCCTCATCGAGGAGTCGGTGCTCGGCTGGAAGGAGTACGAGCTCGAGCTCATGCGCGACCGCAGCGACAACGTGGTCGTCATCTGCTCCATCGAGAACATCGACGCGATGGGCGTGCACACCGGCGACTCGGTGACCGTCGCCCCGGCGATGACCCTCACCGACCGCGAGTACCAGCAGATGCGCGACGTCGGCATCGCGGTGCTGCGCGAGGTCGGCGTCGACACCGGCGGCTGCAACATCCAGTTCGCGGTCAACCCGAAGGACGGCCGGCTGGTCGTCATCGAGATGAACCCGCGGGTGTCCCGGTCGAGTGCCCTGGCGTCGAAGGCCACCGGCTTCCCGATCGCCAAGATCGCCGCCAAGCTCGCCATCGGCTACACCCTCGACGAGATCACCAACGACATCACCGGCGTCACCCCGGCCGCGTTCGAGCCGACCCTGGACTACGTCGTGGTGAAGATCCCGCGGTTCGCCTTCGAGAAGTTCCCCGGGGCAGACCCCCGGCTGACCACGACGATGAAGAGCGTCGGCGAGATCATGTCGATGGGCCGCAACTTCGCCGAAGCGCTCGGCAAGGCGATGCGGTCGACGGAGACGAAGGTCGCCGGCTTCTGGACCGGCGAGGCCGACCCCCGCTCGGCCGAGGAGCTCCTCGACGTCCTCCGCGTGCCGGTCGACGGCCGGCTGTACCTCGCCGAGGCCGCGCTGGCGGCCGGCGCGACGGTCGACGACGTCGCGGCTGCCAGTGGCTTCGATCCATGGTTCGTCGACCAGATCGCCCTGGTCCGCGAGGTGGGGGAGGCGGTGCGCGAGGCGCCGTCCCTCACTCCGGAGCTGCTGCGCCGGGCCAAGCGGTTCGGCCTGTCCGACCGGCAGGTCGCCGCTCTGCGGCCGGAGCTCGCCGGTGAGGACGGCGTCCGGGCGCTGCGCTGGCGGCTCGGCGTCCGGCCGGTCTACAAGACCGTCGACACCTGCGCCGCGGAGTTCGCCGCCCGCACGCCGTACCACTACTCCTCCTACGACGAGGAGAACGAGGTGGAGCCGCGGGAGAAGCCGGCGGTGCTCATCCTCGGCTCCGGGCCCAACCGCATCGGGCAGGGCATCGAGTTCGACTACTCCTGCGTGCACGCCGTCATGGCGCTGCAGGACGCCGGCTACGAGGCGGTGATGGTCAACTGCAACCCCGAGACCGTCTCCACCGACTACGACACCGCCGACCGGCTCTACTTCGAGCCGCTGACCTTCGAGGACGTCCTCGAGGTGGTGGAGGCCGAGCGGGCGGCCGGCCCGGTCGCCGGGGTCATCTGCACCCTCGGCGGGCAGACGCCCCTCGGCCTCGCCCAGCGGCTCAAGGACGCCGGCGTGCCCGTGCTGGGCACCTCCCCGGAGGCCATCGACGACGCCGAGCACCGCGGCGCCTTCTCCCGGGTGCTGGCCGACACCGGCCTGCTCGCCCCCAAGCACGGCATGGCGACGACGTTCCCGGAGGCGCGCGACATCGCGGCCACCATCGGCTACCCGGTGCTGGTCCGGCCCTCGTACGTGCTCGGCGGGCGGGGGATGGAGATCGTCTACGACGACGCGACCCTCGAGGCCTACATCGCGAAGGCCACCGACGTCAGCGCCTCACACCCGGTGCTCGTCGACCGCTTCCTCGAGGACGCCGTCGAGATCGACGTCGACGCGCTCTACGACGGCACGGACCTCTACGTGGGCGGGGTCATGGAGCACATCGAGGAGGCCGGCATCCACTCCGGCGACTCGGCGTGCGCGCTGCCGCCGATCACGCTCGGGTCGGCCGACCTGCTCAAGATCCGCGCCGCCACCGAGAAGCTGGCCGCACGGATCGGGGTGCGCGGGCTGCTCAACGTCCAGTACGCGATCAAGGACGACATCCTCTACGTCATCGAGGCCAACCCCCGGGCCAGCCGCACGGTGCCGTTCGTCTCCAAGGTGACCGCCGTCCAGCTGGCCAAGGCAGCGGCCCGGATCGCGGTGGGCGAAACCATCGCCCAGCTGCGCACCGTCGGCGTGCTGCCCGCCACGGGCGACGGCACCGACCTGCCCGAGGACGCCCCGATCGCGGTCAAGGAGGCGGTCCTGCCCTTCCACCGGTTCCGGACCGTCGAGGGCCACGGCGTGGACACCGTGCTGTCACCGGAGATGAAGTCCACCGGCGAGGTCATGGGCCTCGACGCGGAGTTCGGCACCGCGTTCGCCAAGTCCCAGGCCGCGGCCTACGGCTCGCTGCCCACCGAGGGCACGGTCTTCGTCTCCCTGGCCAACCGCGACAAGCGCAACGCGATCTTCCCGATCAAGCGGCTCGCCGACCTGGGGTTCCGGGTGCTCGCCACCGCCGGCACGGCCCAGGTGCTGCGGCGCAACGGCGTCGCGGCCGAGGTGGTCGGCAAGTTCAGCGAGGGGCCGGGCAACGTCGTCGAGGCGATCCTCGCCGGGGGCGTCGACATCGTGGTGAACACCCCGTTCGGGTCGCCGGGCAACAGCGGGCCGCGGCTCGACGGCTACGAGATCCGCACCGCCGCCGTCGCCGCCGGCATCCCGTGCATCACCACGGTGCAGGGGATGGCCGCCGCGGTGCAGGGCATCGAGGCGCTGCGCCGGGGCGAGATCGGCGTCCGCAGCCTCCAGGAGGTGCACGCCGCGCTGGCGGCGTCCCGGAGCGCGCAGTGACCG
>CADCTN010000165.1 GCA_902805535.1 uncultured Blastococcus sp. | reverse complement strand
CACAGCTGGCAGTTCAACCGCAGGGTGGGGAGCCCGGCCGCTCCGGGGAGCACCTCCAGCGAGGTGTCCGTCACGGTCCAGGAGGCGGCTTCCCCGTCGACGGTGAGGCGTACATCCCCGGCCAGGGCACCGCACTGCTGCACCGCGCTCGCGGCCAATACATCGTCGGTCGGCGACCCGTCCGGGGAGATGTCCTGCAGCGCCTGCGCGGTCGGGATCTCGGCTCGGTCGATCACCGCCGCGAGCTCGATCCCGTCCGGGGTCAGCAACAGCGCGGCGGAGTGGTTGACGGTGAAGTTGCCCAGCGGATGAGCACCTGCTGTTCCCGCGGGCAGGAGCGCCAGCGCGGCGGCGCCCATCACGACGACGCCGGCCCGGACCCCCCTCACCGGCTGCCGCCGAGGGAGGCCAGCAGGTCGGCCGCCCGAGGAGCGTGCAGCGCCGAGAAGTGCGGATTGCGCAGTGCGGCCGTCAGCGAGTCACGAGCCTCCTCCTCCAGCCCCAGAGCGGCCTCGATCGATCCGCGGTGGTACAGGAAGAGCGAGCTCGCCCCCCCGAGGGCTGTGGCGGCCCGCGCGTGCTCGATCGCCTCGGCGTCCTGGCCGGCCTTGTGCAGCGCCCAGGCGAGAGCGTCGTGCGCGTCGATGTTCTGCCGCCGGTCGAACTCGGCGCGAGCAGCCACGACCGCGGCCTGCGGATCGCCGTGATCGGCCTCGAAGAGCGCGACCTCGAGGTCGTCGGCGACACCGTTGGCGTCGAAGAGCCGGCGCACGGCCTGGTAGACGGCGAACTGATCGGCCGCTTGCTCCTCCTCGCCGATCGAGAGCAGGAACTCGCCGTACTCGACGAGGTGCTCGGGCAACGGCTGCGACTGGACGACCAGCCCGTACTCGCGGGTCGCCCGCTCGACGTCACCTCTCGCGGCCGCCACTCGCGCCAGGCCCAACCTCAGGGACGGGTCATCGGGCGCGACTTCCGCGCCCGCGGCGAACTGCTGTTCCGCCTCGTCGAGATCGCCGGACGCCCAGGCGAGCTGGCCGAGATAGGTGCGGCAGAACGCCTCGTCGGCCGGGCTGGTCGTGAGGTCGAGCGCCTGCTCCAGCGCGGCGGTGGCCGTCCGGGTGTCACCGTGCAACTCGGCGTCGTAGGAGGCTCGCGTGAAGGAGGCGATGCCGGGCTGGAGCGCGAGCATGCGATCGAGCGCTGCGGTGGCACCGGCGTAGTCGCCCAGCTGGGTGCGGGCGTCCGTGAGCACCCCCCACGCGATGGCGCTGTAGGCGTTCACGGCCAGCGCCTGCTCGGCGAGGCGTGCACCGGCGCGGAAGTCGTGTCGCGCGTTGGCCAGCGCCCCGAGACCGGTGAGGGCCGCATCGTTGTCCTCCGGTCGCAGTTCCAGTGAGCGGGTCAGCGCCTCGTCCGCCTTGTCGTAGTACGACGGATCGGCGGTCAGCCGGGCCTGCTCGACGTACGCCGAACCCAAGGCCGCCCAGGTCACGTGGTCCCTGGGCTCCTCGTCGAGCCGCTGCTGGGCGGCCTCGATCGATGCGGCCAGCCGGTCGGTCGCCGGCGGCGCGGTCGCCGCGGCGGGCGCCGCGACGGCCGATCGGTCGAGGACAGCCGTGTAGGTCGCGGCCGCCGCGAGCAGGAGCAGGACGGCGCCGACGACGACCGAGCTCACTGCAGTCCGGGTGCGCATCATGCGACGTTGGGGAGGTCGCCCTCGGGAGCGACGAGCTGGTGGTCGGCCCGCAACTTCGTCACCTCTCGCGAGCGCTCCACGTCAAGACGGGCCCGGACGACGAGGTTCTCGGTGTAGGACCGGGCCTCCTCGTTGAAGCCGCCGGTGCAGGTGATGAGCACCAGCTCCGAGGCGGGAACGGGCGCGTAGAGCTGCTCGGCGGGGAATTCGTCCTTCGGGAACCGTTGCATCTCGGTCACCCGGAAGACGGCGGCGCTGTTGTCCGCCCGCACGACGATGACTTCGGCGTTCTCCGTCAGCTCGCCGAGGCGGGCGAAGACGGCCGGGCCGGTGTAGTCGTCGACGTGCCCGGCGATGATCGCGGGCGGTCCCTGCGGATCACCGGGGTAGGTGCCGCTGGTGAACCAGCCGGCCTTGCTGAAGTCGACCGGCACCTCGAGGGTTCGGTCGTCGTTGAGCCCGAGCCCTACCAGCTGCGAGGTGAGCTCGAGGGCCGGGATCTCGAGCTGCACCGGCTCGGAATGGGCCAGCGCCGTCGTCGTGTCCACCGGCGCCTGCGAGGTCGGCGCGTCCGGCAGGGAGGCGGCGACGGCCGCATCGCTCTCTGGCGCCTCGGCGACGACCTGGGGCAGGCTCCGTTCGGCAGGGGCATCGGTCGACCGGTCGGCCACGGTGAGACCGATCAGGAGACCGAGCGCCAGGGCGCCCGAGGTGGGCAGCACCCAGTTCGGAAAGCCGCGCCGACCGGGACGGGGCCGTCTGCTCGTCACCACGGGGGTCGGCGAGCCCTCGCTGCGGTCCGTCGGTTCCTTCTCGCTACCGGTCATGTGGCGTGCTGCTCCTGGTCCAGGTCGTCCAACTGGTCGAGGCGTCCTCCGGTCGGGTCGCGGACCGTTCCGGGGAACCGGTCGTGGGGTGCGGCGCAAGACGCGCCCCACGACCGGCCGCGATCAGGACTCCGTCAGAGCGGAGGCCCGTCGCAGGTTCCGTCCCCGGAAGAGGGACCCGGCACCGGCACCGATCAGCACCAGAGCAGCCGAACCCATCAGAGCGGGGACGACCGTGCTGCGGTCGGCAGCCAGGCCACCGACGCCGGTGTCGACGCCACCGGAGGGCATCCCGCCGTCCTCGGTCCTGCCCGGTCCCCGGTTCACCGCGTCACCGTGCGGCGCGGCGATGTACGGGAACACGTCGCTGAACGCGACGTCGTTCTCGTTCACCCCGTCACCGGTCTGCAGCGCGTCGAAAGCGGCCTGCCGATCGGCGGGGATGTTGGTGACGTCGTAGATCCCCTCGAGCGCGAGGATCTCGATGTCGACGACGTCGTCCGCGAGCCGCCGGCCGTTCGGGAAGCCCTGGATGTCGCCCCCGATGACGCCGAGTCGGCTGGCCTCCGGCAGCGGCTGCATGTCCAGCCCGGTCGGACCGGTGATGGCCATGTTCAGCCGCAGCATCTCCGAGGGCACGAACTCCGCCGCGCCGGCGTTGATCGCCTGCGAGTTGAGGTCCACGTCGATCGGGTTGGGCGTGGCCGGGTCCCCGTCGACGTCCACCCGCGCGTTGGTCACGACACCGGTGAGGAAGACCTCGAAGATGTCGTGCCGCGGACCGGCCGGAGCCGGGACGCCGTAGATCGCCTCGATCAACGCCGGCACCTCGGGCTCGAGCACCCGGGCGACGACAGCGCCGTCAGCAGCGGCGGCGTCCTCGGACGGCGGGATCGAGTTGAAGGCGTCCTTGAGACCGGCCGGGACGACGACCTCGTTGACCAGCGGGTTGCCCAGGCGGGACACCTGGGTGAACTCGCCGGCTTCCTCGGCCGCGGTGCCGTTGGCGTTGCGCAGCGTCGGGCGGGTTGTGGTGCTCCACACGCCGATCACCGGGTTGGCGGCTGCGTCCCCACCGATGGCCACCTCGGTCTTCGGCACCTCGAGCACGATGCTGTTGACGTTGTAGCCACCGAGGGTGTCCTCACCGGTCTCCGACAGGTCGGCCCCGTAGAGCAGGTCGAACACCCGGAGGTCCAGGAAGAACGGGTCCTCGGTCTGCGTGGTCAGCGTCTGGCCGCCCCCGGGGAGCGCGGTGATGGCCGGAGTGCGCAGGTTGTCCACGTAGTCCTGTGGCGTGCCCATGCTGGCCGGGCCGACGTAGGACGGTGCGACGGGACCCTGGGCGACGGGCTCGCCGTACGTCGCGCCCGCGTCGGTGCTGACGTCGAGGGTGAAGCTCTGCCGGAACAGCAGGTTCTCGTCGTCGAGGGACTCGACCGGGCCGTTGTTGTACAGGAAGGTCTCCTGGCCCCGGAGGTCCTCGGTGGTGAACCGCCAGCGATAGATCAGATCGGCCACGGCATCGCCGTTGTTGTCGATGTTGATCAGGTACTCGGCGTCCTCTGCCCAGGGGTAGAAGTTCGGGCCGCCGTTGGGCTCCTCGAAGGGCTGCCAGTTGGCGATGAGGGTGACGTTGTCCGGATTCTCCGGGCTGGAGAAGGCGTAGACGTCGGTGTTGTCCACCGCGGGGTCGTTGAGGATCAGGGGTGCCTCACGGTGGCTGGAGGCACCGGCCAGCGTGGGCAGCAGCCCGACGACGGTGGAGCCGGCGAGCAGCCCTCCCGAGGCGAGCATCACCGTGGCGCGTACGCCACGGGAGCGAAGAAGACGGTCACGTTCGATCACGGGCACCTCGTTTTCCAGCTCCACCCCTGGTGGGTGAAGACGGCCGACACGACGTCGCAGTCAGCCGACACCGGGACGGCGCCGGACCTCCGAGGTGCTCGCCTGGGACGAGAGGTACACCGGGGACGTCGTGCTGCTACGACATTCGAATTAGGGCATCGCCGCGGCTCGACGGGCCTCGCGATCGATGTCAAACCACTCGAACGTGTGTGTGAAGGCTGCCAACGAGGGCGCGAGAAGGGCCGCTGCCTTCCGGGGTCAGCAGCTACGTGGGCTTGGCATGGTGCTAGGTCGTCGCCCCGTCTTGGGTCTGTGGACCGGCCGACGGCGTCTGATGACGGTGGATTCGGGTGAGCGGCGGAGCCTGCAGGTCGTGCGTCACCGGGTCGGGACGACGACCGGTGCGGGGTTGGCGGGGCCGGCGTACCGCACCGTGCGGGTCAGTCGCCGCCCGCCGGTGAGGGACAGGACGACGGTGAAGACGAGGGCGCCGGTGAGGACGATCATCGTCCCGGATGGC
>CADCTN010000164.1 GCA_902805535.1 uncultured Blastococcus sp. | reverse complement strand
CAGGAGGCCTACGACGCTCGCCTGGCCGAGCTCACGGCGCAGCGGGACGCCCGCGTGCTGGCCGAGGAGCGGGTCGACGTCACCCTGCCCTGGGACCGCACCCCCCGGGGCGCCCGGCACCCCCTGACGACGCTGACCGACCGGATCGCCGACATCTTCGTGGGCATGGGCTACGAGGTCGCCGACGGGCCGGAGCTCGAGGCCGAGTGGCTGAACTTCGACGCGCTCAACATCGGCCGCGACCACCCGGCCCGCACGATGATGGACACCTTCTTCGTGGCGCCGGAGGACTCCGGCCTGGTGCTGCGCACGCACACCAGCCCGGTGCAGGCCCGCACCATGCTGGAGCGCCGCCCGCCCATCTACGTGGTGGCGCCCGGCCGGGTCTACCGGACCGACGAGCTCGACGCGACGCACACCCCGGTCTTCCACCAGGTCGAGGGCCTGGCCGTCGACCGCGGCCTGACCATGGCCCACCTGCGCGGCACGCTCGACCACCTGGCCCGCTCGCTGTTCGGCGCCGACGCGGTCACCCGCTGGCGGCCGTCCTACTTCCCGTTCACCGAGCCGTCGGCGGAGTTCGACGTCTGGTTCCCCGAGCACCGGGACGGCCCCCGCTGGGTCGAGTGGGGCGGCTGCGGGATGGTCAACCCGCGGGTGCTCGTCGCCTGCGGCATCGACCCGGAGGAGTACTCGGGGTTCGCCTTCGGGGTGGGCATCGAGCGCGCCCTGCAGTTCCGCTCCGGCGTCGGCGACATGCGCGACATCGTCGAGGGCGACGTCCGGTTCACTACAGCTTTTGGAGTCGAGCAGTGACTGGTCGCGTTTCGATCCGAAAGGTCACCTCCGTGGCAGAAGGGTTCGACCAGTAATGCGGGTCCCCATCGGCTGGCTGGCCGAGTACGTCGACGTCCCCGCCGGGACGACGGTCGAGGACCTCGACGGCGCCTTCGTGCGGCTGGGCCTCGAGGTGGAGGAGATCCACCGCCCCGAGGAGGTCACCGGCCCGCTCGTGGTCGGCAAGGTGCTGGAGATCGAGGAGCTGACCGGGTTCAAGAAGCCGATCCGGTACGCCCAGGTGGACGTCGGGGAGGCCGCTGCCGGGGATGGTGGGCGGGATGTAAGAGGCATCGTCTGCGGCGCCCGCAACTTCGTCGTCGGCGACACCGTGGTCGTGGCCCTGCCCGGCGCGGTGCTGCCCGGCGGGTTCGCGATCGCGGCGCGGACGACCTACGACCACGTCTCCGACGGGATGATCTGCTCGGTCCGCGAGCTGGGCGTCGGCGACGACCACGCCGGGATCCTGGTGCTCGGCGCCGACGGGGCCGACGTGCCGGCGCCGGGCACCCCGGCCGGCCCGGTCGCGGGCCTGGAGGACGTCGTCATCGAGCTGGCCGTGACGCCCGACCGCGGCTACTGCCTGTCGATGCGCGGGATCGCGCGGGAGATGGGCACCGGCCTGGCCGCCCCGTGGCGCGACCCGGGTGTGCTCACCCCGCCCGTCTGGTCCGGGGAGCCCGCGTGGCAGGTGACGGTCGCCGACCCCGAGCGCTGCGACCGCTTCTCCATGCTCGCCCTGGAGGGCCTGGACCCGACGGCGCCGAGCCCCTGGTGGATGCGCCGGCGCCTGCAGCAGGCCGGCGTCCGCAGCATCTCGCTGGCCGTCGACGTCACCAACTACGTGATGCTCGAGCTGGGGCAGCCGATGCACGCCTTCGACCGTGGCGCCGTCACCGGGCCGATCACCGTCCGGCTGGCCCGCGAGGGCGAGAAGCTGACCACCCTCGACGGCACCGTGCGGACGCTGTCGACCGACGACCTGCTCATCGCCGACGACAGCGGTCCGGTCGGCTTGGCGGCCGTCATGGGCGGGGCCTCCACCGAGATCGGCGACGGGACGACCGCCGTCCTGCTGGAGGCGGCGCACTGGGAACCCACCGGGGTGGCCCGCACGGCCCGCCGCCACCGGCTGCCGAGCGAGGCGGCGAAGCGGTTCGAGCGCGGCGTCGACCCGGAGATGACCGTGGTCGCCCTCGCCCGCGCGGCCGAGCTGCTGGGCGAGTACGGCGGCGCGCAGGTGGTCGGCGGTGTCGTCGACATCGACACCCGTGGCCCGCGCCCGGTGATCGCTCTGGATGCGGCCAAGCCGGCGCAGGTGTCGGGCGTGCCCTATCCCGCCGCCCAGGTCGTCGAGCTGCTCGGTGCCGTGGGCTGCGACGTCGACTCGACGTCCAGCCCGCTGGCGGTCACGCCGCCGAGCTGGCGCCCGGACCTCACCGATCCGGCGGACCTGGTCGAGGAGGTCATGCGGCTGGCCGGGTACGACGACGTCCCCTCGGTGCTGCCCACGGCGCCGCCCGGGCGTGGGCTGACCGAGGCGCAGCGCCGCCGGCGCGGCGTCGGCCGGGCCCTGGCGGAGGCCGGGTACGTCGAGGCGCCCTCCTACCCCTTCGTCGGGCTGCCGGTGCTGGACGCGCTGGACCTGCCCGGGGACGACGAACGGCGGCAGGTCGTGCTGGTGCGCAACCCGCTGTCGGAGGAGGAGCCGGCGCTGCGGACGACGCTGCTGCCCGGGCTGCTCGCCACCCTCGCCCGCAACCTGTCGCGCGGGCAGCGCGACGTCGCGCTCTTCGAGCACGGCGCGGTCTTCCCGGGCGGTGTGCGGACCGCCGCCCCGCTGCCCGGCGTCGACGGCCGTCCGGACGACGAGACGCTGGCCGCCCTGCTGGGTGCGGTCCCGGAGCAGCCCTGGCACGTGGCCGTGGCGCTCGCCGGCAACCGCGAGCCGCGCGGCTGGTGGGGGCCCGGACGCCCGGCGGTGTGGGCCGACGCCGTCCAGGCGGCCCGCCGGGTCGCCGCGGCCTCCGGGGTCGAGCTGACCGTCCGGGCCGGGGAGAAGGCTCCCTGGCACCCCGGGCGGTGCGCGGAGCTGGTCGTCGGCGACCGCGTCGTCGGGTACGCCGGCGAGCTGCACCCGCGGGTGTGCGCGGCGCTGGAGCTGCCGGCGCGCACCTCGGTCATGGAGCTGGACGTCGACGCGCTGCCGGCCGCCGAGGTGCCGGTCGGGCCGAGGATCTCGGCCTTCCCTCCCGTGCACATGGACGCGGCGCTGATCGTCTCCTACGACCACTCCGAGGCGAGCGTGCGAGACGCCCTGCTCCGCGGGGCGGGTGAGCTCGTGGAGGACCTGCGGCTCTTCGACGTCTACACCGGCCATCCGGTGCCGGAGGGCGAGCGGTCGTTGGCGTACCGGCTGACGTTCCGCGCCGCGGACCGCACCCTCACCGGTGAGGAGGCCTCCGAGGCGTTCCACCGGGCCGTCGACGCCGCGTCGAAGGCGACCGGGGCACAGCTGCGTGGCTGACCTGACCGGGCAGGTCGCGCTGGTCACCGGGGCCTCTACCGGCATCGGCCGGGCGCTCGTCGAGGGGCTGGCCGACCGGGGCATGGCCGTGGCCGGACTGGCCCGCGGCGAGGAGCGGCTGCGCGCGGCGATGGCCGAGGTGGCGGACCGGACCGGCGCCCGCACCTTCGCCGTTGCCGCCGACGTCACCGACCGGGCCTCGGTCGAGGCCGCGACCGCCGCGGCGGTCGAGGAGCTCGGTCCGATCGACCTGCTGGTCAACAACGCGGGGCTGATCGATGCCGCCGAGGAGCCGCTCTGGGAGGCCGACCCGGACCAGTGGTGGGACGTCGTGACGAGCCACGTCAAGGGTGGCTTCCTCCTGTCGCGCGCCGTCGTGCCGTGGATGGTGCTGCGCAACCGCGGCCGGGTGGTCAACATCGCCAGCGGGATGAGCGTGCGCGCCCGCCCCGGGTACTCGGCCTACTCGGTGGCCAAGACCGGTCTCATGCGCATGACCGAGGCGCTGGCGGGGGCGCTGGAGGGCAGCGACGTCCGGGCCTTCGACGTCGCGCCGGGCGTGGTCGACACCCCGATGAGCCGCTCGATGCCGATGTGGCAGGGCTTCGAGGACTGGACCCCGCCCGAGCTCGTCGTCGAGCTGATCGTGGCGATCGCGGCCGGCGAGCTGGATGCCTGGTCGGGCCGCTTCCTGCGCGTCGGGGCCGACGACCCGGCCACCCTGCGCTCGGTCACTCCCGGGGACGCCGCACGTCAGCTGCGCCTGCGGCCGTACGGTGACGGCGACCCGCTCGGCTGATCGACGGCGAGGGTCGACCGCTCAGAAGATGGTGGCCAGCGCGGACGGCGCGATGTCGACGGTCACCAGCGTGTTCGCGTCCAGCTCCACCAGCTCGCCGTCCAGCTGGAGCGGCATGGGGGCGAGGGTCGTGAAGGCGTAGTGCGTGGTGCTGGGCTGGGGGCCCAGTCCCCGGGTCGCCGCTCGGATCGCCATGAGCAGCACGCGCAGCTTGCCGGTCCGCTGCTCGGTGATCACCTCGAAGCGGCCGTCGTCCGGGGCGCCGTCGTCGCTGAGCTTGGCGTACTTGGCCATCTCGGCGATGTTGGCGAACACCAGGCTGTCGATCCTGCGGCGGCGACCGTCCTCGAGCTCGATGGGGTGCGGGCGGAACCGGGAGAAGCCCCGGACCACCGAAACGATCTCCCGCCACGAGCCCTTGCCGCCCTCCTCCAGGTCGACGGCGACGACCGGTGTCAGGCCGACGCCGATGTAGGAGTGCGCATAGCGGGCCTGTGCGGCGGGACCCTTCCCGACGGTCAGCCGCAGCAGGTCGATCCGCCGGACGTCGCCGGCGACGATGGCGTCCGCCAGCGGCCTCTCCCGGGTCGTCCGACGGTGGTCGTTCGCGTTGCCGGCGGCCCGCACGGCGCAGACGGCGCGCTCGTTCCCGGCGTCCATGACCCCGTTGACCACCTCGTTGTAGCCGCCGTCCCCGCTCACCGAGACGATGAGGGGGCTTCCGGTACCGGCGGCCTTGCGGGCCAGGTCGCGGGCGTGCCCGGCGTGCTGGGTGGGCGACAGCTCGAGCGGGACGGAACCCAGGCGGGTCGCCAGCGCGTCGCGGAGCTCCGCGGCCGACTCGGCAGCGTTGCCGGTGCTCTGCGGGTTGAAGATGATGACGATCCGGTCGAACGAGGTCACCGCCCAGCACTGCCCAGGCCGGGGTGGGCGCAGTCCCGCCGGCCGGATAACCCGGTGAACGGTCATGCATACCCGTGTATGGTCATGCAGCGTGAGCACAGGGCAGACGTGGACGGTCGGGGTCACCGGCGCCACCGGGTACGCGGGCGGTGAGGTGTGCCGGCTGCTGGCCGCGCACCCGGACCTCCGCCTCGCCGGGGTGCACGCCAACGCGAGCGCCGGCCGACGCCTCGGTGAGCTGCAGCCCCACCTGTTGCCCTTCGCCGACCTGGAGGTGCAGGCCAGCGACGCGGCGAGCCTCGCCGGGTACGACGTCGTCGTCCTGGCGCTGCCGCACGGTGAGTCCGCCGCGATCGCCGCGCAGCTCCCGGCCGACACCCTGGTCATCGACTGCGGCGCCGACCACCGGCTCGGCGACCCGGCGGCGTGGGCACGCTGGTACGGGGGGGAGCACGCGGGCTCCTGGCCCTACGGCCTGCCCGAGCTGCCCGGCCAGCGCGAGAAGCTGGCCGGCGCCCGGCGGATCGCCGTCCCCGGCTGTTACCCGACCTCGGTCACCCTGGCGATGGCCCCGGCGCTGGCCGCGGGCCTCGTCGAGCCCGAGGTGGTCGTGGTGGCTGCGAGCGGGACGAGCGGCGCCGGGAAGTCGGCCAAGGCGCACCTGCTGGGCAGCGAGGTCATGGGCTCGGTCAGCGCCTACGGCGTCGGCGGCGTGCACCGGCACACCCCGGAGATGGTCCAGAACCTGTCGCAGGCCGCCGGCGCACCGGTCGGCGTGAGCTTCACCCCGACGCTGGTGCCGATGAGCCGCGGGATCCTGGCCACCTGCTCGGCGAAGCTGCGGCCGGAGGTGGACGCCGAGGCCGCGCGTGCCGCCTACGCCAAGGCCTACGCCGACGAGCCGTTCGTGCACCTGCTGCCCGAGGGTCAGTGGCCCACGACGGCCGCCGTCCTCGGCGCCAACACGGTGCAGCTGCAGATCGCCGTCGATCCCGATGTCGGCCGGCTGGTCGTCGTCGCCGCCGTCGACAACCTCACCAAGGGCACCGCCGGCGGGGCGCTGCAGTGCGCCAACCTCGCCCTGGGCCTGCCCGAGACCACCGGCCTGCCCTTCGTAGGAGTCGCACCGTGACCGTCACCGCCCCCCAGGGCTTCTCCGCCGCCGGCGTCGCCGCCGGGCTCAAGTCCTCCGGCGACCCCGACGTCGCCGTCGTCCTCAACCACGGTCCCGACGACGCCGCCGCGGCCGTCTTCACGACCAACCGCTTCCCGGCGGCGCCGGTCCTCTGGAGCCGCCAGGTGCTCGCCGGCGAGCGGGCTCGCGCCGTCGTGCTCAACTCCGGCGGCGCGAACGCCTGCACCGGGCCGGAGGGCTTCCAGGACACCCATGCCACCGCCGAGCACGCCGCCGCCGAGCTCGGCATCGGAGCCATCGACGTCGCGGTGGCGAGCACCGGCCTGATCGGCATGCGGCTGCCCATGGCGAAGCTGACCGCCGGGGTCACCGACGCGGTCAAGGCGCTCAGCGAGGACGGCGGGCCCGACGCCGCCCGCGCGATCATGACCACCGACAGCGTCCCGAAGACCACCGTGCAGCAGCGGGACGGCTGGACGATCGGCGGGATGGCCAAGGGCGCGGGCATGCTCGCCCCGTCGCTGGCCACGATGCTCGTGGTGCTGACGACCGACGCGATCGTCGACCCGGCCGTCCTGGGCCCCGCGCTGAAGGCGGCGACGAGTCAGAGCTTCGAGCGGGTCGACTCCGACGGCTGCCTGTCGACCAACGACACGGTCCTCGTCATGTCCAGCGGAGCCAGCGGGATCAGCCCCAGCGCCGAGGACTTCACCGAGGCGCTCACCGCCGCGGCGACCGACCTCGCGATGCAGCTGCTCGCCGACGCCGAGGGCTCGACCAAGGACATCGCGATCACCGTCCGCAACGCCGCGAGCGTCGCGGACGCGCTCACCGCCGGCCGGGCCTGCGCCCGCAACAACCTGCTCAAGACGGCGCTGTTCGGCAATGACCCCAACTGGGGCCGGGTGCTCGCCGCGATCGGCACGACCGACGCCGCCTTCGAGGCCGACCAGGTGGACGTGACCATCAACGGCGTCACCGTCTGCCGCGGCGGCGCGATCGGCGACCCGCGCGAGGGCGTGGACCTCACCGGCCGGGCGATCACCATCGACGTCGACCTCCGGGCGGGTAGCGAGCAGGCGACGATCTGGACCAACGACCTGTCGATCGCCTACGTCCACGAGAACTCGGCGTACTCCACGTGAGCGGCCAACCGGCCCAGGACCCGACACCGCCCGACGTCCGGATCGACGAGCCCTCGCCGCAGCCGCGGCTGCCGCGGACGGTCGGCACCCGCCGGGTGATGCGGACCGAGGACCCCGACGGCGACCGGCTCAAGGTCGCCGTCCTCACCGGGGCGCTGCCGTGGCTCAAGGAGTTCCACGGCAACGTCGTCGTCATCAAGTACGGCGGCCACGCCATGGTCGACGCCGAGTGCCGCCGGGCCTTCGCCGACGACATGGTCTTCCTGCGGACCTGCGGCATCCTGCCCGTCGTCGTGCACGGCGGTGGCCCGCAGATCACCGAGATGCTCGGCCGGCTCGGCATCGAGAGCGAGTTCCGCGGCGGGCTGCGGGTGACCACCCCGGAGACGATCGACGTCGTCCGCATGGTGCTGACCGGCCAGGTCGGCCCGGACATCGTCGGCCTGATCAACCAGCACGGCCCGATGGCGGTGCACCTCTCCGGCGAGGACGGCGGCCTGTTCACCGCGACCCGCACGCAGGCGGTCGTCGACGGCGAACCCGTCGACATCGGCCTCGTCGGTGACCTCGCCGCGGTCGACGTCACGCCGGTCACCGCCCTGCTCGAGGCCGGACACATCCCGGTCGTCGCCAGCGTGGCCCCCGACGCCGAGGGCGTCGTGCACAACGTCAACGCCGACACCGCGGCGGCCGCCCTGGCCGCGGCGCTGGCGGCCGTGAAGCTCGTCGTCCTCACCGACGTCGAGGGGCTCTACGCCGACTGGCCGCACCGGGACTCGCTCGTGCAGCAGATCGACGCCCGGGAGCTGGCCGGGATCCTGCCGACCCTGGACGCCGGGATGATCCCGAAGATGGCCGCCTGCCTGCGGGCCGTCGAGGGCGGGGTGCACCGGGCGACGGTGGTCGACGGGCGCACGCCGCACGCGCTGCTGCTGGAGATGTTCACGACCGAGGGCACCGGGACGATGGTCGTACCGGCCGACCAGGAGAAGGAGGCGACGGCATGACGCACACGGAGGAGCTGGCCCGCCGCTGGTCGGCGGTGATGATGGGCAACTACCGGACCCCGCCGGTCGCGCTCGAGTCGGGCGCGGGGGCCAGCGTCCGGGACGTCGACGGCCGCGAGTACACCGACCTGCTCGGTGGCATCGCGACGACGATCCTCGGCCACGCGCACCCCAGGGTGGTCGAGGCGATCACCGCCCAGGCGCGAAAGCTCGGGCACGTCTCGAACCTCGCGATGCACGCGCCCGGCGTCGCCCTCGCCGAGCGGCTGCTGGACCTGGCCGGCCGTCCCGGGCGGGTCTTCTTCTGCAACTCCGGCGCCGAGGCCAACGAGGCGGCCTTCAAGATCAGCCGGCTCACCGGCCGGCCCGAGGTCATCACCGCCGAGGGCGCCTTCCACGGCCGCACGATGGGCGCCCTGGCGCTCACCGGCCAGCCGACGAAGGCGGCGGCCTTCGCACCCCTGCCCGGCGGTGTGCGCCACGTGCCCTACGGGGACGGCGACGCGCTGGCCGCGACGGTCACGGAGCAGACCGCGATGGTGCTGCTCGAGCCGATGCTCGGCGAGGGCGGTGTGCTCCCGCCGCCCCCGGGCTACCTGGCGGCAGCCGCCTCGGCGGCAGCGGGCGCCGGCGCGCTGTTCGCCCTCGACGAGGTGCAGACCGGCATGGGGCGCACCGGCTCCTGGTTCGCCCACCAGACCGAGGGCCTCCAGCCCGACCTGATCACCCTCGCCAAGGCGCTCGGCGGCGGTCTGCCGATCGGTGCCACCCTGGCCTTCGGCGAGGCGGCGGACCTGATGACGGCGGGCGCCCACGGCTCGACCTTCGGCGGCAACCCGATCGCCGCCGCGGCCGCGCTCGCCGTGCTCGACACCATCCGCGACGAGGGTCTGCTGGAACGGGCCAAGGAGCTGGAGCACCGGTTCACCGCCGGGATCGAGGGCCTCGGCCACGCGGGGATCAGCGGCGTCCGGGGGAGGGGCGCGCTGCTCGGCGTCGTCCTCACCGCCGACGTCGCCCCGGTCCTCGAGGAGAAACTGCGCGCCGCGGGCTTCCTGACGAACGCGGTGGCACCCGGCGTGCTACGACTCGCTCCGCCCCTCGTCCTCAGCGACGCGCAGGTGGACGCCTTCGTCTCCGCGCTCCCTGGGGCTCTCGACTCGTCGATGGAGATCACCTCATGACCCGCCACTTCCTCAAGGACGACGACCTCACCCCGGCCGAGCAGGCCGAGGTCCTGGCGCTGGCCGCCTCGCTCAAGACCACCCGGCACACCGCCGAGGCACCCACCCCGCTGGCCGCTCCGAACGGCGTCCCGCGCGCCGTGGCCGTGCTGTTCGACAAGCCCTCGACCCGCACCCGGGTGTCGTTCTCCGTGGGCGTCGCGGAGCTCGGCGGCTACCCGCTGGTCATCGACGCCGGCAGCAGCCAGCTGGGCCGCGGCGAGCCGATCGAGGACACCACCCGCGTGCTCGACCGGCAGGCGGCCGCCATCGTCTGGCGGACGTTCGGGCAGGACCGGATCGAGGCCATGGCGTCGGTCAGCCGGGTGCCCGTGGTCAACGCGCTGACCGACGAGTACCACCCGTGCCAGATCCTCGCCGACCTCCAGACGGTGCGGGAGCGCCATTCCCGGGCGACGGACTCGCTGTCCGGACTGGTCCTGACCTACCTGGGCGACGGCGCCAACAACATGGCGCACTCCTACCTGCTGGGCGGGGCGACCGCCGGCATGCACGTGCGGATCGGCTCGCCCGAGACGTTCCAGCCCGACCCCGCCGTCCTCGACCGCGCGGCCAAGATCGCCGCCGAGACGGGTGGCTCGGTCGGCTGGACCGCAGACCCCGCCGCGGCCGCTGACGGCGCCGACGTCCTGGCCACCGACACCTGGGTGTCCATGGGCCAGGAGGGTGAGTACGACGCGCGCATCGCGCCGTTCCTGCCCTACGCCGTCGACGAGGCGGCCCTCGCCCGGGCCGCCGACGGCGCCGTCGTCCTGCACTGCCTGCCGGCCTACCGCGGCAAGGAGATCGCCGCCGCGGTGATCGACGGCCCGCAGAGCGTCGTGTGGGACGAGGCGGAGAACCGGCTGCACGCCCAGAAGGCACTGCTCATGTGGCTCCTCCAGCGATGACGGCGGGCCTGACGCGCAGCGCCCGCCAGGCCCGCATCCGCCGGCTGATCGAGGCCCAGGCGGTCACGTCGCAGACCAACCTCGCCGCGCTGCTCGCCGAGTCCGGGGTCGAGGTCACCCAGGCCACGCTCTCCCGCGACCTCGAGGAGCTCGGCGCGGTGAAGATGCGCGGCTCCGACGGGGCGCCGGCCAGCTACGTGCTGCCACCGGAGAACGCCCCGCTGCGTCCCGCGCAGACCGCGCCGGCCCGGCTCACGCGGCTGCTGGCCGACCTGCTGACCCACGCCGAGGGCAGCGCCAACCTGGCGGTGCTGCGCACCCCGCCGGGTGCCGCGCAGTTCCTCGCGTCTGCGCTGGACAAGGTCGGCCTCCCCGACGTGCTGGGCACGATCGCGGGCGACGACACTGTGCTCGTCGTCGCCCGCGACCCGGACGGCGGCCCCGCCCTGGCCGAGCGCCTCCACGCGCTGGCCGCCCGCACCCCGGCCGTGTACCCCGAGCTGCACAAGGACCTGGAGGACGACGCACCGTGAGCCCGGCTGATCCCGCCGCCCCGGCTTCCCAGACCCGGCTGTGGGGTGGCCGCTTCGGCGGTGGGCCATCGGAGGCGCTGATCGCGCTCTCGCGGTCCACCGACGTCGACTGGCGGCTGGCTCCCTACGACCTGGCGTCCTCCCGCGCCCACGCACGGGTGCTGCACCGGGCCGGGCTGCTGAGCGACGACGAGCTCGCGCAGATGGTCCGCGCGCTGACCGAGCTGTCGGCCGAGGTGGCCGCCGGCACGTTCGCGCCGATCGAGTCCGACGAGGACGTCCACGAGGCGCTCGAGCGGGGGCTCACCGACAAGCTCGGGACGCTCGGCGGGAAGCTGCGGGCCGGGCGCAGCCGCAACGACCAGGTCGCCACCGACCTGCGCCTCTACCTCCGGCACAACGTCCGGGCGCTGGTGGCCGAGCTGTCCTCGCTGGAGTTCGCGCTGCTCGGCCTCGCCGAGCGGTACCAGGACGTCGCGGCGCCCGGCATGACCCACCTGCAGCACGCCCAGCCGGTGCTCTTCGCCCACCAGCTGCTGGCGCACGCGCACGCCCTCGCCCGCGACGTCGACCGGCTGCAGGACTGGGACCGGCGCGCGGCGGTCAGCCCCCTGGGCGCCGGCGCCCTCGCCGGCTCGTCGCTCCGGCTCGATCCCGACGCCGTGGCCGCAGAGCTGGGCTTCGACCGGGCCGCCGACAACTCCATCGACGCCGTCAGCGACCGCGACTTCGCGGCCGAGTTCTGCTTCGCCGCGGCGCTGCTCGGCGTGCACCTGTCCCGGCTGGGGGAGGAGGTCGTCCTCTGGACGTCGACGGAGTTCGGCTGGGCGCGCCTGGACGACGCCTGGGCGACCGGGTCCTCGATCATGCCGCAGAAGAAGAACCCCGACATCGCCGAGCTGGCCCGGGGGAAGTCCGGCCGGTTCGTCGGCAACCTGACCGGCCTGCTGACGATGCTCAAGGGCTTGCCGCTGGCCTACGACCGCGACCTGCAGGAGGACAAGGAGCCGGTCTTCGACTCCCTGGAGCAGCTCGTGCTCCTGCTCCCCGCCGTCACCGGCATGGTCGCGACCCTCACCCTGCGCCCCGAGGTGCTGGAGGCCGCGGCGCCGCAGGGCTTCGCCCTCGCCACGGACGTCGCCGAGTGGCTGGTGTCCTCCGGTGTCCCGTTCCGGTCCGCGCACGAGATCTCCGGCGCGATGGTGGCCTTCTGCGAGGAGGCGGGGCTCGAGCTCGACCAGCTCGACGACGACCAGCTCGCCGGCATCGACGAGCGGCTCACCCCCGACGTCCGGTCGGTCCTGTCGGTGCCCGGGGCGCTCGCGGCCCGCAAGGCCCGGGGCGGGACGGCGCCCGAGCGGGTCGCCGAGCAGCTGACGGCGCTCAAGGACCTCGCCGTCGTGCACGCCGACTGGGCCTCGGCCTCGCCCGTGGCGGCGGCCCTCTGAGGGCACGTCCCGACGGCCACCTGCCCCAGCCGGGCCCCCTCGTCGACGAGGCGGACCTGCTCGGCCCGGTCGACGTCGTCGCACCGTCCCTGCTGGGCTGCTGGGTGGTCACCGACCGCCCCGGGGGCCGGGTGGCCCTGCGGCTCACCGAGGTCGAGGCGTACTCGGGGGAGGGGCAGGACCCCGCCTCGCACGCGCACCGGGGGCCCACTCCGCGGACGGAGGTCATGTTCGGCCCGTCCGGCCGGCTCTACGTGTACTTCACCTACGGCATGCACTGGTGCGCCAACGTGGTCGTCGGCCCGGAGGGGCGCGGCTCCGCCGTGCTGCTGCGGGCCGGGGAGGTGGTGGCGGGGGAGGGGCTGGCCCGCGCCCGCCGTCCGGCGGCGCGGCTCCCTCGTGACCTGGCCCGTGGCCCCGCCCGCCTGGCGCAGGCCCTGGACATCGGCCCGGGCGACAAGGGCGCCGCACTGCTGTCGACGTCGAGCAGCGTGCGGTTGCACCGGGGCCCGGCGCCCGCCGAGGTGTCCGCGGGACCGCGGGTCGGGATCAGCAAGGCGACCGACCTCCCGTGGCGCTTCTGGGAGACCGGCGCGGCGTCGGTCAGCGTGTTCCGGGCGGGTGGCAAATCGCGACGGCCGGCGGCCGGGCAGGATGGGGCACTGTGACTGGAGACGGCGTGTGAACGACGTGATCGACGACCTGCATCGCCGGGGCCTCATCGCCCAGAGCACCGACGAGGCCGCCCTGCGGGCCCACCTGGCGGAAGGCCCGGCCGCGTACTACGCCGGCTTCGACCCGACCGCGCAGAGCCTCCACGTGGGTCACCTGCTCCAGTTCATGGTCCTGCGGGCGCTCCAGCGGGCCGGTCACCAGCCCGTCGTCCTCGTGGGAGGCGCCACCGGCCTGATCGGTGACCCGCGGCCGTCCTCGGAGCGACAGCTCAACGACCGGGACACGGTCGCCGGCTGGGTGGACCGCATCCGGGCGCAGGTCGCGCCCTTCCTGGACGTGCCCGCGGAGAGCGAGGGGCTCAAGGGCCCCATCTACGTCGACAACCTCGACTGGACCGCCCCCGTGTCGGCGATCGACTTCCTGCGCGAGATCGGCAAGCACTTCCGCGTCAGCCAGATGCTGGCCAAGGAGGCGGTCTCGGCCCGGCTGAACTCCGAGGCGGGCATCAGCTACACCGAGTTCAGCTACCAGATCCTGCAGGCCAACGACTACCGCGAGCTGCACCGCCGGCACGGCGTCACCTTGCAGACCGGTGGCTCGGACCAGTGGGGCAACCTCACCGCCGGCATCGACCTCGTCCGGCGCACCGAGGGGGGCAAGGTGCACGCGCTGTCCACCCCGCTGGTGACCAAGTCCGACGGCACGAAGTTCGGGAAGTCCGAGGGCGGGGCGGTCTGGCTGGACCCGACCCTGACGTCCCCGTACGCCTTCTTCCAGTTCTGGCTCAACGCCGACGACGCCGACGCCCGCACCTGGCTGCCGCTGTACTCCGAGCGCCCCGCGGAGGAGGTGGAGGCGCTCATCGCGGAGAGCCTCGAGCGGCCGGCGGCCCGGACGGCGCAGCGCGCGCTGGCCGAGGAGCTGACCGTGCTCGTGCACGGCCGCGAGCAGTTGCAGCAGGCGGAGGCCGCCGGTCGCGCGCTGTTCGGCCGCGACGACCTGTCCGCCCTGGGAGCGGACGTCCTCGGTGCCGCGCTGCGCGAGACGGGGAGCGTCACCGTCGACGGAGAGGCGCCCTCCTACGCCCAGCTGCTCCAGCTCACGGGCCTGGTGGGCAGCCTCTCCGAGGCCCGCCGCACGGTGAAGGAAGGCGGGGCCTACGTGAACAACGAGCGGGTCACCGACGCCGACGCCGTGCCGGGGGAGGGGGCCTGGCTGGCCGGCGGCTGGCTGGTCCTGCGCCGCGGCAAGCGGTCCGTCGCGGGGGTACGGCGGACCGGCTGAGCTGGTGGTGTCCGGTGCGTGTCCGGCTGGTGTCCGGTGCGTGTCCGGCGT
>CADCTN010000163.1 GCA_902805535.1 uncultured Blastococcus sp. | reverse complement strand
ACGGCGGCCATGGCGAAAGGGAAACGCCCGGTCACATTCCGAACCCGGAAGCTAAGCCTTTCAGCGCCGATGGTACTGCCCTGGAGACGGGGTGGGAGAGTAGGACGCCGCCGGACAACCATTACCGAACGGGGGTCAGAGCCACGTGCTCTGGCCCCCTTTCGCGTTTGTGTCCGGTATTGCCGTCGGCTGTCTGCCGACGAGCGCCGCCAATCGAAGAGGTATTGCTCAACCATGACATCACCGCGACGCGGCTCCGGTGGAGCGCGGGACGACCGCGGCTCCTCACCCAACCGAGGATCGGCCGGCCGCGGCCAGGCCGGTGCGCCTCGGGGCGGATCTGCAGGCCGCGGGGGTGGACCTGCCGGAAGCGGTGCCCCGCGGCGTACTGCGGGCGGCGGCCGTCCCGCGGGGGCACGCGACTCATCCCGTGACGAAAAGCCGAACTGGCAGGATCGCCGTCCGCAGGGCGATCGTCCGTCCGGCGATCGTCCGCAGTGGCAGGACCGTCGTCCGCAGGGCGAGCGCCCGGCCGGAGACCGTCCGCAGCGCTCCGGAGGCGCCGGCTGGCAGGACCGTCGTCCCCAAGGTGACCGTCCCGCGGGTGGGCGTCCCAGCGGCGATCGTCCGCAGCGCTCGGGAGGTGCCGGCTGGCAGGACCGCCGTCCGCAGGGCGAGCGCCCGGCCGGAGACCGGCCGCAGCGCTCGGGAGGTGCTGGCTGGCAGGACCGTCGTCCGCAGGGGGAGCGTGCGTCCGGAGACCGTCCGCAGCGCTCCGGAGGCGCCGGCTGGCAGGACCGCCGTCCCCAAGGTGACCGTCCCGCGGGTGGGCGTCCCAGCGGCGATCGCCCGCAGCGCTCCGGAGGCGCCGGCTGGCAGGACCGCCGTCCCCAAGGTGACCGTCCCGCGGGTGGGCGTCCCAGCGGCGATCGCCCGCAGCGCTCCGGAGGCGCCGGCTGGCAGGACCGTCGTCCGCAGGGCGATCGTCCGACCGGAGATCGTCCGCAGTGGCAGGACCGTCGTCCGCAGGGGGAGCGTCCGTCCGGCGATCGTCCGCAGCGCTCCGCGGGCTCGAGTTGGCAGGACCGCCGTCCCCAGGGTGACCGTCCTGCGGGTGGGCGTCCCAGCGGCGATCGCCCGCAGCGCTCGGGAGGTGCCGGCTGGCAGGACCGTCGTCCGCAGGGCGATCGTCCGACCGGGGATCGTCCCCAGTGGCAGGACCGTCGTCCGCAGGGCGATCGACCGACCGGGGATCGTCCGCAGTGGCAGGACCGCCGTCCGCAGGGCGACCGTCCGGCCGGGGACCGTCCGCAGCGCTCGGCAGGCTCGGGCTGGCAGGACCGCCGTCCGCAGGGGGATCGTCCCGCGGGTGGGCGTCCCGCGGGTGGGCGTCCCAGCGGCGACCGTCCGCAGTGGGAGGACCGCCGTCCGCAGGGCGACCGCCCGGCCGGCGACCGGCCACAGCGATCCACTGCCCCACGGACCGAGCCCGGCACGTGGCAGGACCGGCGGCCGCGTACCGAGCGGCCGGAGCGCACCACGGGTTCCCGCAATGCCTCGGGCCAATGGCAGGAGCGTGCGCAGGGCCGCCCGCCGGGTGATCGTCCCGAGCGGCCGGACCGCCGCCCGCAGGACAGCCGCCCGGCAGGTGACCGGCCACAGCGTTCCGGTGGCTCCGGCGCCAACTGGCGCGAGCGCCGCCCGTCCGACGACCGCCGCGACGGACCTGCGCGCAGCGCCGGGCGTCCGGCCGCGGCGGAGGAACGTCGCCCTCCGCTCCCGCCGGGTCCGGCGATCCCGGACTGGGTGGACGCCCGTGAACTCGACCCCGCCGTGCGCGGCGCGCTCCGGGGTCTGGATTCGCGCAACGTGGAGCGGGTGGCGAGCCACCTCGTGGCCGCCGGGACGCTGGTCGAGGAGGACCCGACCGCAGCACTGGCGCACGCGCGCGCGGCCCGTGACCGCGCGTCCCGGGTGGCCGTGGTCCGCGAGGCCGTCGGTGTCGCCGCCTACCACGCCGAGGACTACGCGGAGGCAGCGCGCGAGTTGCGGGCCTACCGCCGGATGAGCGGCGACGCGAGCTACCGCGCCGTGCTGGCCGACTGCGAGCGCGCTCTCGGCCGTCCCGAGGTCGCCCTCCGGTTGGTCGCCGAGGCGCTGGCCGCCACCCCCGATGCCGAGGAGACGGCGGAGCTGCGGATCGTGGAGTCCGGTGCCCGGTCGGACCTGGGCGAGGACGCCGCGGCGCGGCTCGTGCTCGAGGCGGCGCTGGGCGACCGGCCCGACCCGGCGTCCCTTCACCCGGGCGACACCGGCCGGCTGCGGATCGCCGCGGCCTACGCCGACCTCCTCGAGATGCGGGGGGAGGCGGAGCGCGCCATGGACTGGCTGATCGCCATCGCGGCCGCTGACCCCGAGGACCTCACCGGTGCCGTCGACCGCCTGGGCATCGAGTTCACCGACCTCGAGGACGAGTTCGTCGAGGATGAAGGCGACGACGATGACGTCGAGGACGACGGCGGCGACCAGGGAGCGGGCGCGCCAGCCGAGGACCGGGGGCCCGACGGTCCCGTCGCCCCGGAGGTCGTGACGCCGCTGCCTGAGGACGAGCACGGGCTGGGCCGCAGCTTCGACGAGGAGATCGAGGCCGAGGTCGCCGAGCTCCTGGGCGAGGCCGACGAGGCAGACCCCTCTGAGGACTCCTCCGCGCACTGAGCCCGGACGATCCGGCTGATTCGTCCACATCGCCCGGCGGCGTCCACAGATGCCGCCGGGCGAGGGGCGCACGGCCCGCGGGGCAGCAGGCTCAGGCCATGAGCGTCGCTGTCATCGACCGGAACGACGTGGTGCTCCGCGGGCGGATGTCCGCCCCGGCGGAGATCAGGACCCTGCCCAGCGGGGACCCCTTGCTGACCTTCCGGCTGGTGGTGCGCCGGCCAGAGCCGCGGGCACGGGGCCAGTCGGTCGACGTGCTCACCTGCATCACCTACGACCGCGGCCTGCAGCGTCGGGCGGCGCTCTGGCAACCGGGTGACGTCGTGGAGGTCGAGGGCGCCCTGCAGCGGCGGTTCTGGCGCACCGGCACCGGCACGGCCTCGGTCTGTGAGGTCAACTGCCGCAGGGGTCGCAAGGTCCCGCGCTCGGGCACCGGGTCCACCGAGCGGACGGCGTGAGCCCGGGTGGGACTCAGTCCGACAGCGGCCGGAGCACGAGCCCCGTCCGGGGCTTCGGCACGAACAGCGTCGACTTCCGCGGCATCCGGGCGCCTGCCCGGGCAACGGCCGCGACGTCGGCCGGAGACGGCGCCCGGAGCAGGACGGCGATGCCCGACCGCTCGCCCGCCAGCCGGAACGCCTCCGCGACGCTGTGCGCGATCAGGACCGACTCCGGGTCGTCGCGACGGTGCCACGCCCGCGCCAGCAGGCCGAAGTGCACCAGCACCACGTCCAGGCGCCGCCAGGCCGCCGGCGCTTCCGACGGCACGGCCGCCAGGACCTCGTCGGTCGGCCCGGTGAGGTGGACCAGGCGCTTCCCGTCGCTGAGCAGGAACCCTGCGCCGTCCGGCGTGGCGATCCATCGGCGGACGACCTCGGCGAGCGGGACACCCGTCGCAGGCACATCGGTGACCCGGAAACCGTCGGCTGCGGCCCGGAGAGCCGTGTCCAGGTCCAGCTCGGGGACGACGCGGTGGATCGGATCGACCCGGAGCCCCCCGGGCCCCATCGGCGTCAGGAGCGCCAGCACGCTGTCACTGCCCGGCGTGGCCGCGCCCGGCTGGTTCGCCCGTGCGGCCGCGAAGCGGTGGTGACCGTCGGCGATGACCGCGTCCGTGCGCGCCAGTGCGGTGGTGAGCCGGTCGAGCAGGTGCCGCTCGGTGACCCGCCACAGGCGGTGGACGACACCGTCGGTGTCCTCGACGGTCATGGTCGGGAGCTCCTCGAGCACGCCGGCGGTGAGCGCGGCGAGCTCCGGTTCCGGGTCGTGGGCGAGGACGATCGGCTCGAGGTCGGTGCCGGTGGCCGCGAGCAGTGCCCGCCGGCCCTCCACCGCGACCGGATAGGTGTCCTCGTGAGGGAGGACCGCCGTGGAGCCGACGGGGGGCAGCCCGACCGCTGCCAGCCAGCCCGCGGTCGCCGGTCCGCCCGCGGGGCACAGCTCGTACAGCCACAGCGCCGGCTCGCCGTCCCGGACGAGGACGCCGTCCTCCTGCCAGCGGCGGAGGGTGGCGGCGGCAAGGTCCGCGGAACTCCGATGGTCGCCGCTCCCCGCGCCGACGACAGGGAGGATCAACCGCACGACGTTGTGCGGATCGGAGTCGGCCAGTCGCTCGCGGCCCGACGGCGTGACGAGGTCGTAGGCTGGCGAGCTGACGCGGGCGAGGTGCCCGGGGTCCTGCTGCCGGTAGGTCAGGGCCCGGAACGGACGGACGTCGAGTCCCGTCACCGGAGCGGACGGCCGGGACGACGACGATGCGGGCACGGCGTCGATCCTAGGAGCGCTCCGCTCGCGTCCGGATCCGGTCGCAACAGGACGGGCGGACACGGGCGCCCGCGGTCCGCGCGGCGGAGAGGGGCAGCGATGCCGGACACTTCCCCCGACGGCGACGTGTACGAGTGGTATCAGCGCGGTGTCCAGTTGCTGCGGGGGGGCCATCCCGCAGCGGCGGCCACCCTGCTCGGCCGCGCCGCCGTCGCGGAACCGGAGTCGCGCAGCGTCCTGGAGGCGCTGGCGCGGGCCCAGTACGACGCAGGTCGCTACCAGGAGGCAGTCATCAGCTTCACCGCCCTGACCGCGCTCAGCCCCACCGACGACTACGCCCACTTCGGCCTCGGCCTGGCCGCCGGCCGGGCCGGGGAGCTGCGGCTCGCTGCCGAGCACCTTGCCCTCGCCGTCGCCATGCGGCCCGACCTCGGCCACTACGCGCGTGCGCTGCGCGGGGTCCGGGCCCGGCAGGCGGCGGAGTCCACGTGAGCGCCACCGGAGCGACGGCCCCACTCGTCGCCGGCAGCGACGAGCCGCCCGCGCAGATCTACGACGTCGCGCTGCTCGACCTCGACGGCGTCGTCTACGTCGGCCCCGATGCCGTCCCGGGCGTGCCGGAGGCGCTGGCCGCGGCCCGGACGGCGGGCATGCGCCTGGGCTTCGTCACCAACAACGCCGCCCGTACCCCGGAGGAGGTCGCCGCCCACCTCACCGAGCTCGGCGTGGCCGCCGGGGCCGACGACGTCATCACCAGCTCCCAGGCCGCCGCCACGGTGGTCGCGGAGCTGCTCGGCGCCGGCGCGCGCGTCCTCCCCGTCGGCGGCCCGGGCGTCGCCGCCGCGCTCACGGCCGCCGCACTGACCGTGGTCGACAGCGCCGAGGACGCCCCCGCCGCGGTCGTCCAGGGTTACGGCCGCGAGGTCGGCTGGGTCCAGCTCGCCGAGGCGGTGGTGGCGGTGCGCAACGGAGCCCGGCACGTGGCCACCAACGCCGACGCCACCATCCCCTCGCCGCGCGGACCGCTGCCGGGCAACGGGGCGATGGTCGGCGTCGTCCGCGACATCACCGGCCGGGAACCGCTGATCACCGGGAAGCCCGACCCCGCCATGCACGCCGAGTGCGTGCGCCGGACCGGCGCCCGGCGCCCCCTGGTGGTCGGCGACCGGCTCGACACCGACATCGAGGGCGCCCGGCGCGCCGGGGCCGCGAGCCTGCTCGTCCTCACCGGCATCACCGATCCCGGCATCCTGCTCGCCGCCGGCCCGGAGCACCGCCCCGACCTGCTCGCCGGGGACGCCGCCGGCCTGCTGCACCCGCACCCGCCCGTGACCGCCGACGGCCCGCAGTGGAACTGCGGCGGCTGGACGGTACGGGCGGGGGAGGGCGAGGACGTCCTGGTCATGGAGGGCGGCGGCGACGGCGACGGCCTGGACGGCCTGCGCGCACTCTGCGTCGCGCACTGGTCCCGCCATCCCGACGAGGGGGTCCCGGCCAGCGTCGTCGCGGCGGGCGCAGCGGCGGAGGAGGCCCTCACGCGCTGGGGCCTGGCGTCCGACGCCGCCGGGGAGGCGTGAGCCCGGCGGCTCAGAGCAGGGTGCGCAGCCGCAGCAGGTCCCGCAGACCCGCCTCGAGCTTCACCCGCCCGGTCGCCCAGGCCTGACCGAAGTGCAGTCCGCCGTCGGTGAGCGCGACGAGGTCGTCGCTGGTCATCGTGAGCCGGATGTCGGCCTTCGGGACCGACGGCCCGTCGGGCACCGGGCGCAGGTCGCGCACCGCCCCCGAGCCGAGCCGCCCGAGCACGACCTGCTCGAGGTCGGTCAACCGGCAGGAGAGGCTGCGATCCAGGCCTTCGGCCGCCGGGTTCGCCGCAAGGCCGCCGAGGATGCCCTGCAGGGCCTTCATGCACTGATCCATCGTCGCCACGCGGGCGGGCCTCCAAGACTGGCGGGTGTGCGGTCGGACCCCCGGACGCTATCGCCCCGTTCGTGCGGCCGTGCCCGTCGGCCACGGCCGGTAACCTCGCGGACGAACCGAACCAGCCGACCGTGGCAGCCCGGGACGTCCCGCGCCGCACCGGTCCCCATGACAGCGGAGGGCGACACGTTGACCGAGCCCAGCCCGTCGCCCGCCGTCCCCGGCCCCCCGCGTCCCGGGCCTCGTGCCGGCGACGCGACTGCACCCCCGGCTCCCGCGCAGGAACCCTTCGCCGGCCTCGACGAGCGTCCCGTCGCCGAGCACGTGGCGGTCTTCGAGGCCGAGCACGCCCGCCTCGAGCGCGAGCTCGGCACGATCGACCGGCTCTGATGGCCCGCCGCAGCCGGCTCGACGCAGAGCTCGTGCGGCGGGGCCTGGCCCGGTCCCGCGAGCACGCGGTGACCCTCATCGCCGAGGGGCGGGTCGCCGTCTCCGGGCAGGCCGCCACCAAGCCGGCCACCGGCGTCGAGGCCGCCACCCCCGTCGTCGTCCGCACCGACCCCGACCAGCCCAGCTGGGTCTCCCGCGGCGCCCACAAGCTGCTGGGCGCCCTCGAATCCTTCCCCGTGCCGCTCGAGGGGCGTCGCGCGCTCGACGCCGGGGCATCCACCGGCGGCTTCACCGAGGTCCTGCTGAGCCGGGGCGTCTCCGAGGTGGTCGCCGTGGACGTGGGCTACGGCGAGCTGGCCTGGTCGCTGCGTACCGACGAGCGGGTGCGCGTGCACGAGCGCACCAACGTCCGCACCCTCAGCCCCGACGCGATCGAGGGACCGGTCGACGTCGTGGTCGCCGACCTGTCGTTCATCTCCCTGCGCCTCGTGCTGCCGGCCCTCACCGCCTGCGCCACCGACGACGCCGACCTCCTCCCGATGGTCAAGCCGCAGTTCGAGGTGGGTCGGGAGCGACTGGGTGCCGGAGGCGTGGTGCGCGACCCCGAGCACCGCGTGCAGGCGGTCCTCCAGGTGGGCGCGGCCGCCGCCGCCCTCGGGTGGGGCACCGCCGGTGTGGTGGCCAGTCCGTTGCCCGGCCCGGCCGGCAACGTGGAGTTCTTCCTGTGGCTGCGTCGCGACGCAGCGCCGCCGCAGGAGGACGACGTCCGTCGAGCAGTCCAGGAGGGACCGCAGTGACCCAGTCCAGCGAGGGCACGTCCACGCCGCAGGAGGAGCCGCGCCGCGTCCTGCTCACGGTGCACACCGGACGGCGCGACATCGTCGACCTCGCCTGCACCTCGGCCGCCCGGCTGATGGCGGCCGGGATCGTGGTCCGCGTGCTGGACGACGAGGCGGCCGACCTCGACATCGACGACGCCGAGGTGGTGCCGGCCGACTCCTCGGCCGCCGCCGGGACGGAGATCGTCATGGTCTTCGGTGGGGACGGCACCTTTCTGCGCGCTGCCGAGCTCGCCCGGTACACCGACGCCGCCCTGATGGGGGTCAACCTCGGGCGGGTCGGGTTCCTCGCCGAGACCGAGCCCGAGGCGGTCGAGGAGACCCTCGTGGCCATCGAGAAGTGCGAGTACTCGGTGGAGGAGCGGCTGGCCCTCGCGGTCGACGTCCTCGACGGCAGCGGAAAGGTCGTCGGGGGCACCTGGGCGCTCAACGAGGTGTCCGTGGAGAAGTCCGAGCGCTCGCGGGTGCTCGACGTCGTCCTCGCCATCGACGGCCGCCCGCTCACCAGCTTCGGCTGCGACGGGGTCCTCTGCGCGACCCCTACGGGCTCCACGGCGTACGCCTTCTCGGCCGGCGGCCCGGTCGTCTGGCCCGACGTCGAGGCGCTGCTCCTGGTGCCCAGCAACGCCCACGCGCTCTTCGCCCGCCCCCTGGTGACCTCGCCGGCCTCGGTGCTCACCGTCGCCGTGCCCCCCGACGGCAACCAGTCGCGGGTGTCCGCCGACGGCCGACGGTTCGTCGACGTCCCCGACGGCGGGCGGGTGGAGGTCCGCCGGGCCGACCGCCCCGTGCGCATCGCCCGCGTGCACGCGTCGACCTTCGGTGACCGGCTGGTGGCCAAGTTCGGCCTCCCGGTCCGGGGCTTCCGGGATGCGCGCCACGCGGGGCCGGGCCACGAACTGTTCACCAGCCGCACCGTGCTCAACCGCGACGTCGTGAGCGGCGACGGCGCGACCGGCAGCATGCCCGCGACGGAGGTGACCGGTGCCGGCTCGCACGACGACGCCTGACCGGCCGGCGTTGGTCCCGGCCGCGGACGGGCACCCCGGCCGGCTGACCGAGCTGCGCATCCGTGGGCTGGGCTCCATCGACGACGCGACCCTCGAGCTCGGCAGCGGGCTGACCGTCGTCACCGGCGAGACCGGCGCCGGCAAGACGATGGTCGTCACCGGGCTGACCCTGCTGTTCGGCGGGCGCGCGGACCCCGGCCGCGTCCGGGCCGGTGGCAAGGCCGGTGTCGAGGGGCGGCTGGTGCTGCCGCCGGACTCGCCGGCGTGGCAGCGCGCGGCCGACGCCGGGGCCGACCCCGACGACGACGGCAGCCTGATCCTCGCCCGCACCGTCAGCGCCGAGGGCCGGTCGCGGGCGTTCCTCGGTGGGCGCAGCGTGCCGGTCGGCGTCGTCGCCGAGCTCTCCGAGAGCCTGCTCGCCGTCCACGGCCAGACCGATCAGCTGCGGCTGTCCCGACCGGCCGAGCAGCGCCGGGCGCTGGACCGGTACGCCGGCGCCGGGCACCTTGCGCTGCTGGACCGCTACCGCGAGGCGTACCAGCGCTGGCGGCAGCTCGCCGCCGACCTGGAGCGCCGGCACACCCAGGCCCGCGAGCTGGCCCAGGCCGCAGACGTCCTCCGGCACGGCCTGGCGGAGATCGAGGCGGTCGGCCCGGAGCCCGGCGAGGACGAGGCCCTCGCCACCCAGGCCAAGCGGCTCGCCGACGCCGACGCGCTGCGCGCCGCGGCCGACGAGGCGCGCATGGCCCTGGTCGGGGACGTCACCGGCGACCTCGGCGGTGCCGACGTCCCCCAGGACGCCACCGCCGCCCTGGCCCTGGCCGAGCGGGCGCTCGCCGTCTCCGACGACCCCACGCTCGTCCTGCTCGCCCAGGACCTCGCCGACGCCGTCGCGGTGGTCTCCGACGTCGCCGGACAGCTGGCCGGGTACGTCACCGACCTCGACGCCGACCCCGGGCGCCTGGCCGAGGTCCTGGACCGGCGCGCGGTCATCACCGGGCTGGTGCGCAGGTTCGCCGGGCCGGGGGAGGGCCTGGCCGGGGTGCTGGCCTGGGCGGAGGACGCCGCGGGCCGGCTGGCTCAGCTGGACGTCTCCGACGAGGCGCTGGAGGCGCTGGGGAAGGCCCGCGACGCCGCCCGCGCCGAGGTCGACGACCTCGGCGCGCAGCTCTCGGCGGGCCGCCGTACCGCCGCGGAGGGGTTCGCCGCGGCGGTGGGCGCCGAGCTCGCCGGCCTGGCCATGAAGAGCGCCCGCGTCTCCTTCTCCATCGCCGGCCACCCCGACGACCCCGGCGCCGAGGGCATCGACGAGGTCGCGCTGCTGCTGGCGCCGCACCCCGGCGCACCGCCGCGGCCGGTGCACAAGGGCGCATCCGGTGGCGAGCTGTCCCGGGTCATGCTGGCCATCGAGGTGGTGTTCGCCGGCGCAGACCCGGTGCCGGTCATGGTCTTCGACGAGGTCGACGCCGGCGTCGGCGGGCAGGCCGCCGGCGAGATCGGCCGCCGGCTGGCACAGCTGGCGCGCGACCACCAGGTCGTCGTCGTCACCCACCTCGCTCAGGTCGCCGCCTTCGCCGACACGCACCTGGTCGTCGACAAGTCACCCGACACCGCCGCCGGCGTCACCGCCACCGACATCCGGGCGGTGGACGGCGAGGACCGCGTCCGGGAGCTGGCGCGGATGCTGTCCGGACTGGGCGACAGCGGCACCGGGCAGGCCCACGCCCGGGAGCTGCTGGCCGTCGCCGCCTCGGCCCGCGGATGAGCGCCGGGGGAGTGGCGCCGGGC
This sequence comes from uncultured Blastococcus sp., assembly GCA_902805535.1. GTDB lineage: Bacteria > Actinomycetota > Actinomycetes > Mycobacteriales > Geodermatophilaceae > Blastococcus_B. Next base: position 4,068 of record CADCTN010000163.1, on the reverse strand, counting down.
ACGGAAGGGTGACGGCGGGAGTGCGGCGATCGGCGGCGGGGTAGTCGGTTGCGCGTGACCTGCTTCTCCTCCACCGACGAGTCGGCCCACTACGGCTTCTCCGTCTGCATGCTCCTGGAGCAGTACCGGGCCCAGCTCCGGTGGGAGGAGGAGGGCGTCCTGGAGCTCGGCACCGGTGACGCCACCGCCGTCGCCGACGTCGTCCGGTCGCTGCCGGGCCTGCGCGTGGCCGGTTACGACATCAGCGCCGCCTCGGTGGAGACTGCCCGCGCGAACATCGCCGCCCGCGGCGTGGCCGATCGGTACACCGTCGAGCTCGGCGACTTCTTCGACCAGAGCGACTCGGCCGGCGGGCCGTCGGTCTCGACGGTCATCGCCAACCCGCCCTACATCCCCGCACCCGACGGCCACATCGTGATGCCGGAGCTCTGGGGCGGGGTCCGCGGCAACGACCTAGTCCTGCGGCTGCTGAAGGCCGGCTACCACAACGTGGTCACCGCCGTCGCGAGCTACTCCGATCCGGTGGAGACCGTCCGCACCGCGCAGGACCTCGGCTACCGGGTCGCGAACTTCCTCGCCATGGGCCTGGACTACGGCACCTACAGCAGCGAGCCCAAGGTCCGCGACCACATCCGCCGGCTGTGCGCCGAGGGCCGGGGCTGGGCGGGCGAGGACGAGTACATGGTCGCCATCGCCCTCTTCACCCGGAACCCCGACGTCCCCGGCGACCGCGCCGACCAGCTGCTGCGCGCGCTGCAGCTCGACGTCTGAGCACCTGGACGCCGGACCCTCAGCGCCGCTTGGCGTACCCGGCCAGGCCGAACTGGAGCAGGGACAGGCCGCGCCGGCCCTGCCGGCGCAGCTCCGCCGACAGCTCCAGGCCGCCGACGCCGGCCAGCACCCGGTCCCGGGCCAGCTCCAGCAACGAGGCGTAGAGCCCCAGGACCGCGTGCGCGGCCAGCCACGGCTCGACCTGCCCCGGGCGTGCCCCGGTCTCCTCGGCGATCAACTCGGCGAGCGCGGTGGTGAGCTCGCCCAGGATCTCCCGCTCCCGCACCTGCAGCGTGCGGCTGCCGCGGACCACCCGGGCCATCTGCGCCACTCCCGTGGCCGCCTCCGGCGAACCCAGCAGGCTCACCGCACCGACGACGAAGCTGCCCGCGGCGGCGGACACCGACTCCCCGGCCGGACGACGGCGGACCGCGTGCAGGAGCGCCGCCCGCATCGGCGGGTCCGCGTCGAAGACCAGCCCTTCCTTGACGGGGAAGTGGTTGAACACCGTCTTCTCCACCACGCCCGCGCGGCGGGCGATCTCCATCACGCTGACCGCCTCGAAGCCCCGCTCGGCGAACAGCTCGGCCGCCGCGTCGACGATCCTCGCCCGCGTCTCCTGGCGGCGACGCTCCCGCGCGCCGGGCTCGCCGGCCACCCGGCGACCCTTCGGCTCCGCCGCGACCCGGGGGGCCACCGACGGGACCGCCCTGATCACGGCCCCGGCGGGCGCCGTGGTGGTGCTGTCGCCCTCGGCGGGCGAGGTGGGGGCGGAGGTCGTACGGGGCAGGGCGTGGGCCACTCCAGTCACGTGCGCAACGCTAGTCACGACTCGGTAACGGTGCCGTTCGCGGGGTGGCCGGGCCGGTGTGGGCGTGTCGCACCCGTCGTGGTGTCGAGCACAGTGAGTGACTGCGAGGTCGCTGACGCGCGTCGGACGACCGGCCCGCCAGGCCAGCGTGACAGCATCGAGCGCATGCGCATCGGCACCCTTCGGCGCGGCCGGGGACCGGACGCCGGGCCAGGTACCTCCGGCACCGTCCGGCTGGACCGCCGCACGAAGAACCTCACCAAGCGGCTGCAGCCCGGTGACATCGCCGTCATCGACCACGTCGACATCGACCGCGTCAGCGCCGACGCGCTGGTGGGTTGCAAGGTCGCCGCGGTGGTCAACGCCGCGCCCAGCATCTCCGGCCGCTACCCGAACCTCGGCCCCGAGATCCTGATCACCGCCGGCATCCCGCTGCTCGACGACGTCGGCAAGGACGTGTTCGCCCGGGTCAAGGAAGGCGCGCACGTCCGGCTCGAGGGCAACCAGCTGATCACCGACGACGGCCAGGTGGTCGCCGACGGCAAGGTGCACGACCGTCCCTCCGTCGCCATGGCCATGGCCGAGGCGAAGGCGGGCCTGTCCACCCAGCTCGAGGCCTTCGCCACCAACACCATGGAGTACATGAAGCGGGAGCGCGCGCTCCTGCTGGACGGCGTGGGCGTCCCGGACGTGGCGACGCAGATCGAGGGCCGGCACGTCCTGGTCGTCGTCCGCGGCTACGACTACAAGGAGGACCTGCACGCCCTCCGTCCCTACATCCGGGACTACCGGCCGGTGCTCATCGGCGTCGACGGCGGCGCCGACGCGCTGCGCGAGGCCGGCTACCAGCCGGACATGATCGTCGGCGACATGGACTCGGTGAGCGACGACTCGCTCACCTGCGGCGCCGAGGTGGTCGTGCACGCCTACGCCGACGGCCGCGCACCCGGCCTGGCCCGCGTGCAGGACCTCGGCGTCGAGGCGATCACCTTCCCCGCCTCGGCCACCAGCGAGGACATCGCGATGCTGCTGGCCGACGAGAAGGGCGCCTCGCTCATCGTCGCCGTCGGCACGCATGCCACCCTGGTGGAGTTCCTCGACAAGGGCCGCGGCGGCATGGCCTCCACGTTCCTCACCCGGCTGCGGCTGGGGGGCAAGCTCGTCGACGCCAAGGGCGTGAGCCGGCTCTACCGGAGCCGGATCTCCACCGCCGCGCTGGTGATCCTCGTCCTCGCCGCATTCCTGGCCATCGGGTCGGCCCTGGCCGTGTCCGCGGCCGGCCGGGTCTACCTGGACCTCCTGCTCGACCAATGGAACAGCTTCGTGTTCTGGTTGGAGAACCTCCTCTCGTGATCGACTTCCGCTATCACCTGGTCTCCCTGATCGCCGTCTTCCTGGCGGTCGCGCTGGGGATCATCATCGGCACGACCGCGCTCAACGAGCCGATCCTCGCCGAGATCGAGAACCAGGTGGCCGACCTCGAGCAGGACAAGCGGGCGCTGGAGGACCGCACGCAGCAGCTCCAGGCGCAGCTGGACACCACCGACGCGTTCGAGCAGGCCCTCGCCCCGGCGCTGGTCGCCGGCACGCTGACCGGCCGCAGCGTCCTCCTGGTGAGCACCAACGAGGACGTCGCGCCGGAGGTCGTCGAGCAGGTCACCGCGCTCGTGACCGAGGCGGGCGGCACCGTCGGCGGGGCCATCTCGCTGCGGCCGGAGTACAGCGACCCGACCACCGCCTCGAGCCTGCAGAGCTACGCCACCGGTGGGGGGCTGCCGCCGGGCATCGAGCTGTCACCGACCGACCAGACCGGTCAGCTCGTCGCCGGCCTCCTCGGCCAGGTCCTCATGACCAAGCCCGACGGGCCCGTGCCGGACGCCGCTGCCGTGTCGTCGGTGGTTTCCGGGCTGAGCTCGCTCGACGCGCTGTCGCTGGACAGCGACACCGTGACGCCGTCGGACTACGCCGTCGTCCTGACCGCCGGCGCCTTCACCCAGGACGACGCCGGGGACCGCAACACCGCCCTCGTGGACCTCGTGTCCGCCCTCGACGCCGCGGGCTCGGGCGCCGTGGTGGCCGGTGACGCCCTCTCCGCGGGGGAGAACGGCCTGGTGGGCGTCATCCGCGCCGATCCCGAGCTCTCGGCCGCGATCTCGACCGTGGACAACGTGGGCACCGCCGCCGGCCGGATCAGCACCGTGCTGGCGCTGGGCTCCGAGAGCGAGGGCACGTCCGGCAAGTACGGCACCGGGGAGGACACCCAGCCGGTGCCGCCGGTGCCCGCCGCGGCACCGTGACGGCGGGCGCGGGGGCGACCGGCCGCAAGCTGGGGCTCGCCGTGGCGGGGGCAGCCGCCGCACGCGCGGCCCTTGCCGGCGCATCGGCGCTGACCGACCGGCCGTCGGGGGCACCCTGGCGCCGGACGAACTACGCCGGGCGCCCGGTGACCCTGCTGGGCGGCCCGGCCCTGGCCGTCTCGGCCACCG
>CADCTN010000162.1 GCA_902805535.1 uncultured Blastococcus sp. | reverse complement strand
ACCTGCCCCGTGACGCGCTGATCGTCTTCACGGGGCTCTCCGGCTCGGGCAAGTCCAGCCTCGCCTTCGACACGATCTTCGCCGAGGGCCAGCGCCGGTACGTCGAGTCGCTGTCGGCCTACGCCCGTCAGTTCCTCGGCCAGATGGACAAGCCCGACGTCGACTTCATCGAGGGCCTGTCCCCGGCGGTCTCGATCGACCAGAAGTCCACCAACCGCAACCCGCGGTCGACGGTGGGCACCATCACCGAGGTCTACGACTACCTGCGCCTGCTCTACGCGCGGGCCGGCCAGCCGCACTGCCCCAACTGCGGCAAGCCGATCTCCCGCCAGACACCGCAGCAGATCGTCGACCAGGTGCTCGGCATGGAGGAAGGCACCCGCTTCCAGGTGCTGGCGCCGGTGGTCCGCGCCCGCAAAGGCGAGTACGTCGACCTCTTCAGCTCGCTGCAGACCCAGGGCTTCTCCCGCGTCCGGGTCGACGGCGTCGTCCACCCGCTGACCGAGCCGCCGACGCTCAAGAAGCAGGAGAAGCACACGATCGAGGTGATCGTGGACCGCCTCACGGTCAAGGAGAGCGCCAAGCGCCGGCTGACCGATTCGGTGGAGACCGCCCTCGGCCTGGCCGGCGGTCTCGTGGTGCTCGACTTCGTCGACCTGGCCGAGAACGACCCGCAGCGCGAGCGCACCTTCTCCGAGCACCTCGCCTGCGTCGACGACGGGCTCTCGTTCGAGGCGCTCGAGCCGCGGTCCTTCTCGTTCAACTCCCCGTTCGGGGCCTGCCCCGAGTGCACCGGCATCGGCACCCGCAAGGAGGTCGACCCGGACCTGGTCATCCCCGACCCGGAGAAGAGCCTCGGGGACGGGGCGGTGGCGCCCTGGGCCGGTTCGATGAGCAACGAGTACTTCACCCGGCTGCTCACCGGCCTGTCGCAGATGCTCGGCTTCTCGATGGACACCCCGTGGGGGGACCTGCCGGCCAAGGTCCAGAAGGCGGTCCTGCACGGGTCCCCGGACCAGGTGCACGTCCGCTACAAGAACCGGTACGGGCGCGAGCGCAGCTACTACGCCGCGTTCGAGGGCGTGCTGCCGTTCCTCGAGCGGCGCCACGAGGACACCGACAGCGAGTACATGCGGGACAAGTACGAGGGCTACATGCGCGACGTGCCCTGTCCCGTCTGCCACGGCACCCGCCTCAAGCCCGAGATCCTGGCCGTCAAGCTCAACAGCCGCTCCATCGCCGAGGTCACCAACCTGTCCATCGGCGACGCCTCGGAGTGGCTGAACGGCCTCGAGCTCGGTGAGCGGGAGCGCGCCATCGCCGACCGGGTGCTCAGGGAGATCCAGGCCCGGCTCTCCTTCCTGGTCGACGTCGGCCTCGACTACCTCTCCCTCGACCGGCCGGCGGCCACCCTCGCCGGTGGCGAGGCGCAGCGCATCCGGCTCGCCACCCAGATCGGCTCCGGCCTGGTCGGCGTCCTCTACGTGCTCGACGAGCCGTCGATCGGGCTGCACCAGCGGGACAACGCACGACTGATCGAGACGCTCGTCCGGCTCCGCGACATGGGCAACACGCTCATCGTGGTCGAGCACGACGAGGACACGATCAAGGTGGCCGACTGGATCGTGGACATCGGCCCCGGCGCGGGCGAGCACGGTGGTGAGGTCGTCGTCAGCGGCAGCCTCGAGGACCTGATGGCCAGCGAGCGCTCGCTGACCGGCGCATACCTGTCCGGGCGCCGGTCCATCGAGATCCCGGAGAAGCGACGCGAGATCACTCCGGGCCGTGAGCTCGTGGTCAAGGGAGCCCGGGAGCACAACCTCAAGGGCGTCGACGTCACGTTCCCGCTGGGGTGCCTGGTGGCGGTCACCGGGGTGTCCGGATCGGGCAAGTCCAGCCTGGTCAACGACATCCTCTACACGACCCTGGCCAACCAGCTCAACCGCGCCCGCATGGTGCCCGGCCGGCACCGCACGATCACCGGCCTGGAGCACCTGGACAAGGTCGTGCACGTCGACCAGTCGCCGATCGGCCGCACGCCGCGGTCCAACCCGGCCACCTACACCGGGGTGTGGGACCACGTCCGCAAGCTGTTCGCCAGCACCACGGAGGCGAAGATGCGCGGGTACCTGCCCGGCCGCTTCTCCTTCAACGTGAAGGGCGGCCGGTGCGAGGCGTGCTCCGGCGACGGCACGCTGAAGATCGAGATGAACTTCCTGCCCGACGTCTACGTCCCCTGCGAGGTGTGCAAGGGCGCCCGCTTCAACCGGGAGACCCTCGAGGTGCACTACAAGGGCAGGACGGTGGCCGAGGTCCTCGACATGCCGATCGAGGAGGCCGCGGACTTCTTCGCCGCGATCCCGGCGATCGCCCGATACCTGCGCACCCTCACCGAGGTCGGGCTCGGCTACGTCCGGCTCGGCCAGCCGGCCACGACGCTCTCCGGCGGTGAGGCGCAGCGGGTGAAGCTGGCCAGCGAGCTGCAGAAGCGGTCCAACGGGCGCAGCATCTACGTGCTCGACGAGCCGACCACCGGGCTGCACTTCGAGGACATCCGCAAGCTCCTCCTCGTCCTCCAGGGCCTCGTCGACAAGGGCAACTCGGTGATCGTCATCGAGCACAACCTCGACGTGATCAAGAGCGCCGACTGGCTGATCGACATGGGGCCCGAGGGCGGCTTCCGGGGCGGGACGGTGGTGGCCGAGGGGCCGCCGGAGTTCCTCGCCTCGGTGCCGGAGAGCCACACCGGCCGCTACCTGGCCGCCATCCTCGACCAGGAGGCGGTCGCGGCGGCTGCGGCGCCGAAGAAGCGGACCCGCAAGAAGGCCAGCTGATCGGTCGAGGGCTGGCGTCGTCCGCCCCTCGACCGCGGGCCTCAGGGCGAGGGACGTGGGGCCGACCCGTCGCCGTCGGTGGACCAGTCGATCCGGTCCGCCTGTGCCCGCAGGCGCCCACCGAGGACCGGGTCGATCGAGGCAGCCCAGGCGACCCGGCCGAGCACGTGGTCGCGGAAGGTCGCGCGGTCGCGGTCGCGGACCTGCGTCGTCCAGCCGTGGGTCGCGCAGTTGTGCAGCAGCGCCCGCAGGGCGTCCCGCTCGGTGCGCGGCAGGGTCGGCCGGACGTTCACCACCGTCCCGAGCACGGACTGGCGCCGGGCCGACGACGTCGACCGGGTCTTGGGTCGGTTCACCCGGAAGCCCTCGTCGACGACGATCTCACCGGCCAGCCGTTCCAGGTCGCCTCGGTCGATCCCCGGGTCGCCGCTGAAGGTCAGGTCGTCGACGTAGCGGGTGTAGGCGGCTCCGAACGAGGCCGCCAGGCCGTCGAGGCGGCGGTCCAGCCGGAAGCACACCAGGTTCGCCAGCGCCGGTGAGGTCGGCGCCCCCTGCGGCAGGTGCGGCACCGCCAGACGCCGGCCCAGGCGGTGGTGCCGGTCGGCGTCGTCCGGCACCGGCACCCGCCGCCAGACCGGATGCGGCACCACGGTGGTCACCAGCCCGGTCACCGCGCGTGCCACCGGCTCGGGGAGCCCGCCCACCGACCGCAGCAGGCCGTACACCCGTTCGGCGGCGATGCTCGCGAAGAACGACTCCAGGTCCAGCTGCAGCACCCGGGCGGCTCCGGCGTGCGGGGTCGCCGCGGTGCGCACCGAGCGCCCGGGCACGGAACCGTGCGCCGCCGGGTGCACCCGCAGCGGCCCGACCACGTGCCGGAGCAGTCGCCGCTGCGCCTCCTTGAGCCGCGGCTTGGGCGCCGCGAGCAGCCGGCCGCCGACCGCCGTCCACCGGTAGTGCCGCAGCGGCTCTTGCACCGTGCGTTCGAGCCGGTGGGTGTCGGCGAACCAGGCCAGCTCACCGGAGTCCAGGTCCAGCAGCCGGGCCAGCGCCGTCAGGTCCGGGAGCTCGGCGACCCCGTACGGGCGCCGGCCGGGAGCGGTGGCCGTCGGCTGCCAGCGGGCGATCCGGGGCTGCGGGTCGACGGTCCACCCGCGCGCCCAGCCCTCGGTCGTCCGGACGAACCCGGCCAGTTCCCGGGGCCGGTCCACCGGTGGGTCCCGGTAGGCGGCCAGGACCTCGCCGACCAGCGCCCCCACCCAACGGGGCGCCCGGGGCAGCCCGAGGGCGACCGCCGTGCGTCGGACCATCTCCGGCCGTCGCCAGCGGCCCGCGAGCAGGGCGGTGGCGATGCCCGCCGCCGTTCCGGCCGCCCGGCGCTCGGTAGGGGCGGTCACCGGGGGAGTGCGCGGCGGAGCGGGCAGCCAGCCCCTGATCGAGGCGCCATCAGGTGCGCGGAGCGCACGGCCTGGCGGTTGACGAGATGCTCGGGAACAGTGCGATCCCCGGGGTTGCCCCGGGTGAACCGGTCTCCACCGGTCGTCCTGCCCGCCCCGTCGCGCACCCGGCCACCGTAGGTGGTCGGGAGTGGTCGCTGTGACCGCAGCACCGTGGGTCGCCGGTCGGCTGGCGCTCGTCGGCGTCGCCGTCCTCGTCGCCGTCCACTGCCCACCGCGGTGCCCCGACCCGCGGCCGATTCCACGCCCGTCGCTGTGACGCGAGGGGCGGGCGGATCCGGCACCCGGCGGTCTGTCGGTGCAGCGACCTAATGTGGGGGCATGGCCGATCCGTCCACGTACCGCCCGGCGGCCGGCAGCATCCCCGAGTCGCCCGGGGTCTACCGCTTCCGCGACCCCGGCGGCCGCGTCATCTACGTCGGCAAGGCCAAGAGCCTCCGGCAGCGGCTGAGCAGCTACTTCGCCGACGTCGCCGGCCTCCACCCGCGCACCCGCCAGATGGTGACGACGGCGGCGAGCGTGGACTGGACCGTCGTCGGCACCGAGGTCGAGGCGCTGCAGCTCGAGTACAACTGGATCAAGGAGTTCGATCCCCGGTTCAACGTCCGGTACCGGGACGACAAGAGCTACCCGAGCCTCGCGGTCACCCTGAACGAGGAGTACCCGCGGCTGCAGGTCATGCGGGGCCCCAAGCGCAAGGGCGTCCGCTACTTCGGCCCCTACGCCCACGCCTGGGCCATCCGCGAGACGCTGGACACGCTGACGCGGGTCTTCCCGGCACGGACCTGCTCCAACGGCGTGTTCAAGCGGGCCGGCCAGATCGGCCGACCCTGCCTGCTCGGCTACATCGGCAAGTGCGCGGCTCCCTGCGTCGGCCGGGTGAGCGCCGAGGAGCATCGCGGGATCGTCGACGACTTCTGCGACTTCATGGCCGGCCGGACCGAGGCGATGATGAAGCGGCTGCAGCGCGAGATGGCGGCCGCATCGGAGGCCCTGGAGTTCGAGAAGGCCGCCCGCCTGCGCGACGACCTCGGCGCGCTCAACCGGGCGATGGAGAAGCAGGCCGTCGTCCTGGGCGACGGCACCGACGCCGACGTCGTCGCCTTCGCCCAGGACGAGCTGGAGGCCGCGGTCCAGGTCTTCCACGTGCGCGGTGGTCGGGTGCGCGGCCAGCGCGGCTGGATCGTCGACAAGGTCGAGGCCGTCACCACCGGCGAGCTGGTCGAGCAGTTCCTGCTCCAGGTCTACGGCGGCATCGACGAGCAGACCGGCGTGGGGGAGGCCGGCGAGGACGTTCCGCGCGAGGTACTCGTGCCCGAGCTGCCGGAGGACGCCGACGTCTACACCGAGCTGCTCGAGGAGCTGCGGGGCGGGAAGGTCTCCCTGCGGGTGCCCCAGCGCGGCGACAAGCGCAGCCTGCTCGAGACCGTCGAGCGCAACGCCAAGGAGGCGTTCGCCCGGCACCGGGTGAAGCGGGCCAGCGACCTCACCGCCCGCTCCCTGGCGCTCTCGGAGCTGCAGGAGGCGCTCGAGCTGTCCGACGCACCGCTGCGGATCGAGTGCATCGACATCTCGCACGTCCAGGGCACCAACGTGGTGGCCAGCATGGTCGTGTTCGAGGACGGCCTGGCCAAGAAGTCCGACTACCGGCGGTTCTCCGTCGCGCAGGGCACCGACGACACCGCCGCCATGGCCGAGGTCGTCCGCCGGCGCTTCGCCCGGCACCTCAAGGACGAGGCCGACCGCCGCGACGAGCAGGGGGTCGCCGCCGAGGAGGGGCGCCCGCGCCGGTTCGCCTACCCGCCGAATCTTCTCGTGGTGGATGGCGGTGCACCCCAGGTGGCCGCCGCCAGCCGGTCACTGACGGAACTGGGCATCGTCGACATCGCGGTCTGCGGCCTGGCCAAGCGCATGGAGGAGGTGTGGCTGCCCGAGGACAGCGACCCGGTGATCCTGCCCCGCACCTCCGAGGCGCTCTACCTCCTGCAGCGGGTGCGTGACGAGGCCCACCGGTTCGCGATCACCTACCACCGGCAGAAGCGGTCCACCAGCATGCTGGTGTCGATGCTGGACGACGTCCCCGGCCTCGGGGACTCGCGACGAAAGGCGCTGATGAAGCAGTTCGGATCGCTCAAGCGGCTGCGTGCCGCCTCCATCGAGGAGCTCACCACCGTTCCGGGCATCGGCCGGCGGACCGCTGAGGCGGTGCAGGCGGCGATCGCGCTGCCGGCCGTCGAGGGCGCGGAGGACGGGACGTCCGGGCAGGAGGTCGTGGTCGAGTCGACGATCGCGCCGCAGGGCCCGGCCCAGCGCGGAACCCCGCGCGACGGGTCCGGGGAGACCGCCGAGATCGGCCGGGTGGCCTCGTGACCACCGGGACGTCCGAGGGGTTGGACGGGAAGGGCCCGCCGGCGGGTGCCCACGACGGCCCGGTGGGTCCGCAGAGCGAGGTCGAGCCGGCGCTGGACCCCGCGTCCACCGAGGTCGCGCCTCTGGAGATCGTCGTCGTCACGGGGCTCTCGGGGGCGGGCAAGCTCAGCGCGGGCCGGGTCCTGGAGGACCTGGGCTGGTTCGTCGTCGACAACCTGCCCCCGGCGCTCCTGCAGCCCATGGTGGAGCTGGGTGCCCGGGGCGACCTCCGCCGCTTCGCCGCCGTCGTCGACGTGCGCAGCCGGGCCTTTTCCAGCGATCTGCAGGAGGCCCTCCGGGTGCTGGCCGACGCGGGCAACCGCCCCCGCGTCATCTACGTCCACGCCCGCGACGACGTGCTGGTCCGACGGTACGAGTCGGTGCGCCGCGAGCACCCGCTGCAGGGCAACGGCACGCTGAGCGACGGCATCTCGGCCGAGCGGGCGTTGCTCACCGGGATCGCGGGGGAGGCCGACCTCTGGGTCGACACCAGTGACCTCAACGTCCACCAGCTCCGCGCGACGCTGGAGAACGCCTTCGCCCGCGAGGGCCGTACCCAACCGCTCACCGCGACGGTCATGAGTTTCGGCTTCAAGTACGGGCTGCCGCTGGACGCCGACCTGGTCATCGACGCTCGGTTCCTGCCCAACCCGCACTGGATCCCGGAGTTGCGCGCCAAGACCGGGCAGGACCCCGACGTGAGCGCCTACGTCCTCGGCCAGGACGACGCGGGGGAGTTCCTGGACCGCTACACCGACGTGCTGCGCCTGCTGATCCCCGGCTACCGCCGGGAGGGCAAGCGCTACCTGACGCTCGCGGTGGGCTGCACCGGCGGCAAGCACCGCAGCGTGGCGATCGCCGAGGAGTTCGCCCGCCGGCTCACGGACGAGGGGCTGACGGCCGCGGCCCGGCACCGCGACCTCGGCCGCGAGTAGTGGGCAGCCAGCATCCCCGGGTCGTGGCCTTCGGCGGGGGGCACGGGCTGGCCGCCGCGCTGGTCGCGTGGCGGCGGATCACCCCGGAGCTGACGGCGGTCGTCACCGTCGCCGACGACGGCGGCTCCTCGGGCCGCATCCGCCGTGAGATGCCCGTCCTGCCCCCCGGCGACCTCCGGATGGCCCTGGCCGCCCTCGCCGGCGACGACGTCCGTGGGCAGGAGTTGGCGGCGCTCCTGCAGCATCGGCTCGGCGGCTCCGGCGTCCTCGCCGGGCACCCGGTCGGCAACCTGATGCTGACCGGCCTGACCGAGATGCACGGCGGCGACACCACCCGGGCGCTCGACGACCTCGCCGGCCTGCTCGGCTGCTGCGGCCGCGTGCTGCCGATGGCCGACGTGCCACTGGACCTCGTGGCGCAGGTGGACACCACCGACCCGGACGACCCCGAGCGCCGTCGCACGATCCGCGGGCAGGTGGCGATCGCGGCCACCCCCGGGCACGTCCGCGAGATCCTCGTCTCTCCCGCGGACCCACCCGTGCACCCGGCCGTGCTCGAGGCGATCGCCGCGGCCGACGTCATCTCGCTCGGACCCGGGTCCTGGTACACCTCCGTCCTGCCGCATCTGCTCGTGCCCCGATTGCGGACGGCGCTGGCGGAAACGCGGGCCAAGGTGGTGGTCGTCCTGAACCTCGTGCCGCAGCCCGGGGAGACCGACGGCTTCTCCCCGGAGAAGCATTTGAGCGTCCTGCAGGCACACTTGGGCGGGGTGGCGTTGCACACGGTGATCGCCGATGCTGGTTCGGTGGTTGACCGTCGTGGTCTGCTGTCTGCGGTACGCGAGTGCGGCGCCGAGCTGGTCCTGGCTCCGGTCGCCGAGCTCGACGGCGCACCACGGCACGATCCCGTGCGCCTGTCCGCCGCGCTGGCCTCCGTGGCCGGTGCGCGCTGAAAGGGATACGGATGTCTGATCAGGAATCGGGAGGGATGGCGAGAGCTGTCGGTCCTGGGCGGTCGGAACAAGGGGGAAGGGGACGCCGCACATGGCGATGACCGCAATGGTCAAGGACGAGCTCTCACGGGTCGAGTGCACGAAGACCTCGGAGCGCAAGGCAGAGGTCACCGCGCTGCTGCGCTTCTCGGGCGGCCTGCACATCGTGGGCGGACGAGTGGTCATCGAGGCCGAGCTGGACACGGGCTCGGTCGCCCGGCGCCTGCGCCGCGACATCAGCGAGGTGTACGGCTACACGAGCGGGGTGAGCGTGCTGGCGGGCGGCAACATCCGCCGCGGCGTGCGTTACCTGGTCCGGATCGCGAAGCACGGTGAAGGACTGGCCCGGCAGACCGGGCTGGTGGACCAGCGCGGGCGGCCGGTCCGCGGGCTGCCGCCCTCGGTCGTGTCGGGCGGCATCAACGACGCAGAGGCGGCCTGGCGAGGTGCGTTCCTCGCCCACGGCTCACTCACCGAGCCCGGCCGGTCCTCCTCGCTGGAAGTGACCTGCCCCGGGCCCGAGGCGGCCATGGCGCTCGTGGGCGCCGCGCGCCGGCTGGGCATCCCGGCGAAGGCGCGCGAGGTCCGCGGCGCCGACCGGGTCGTCATCCGCGACGGCGACGGCATCAGCGCGCTGCTCACCCGCATGGGCGCGCACGACGCCGTCCTGGCCTGGGAGGAGCGTCGGATGCGCCGCGAGGTGCGGGCGACGGCCAACCGGCTGGCCAACTTCGACGACGCCAACCTGCGCCGGTCGGCCCGCGCGGCCGTCGCCGCCAGTGCCCGCGTGGAGCGCGCGCTGGAGATCCTGGCCAACGACGCCCCCGAGCACCTGCTCGTCGCCGGGCGGCTGCGCCTGGAGTTCGGCCAGGCGTCGCTGGAGGAGCTCGGCCAGCGGGCCGATCCGCCGATGACCAAGGACGCCGTCGCCGGCCGCATACGGCGTCTGCTGGCGATGGCCGACAAGCGGGCCAAGGACCTCGGCATCCCGGACACCGAGTCCGTGGTCACCGACGACATGCTCGCGCAGTAGCAGGAGCGAACGGCATCACCTCCGGCTCCCGCCCGCCCGTCCGGGCGGCGGGAGCCGGAGTCGTCCGGGACCGATAGGGTTCCGCGAGCGAGGCCGCCTTCCTGACGTGCGGCCCGGGACACGCAGCGTGGAGGTCTTTCGTGACGGTCAAGGTGGGCATCAACGGCTTCGGTCGTATCGGTCGCAACTTCTGGCGGGCGGCCGCGGCCAGCGGCCAGGACATCGAGATCGTGGCGGTCAACGACCTGACCAGCAACGAGACGCTGGCGCACCTGCTGAAGTACGACAGCATCCTCGGCGTCCTCAAGGAGGACGTCGCCGCCGACGGCGAGGGCATCAAGATCGGCGGGACGACCATGAAGGTCCTCTCCGAGCGCGACCCGGCCAACCTGCCCTGGGCCGACCTGGGCGTCGACGTGGTCGTCGAGTCCACCGGCTTCTTCACCAAGGCCGCCGACGCGCGCAAGCACGTGGACGCCGGTGGCGCCAAGAAGGTCATCATCTCGGCGCCCGCGAGCGACGACGACATCACGATCGTCATGGGCGTCAACGACGAGCTCTACGACGGCTCGCAGACGATCATCAGCAACGCGTCCTGCACCACCAACTGCCTCGCGCCGCTGGCCAAGGTGCTCCACGACGCGTTCGGCATCGAGCGCGGGCTGATGACGACCATCCACGCCTACACGGCCGACCAGAACCTGCAGGACGGCCCGCACAAGGACCTGCGCCGCGCCCGCGCCGCCGCGCTCAACATGGTGCCGACCTCCACCGGCGCCGCCAAGGCGATCGGCCTGGTCCTGCCCGAGCTCAAGGGCAAGCTCGACGGCTATGCCATCCGCGTGCCCGTGCCGACCGGCTCCGCGACCGACCTCACGGTCCAGCTCACCCGCGAGGCATCCGCCGACGACATCGACGCGGCCTACCGCGAGGCCGCGGCCGGTCCGCTCGGCAAGTACCTCACCTACACCGACGCGCCGATCGTCTCCTCCGACATCGTCACCGACCCGTCGTCCTGCATCTACGACGCCAAGCTGACCAAGGTCTTCGGCCCGATGGCCAAGGTGCTCGGCTGGTACGACAACGAGTGGGGCTACTCCAACCGCCTCGTCGACCTCACCACGCTGGTGGGCTCGAAGCTCTGATGCACCCCGCTGACGGCTCCTTCCGGAGTGTCGACGACCTCATCGGCGAGGGCGTCGCCGGTCGGCGCGTGCTGCTGCGCGCCGACCTCAACGTCCCGCTGGACAAGCAGACCGGGGCGATCACCGACGACGGCCGCATCCGTGCCAGCCTCCCCACCCTGCGGGCGCTGCGCGACGCGGGCGCCCGCGTGATCGTGGCGGCCCACCTCGGCCGGCCCAAGGGCACGCCCGACCCGCAGTTCTCCCTCGCGCCGGTCGCTGCGCGCCTGGGCGAGCTCCTGGGGACGACGGTGCCGCTGGCCGGCGACGTCGCCGGCGAGGACGCGCGGGCGAAGGCGGCCGCCCTTGCCGACGGCGACGTGCTGCTGCTGGAGAACGTCCGGTTCGAGGCCGCCGAGACGTCGAAGGACGACGCCGAGCGGGGAGCGCTGGCCGACCGGCTGGCCGCCCTGGCCGACGTCTACGTCGACGACGCCTTCGGAGCGGTGCACCGCAGGCACGCCTCGGTGTTCGACGTCGCCGAGCGGCTGCCGCACGCGGCCGGCCGGCTCGTCGCCCGTGAGCTCGAGGTGCTGACCCGGTTGGTCACCGACCCCGAGCGGCCCTACGTGGTCGTCCTCGGCGGCTCCAAGGTCAGCGACAAGCTGGCCGTCATCGAGGCGCTGCTGCCCAAGGTCGACCGGCTGCTGGTCGGCGGCGGCATGTGCTTCACGTTCCTCGCCGCGCAGGGTCACGGCGTCGGCAAGTCGCTGCTGGAGGCCGACCAGGTCGACACCTGCCGCCGGCTGCTGGCCGAGGCCGGGAACCGCATCGTGCTGCCGGTCGACGTCGTCTGCTCTCCGGAGTTCAGCGCCGAGGCCGGGACCACGGTCGTCCCGGTCGGCGCGATCCCGGACGACCAGCTGGGCCTGGACGTCGGCCCGCGCACGGTCGAGCTGTTCGGGACGACGCTGGGCGACGCCCGCACCGTGTTCTGGAACGGGCCGATGGGCGTCTTCGAGCTGGCACCCTTCCAGGCCGGCACCCGCGGGGTCGCCCAGGCCGTGGGCGCCGTCGCCGGGCTCTCGGTGGTCGGCGGCGGGGACTCCGCGGCCGCGGTCCGCCGGCTCGGGCTCGACGAGGACAGCTACGGGCACATCAGCACCGGCGGCGGCGCGTCGCTGGAGTACCTGGAGGGCCGGGAGCTGCCCGGCCTCGAGGTGCTGGCCGGCGGATCGGGGCAGTGATGGCGCGGCGGGACTCCACCCCCAGGCGGGGCGCCTTCCAGGGCGGTGACCGGCGCACGCTGATCGCCGGCAACTGGAAGATGCACATGACGCATCTGGACGCCATCGGCCTGGTGCAGAAGCTGGCCTTCACGGTGTCCGGGTCGGTGCTCGACACCGTCGAGGCCGTCGTCCTGCCCCCGTTCACCGCGCTGCGCAGCGTGCAGACCCTGGTGACCGGCGACAAGCTCTCCGTCGGCTTCGGCGCGCAGGACCTGTCCGCGCACGACTCCGGGGCCTACACCGGCGAGGTCAGCGGCGCCATGCTGGCCGCGCTGGCCTGCCAGTACGTCACCGTCGGCCACTCCGAGCGGCGGGCCCTGCACGCCGAGGACGACGCGGTCGTCGCGGCCAAGGAGCGGGCGGCCCTCCGGCACGGCGTCGTCCCGATCGTGTGCGTGGGGGAGGGGCTCGACATCCGCAAGGCCGGTGAGCACGTCGGCTTCTGCGACGCCCAGCTGGACGCCTCGCTCGAGGGGGTGTCCGCCGAGCAGGCAGCCGGGCTGGTCATCGCCTACGAGCCGGTCTGGGCGATCGGCACCGGCGAGGTCGCGACGCCGGAGCTCGCCCAGGAGGTCTGCGGGGCACTCCGGTCGCGGCTCGCCGGGCGGTTCGGCCCGGAGACGGCCGGCGCCGTCCGTATCCTCTACGGCGGGTCGGTGAAGGCCGCGAGCACGGCCGGGATCCTGGCCGGGCCGGACATCGACGGTGCACTTGTCGGGGGCGCGAGCCTGGACTCCGACGAGTTCGCGCAGATCTGTCGGATCGCCGCCGACGGCAGCTGAGCCCCGCTGCCGCCGCCGGCCGCACGGGGTGGGGGCGGCAGCAGCCAGTGGACAAGACCGAGGAGCGGCAGGGCGACCGCCTTCCCGCGTGGGCCCAGAAGCCGCCCCGCCGCCGGATCCTGGCCGCCGTGGCCGTCGTCGTGCTGGTCGTCGTCATCGCGGTCAGCTGCGGAGGAGGCGCGGGCGGCCGGGCGGACGTCCCGGTCGTCGAGGGGACGCCGGACGCCGGCGTGACCGGTGTCCGCGCGCCGTCGACGGCGACCGGGGAGACGCTGCGCGTCGTGTCGGCCGAGATCGACAGCCTCGACCCGCAGCGGTCCTACCTGCCCGGCGTGTGGAACCTCATGCGGCTCTACACCCGCACCCTGGTCACCTACTCCTCCGAGCCCGGGCGCACCGGTGAGCTCGTGCCGGACCTGGCCACCGATCTCGGCACGCCGTCGGAGGACGGGTTGAGCTGGACGTTCACCCTCCGCGAGGGGGTGCTGTTCGAGACCGGTCGGCCGATCACCAGCCGCGACGTGAAGTACGGCATCGAGCGGTCCTTCGCCTCCGACGTCATCGTCGGCGGCCCCACCTACGTCGTGGACCTGCTCGACGTCCCCGGCAACGAGTACGCCGGTCCCTACCAGGAGGAGACGCCGGACAAGCTGGGTCTGCCGACCATCGAGACCCCCGACGACCGGACGATCGTCTTCCGGCTCCGCGCGCCGCAGCCCGACCTCCCGTTCGTCATGGCGCTGCCCTCCAGCAGCCCGGTGCCCATCGAGTCCGACACCGGCGCCGGCTACGGCGGCGACCCCGTCTCCTCCGGTCCGTACGCCATCACCTCGGTCGACCAGGCCGCCGGCATCCTGCTCGAGCGCAACCCGGCGTGGGACCCGACCACCGACGACGTCCGCACCGCCCTGCCCGACCGCGTCGTCGTCCGGACCGGCCTCAACGGGGTCGAGCGGGACCAGGCCCTGCTCGCCGGGTCCGCCGACCTCGACATCACCGGGACCGGCGTCCAGGCCGCGACCACCGCCCGGCTCGACGCCGACGAGGACGACCCGCTGCGCAACCGGGTGGACGACACCACGACCGGCTCCCTGCGGCTGCTGGCCCTGCCGACCGATGTCGCGCCGATGGACAACCCGCACTGCCGGGCGGCGGTCGCGGCGGCGGTCGACCGGGCCGCGGTGCAGGAGCAGCTCGGCGGTGGCGAGAACGCCGTCCGCCGCTCCGTGCTCTGGCCGCGCGGTCTCGGCGGCGGTCCCGAGGACACCGACCCCGGTGCCGACGCCGCTGCCGCGCGGGCCTCGCTCGAGGCCTGCGGCATGCCCGAAGGGTTCAGCACGGTCCTCGCCGTCGCCGACACGCAGACCGGCGTCCAGGTGGCCGAGGAGGTTGCCGCGCAGCTCGGGGAGGTCGGCATCGCGGTCGAGGTCCGACCGCTGAGCGCGACCAGCTTCTACGCGACCGACGTCGGCGACCCCGCCAGCGTGGATGCCAACGGCTACGGCGTCATCCTCGCCACCTGGACGGCGGACTTCCCCACACCGGCGTCGTTCCTGGCCCCGCTCGTCGACGGCCGCAGCATCAGGTCGGTGGGCAACACGAACTACGCCCGGTTCGACGACCCCGCCGTGAACGGCCTGGTCGATGCGGCTCGCGCGTCCGGGGACAGCGCCGCCTGGCAGGAGGTGCTGACCGCGGTGGACGCGAGCGCGGTGTACGTGCCGCTGGCCGAGACGCGGGTCCAGCTGCTCGCCGGGCAGCGGCTGCGCAACGCCGTGGTGATGCAGCCCTACAGCGGCTACGACCTGGCCACTGCCGGCGTCCGTTAGGCTCGTAGTCCAGAGCCCGGTGTCGTCAGCCGGCCGCCTAGCCTGGAGAAGTCGTCATGGAGCTGGTCCTCAACGTGCTGCTGGTCCTCACCAGCACGATCCTCGTGGTGCTGATCCTGCTGCACCGGGGCAAGGGCGGCGGTCTGTCCTCCATGTTCGGCGGCGCGGTGTCCTCGTCGCTGAGCGGGTCCTCGGTCGTGGAGAAGAACCTCAACCGGCTGACCGTCTTCTGCGCGCTCATCTGGAGCGTCTGCATCGTCGGCCTGGGGATCCTGCTCAAGGTCGGCTGACGAAGGACCCGGTTCCCGCACCACTTGCGGATCTGTGCCGATCCGGAGCGAAAACGTGACCGGAATCCGCCCCTCCAGGCCCTAAACTGCCCGCGCGGCCCTGATGCGCCGCACCGACCCGAACACGTTGGGGGCGCTCGTGGCAGGTGGAAACGCGATCCGGGGCAGCCGGGTCGGGGCAGGTCCGATGGGCGAGGCGGAGCGCGGCGACGCGGCTCCGCGCAACCGGATCGCCTTCTGGTGCGCGAACCGGCACGAGACGCGGGTGGCCTTCGCCTCCGACGCCGACGTGCCCGAGCTCTGGGACTGCCCGCGCTGCGGACTCCCGGCCGGGCAGGACGAGCGGAACCCGCCGCCGGCACCCCGCACGGAGCCGTACAAGACCCACCTGGCCTACGTCCGCGAGCGGCGCAGCGACGCCGACGGCGACGCTCTCCTCCAGGAGGCCCTCACCCGGCTGCACCGGCGCCGCGGGGCCTGACCCTCCGGCGGCACCCGCCCGTGTCTAGCCGCCGCGACGGACCGGCTCGACCCGGGCGAGGTGGTCGGTGGTCAGGAACGCGCGGCGGAGGTCGTCGCTGAGCCCGTCGAACGGGGAGACCTGGGAGCGGTGCTCGGCGATGGCGGCCTCCCGCCGGTCGAGCACACCCGAGGTGTCGAGGACGTCGGTGATGTCGGCGTCGCTCCGCCCGAGCGTCGCGGGGTCGAGGGAGTGGTACGCGGTGTCAGGCCGGACGGCGCGCATCTCGTCCAGCCACCGGCGCAGCAGGCTGTTCGGAATGCACTGCTCGACCAGCAGGGGTGCCGGGCCGTCCGCGGAGACGACGGCCTGGCGGACCGCCGCGCCGATGCGCAGGTGGTCGCGGTGCCCGTCGCTGCCGTCCAGGGTGAGCAGCACCTGCGGCCTCAGTCGCCCGAGCAGCAGGCCGAGGGTGCCGGCCACCTCGTCGAGCGGCGCAGCGCACAGCGAACCCTCCGGCAGGTCGCCGTCGAACCCGGAGTCGCGGTAGCCGAGCAGCTCCACGCTGCCGACGCCGAGCCGTTCGGCGGCCCGGCGCAGTTCGCCCTCCCGGACCGTCCCGAGGTCGACCCCGTCGACGGAGCCGGGAACGGACTCACCGGCCTCGCCGCGGGTGGCGCAGACGACGGTGACCTCCGCACCCTGCCCGGCGGCACGGGCGATGGCCGAGCCGCAGCCGAAGGTCTCGTCGTCGGGATGGGCGACCGCGACCAGCCAGCGGTCGCCGGGCCGGACGTCGAGCAACGGGTCTCGGGGGGTGTCGGTCATGTGTCCATCCATCGTCCGGACGCCGGCCCGCCGGGCGGCTAGCCGGGTGGTGCCGGCAGCTTGCTCGCGGCCGCGCGATCGAGCAACCACCTCGTGGCCCGGACGGCGTGGACACCGGCCGCCGGCAGGTCCGCCGGGGCCGCCCCGGCGAGCGCCTCGGCCACCGCCGCCGCCTTGCCCTCCCCGGACACGAGCAGCCACACCTCCTCGGCCGCGTTGATCGCGGAGAAGCCCAGGCTGACCCGGGTCGGCGGCGGCTTGGGGCAGTCGCGCACCGCGACGACCGGGCGGTCGTCGCGGACGGCGGGGGAGTCCGGGAAGATCGACGCGACGTGCCCCTCGGCGCCCATGCCGAGCAGCAGCACGTCCATCCGCGGCAGATCGGCGCCCTCCGGGGCGGCCGCGGCGAGCTCGGCGGCGTACCAGGCGGCGGCGTCCTCCGGCTCGGCGAACCGCCCGTCCGACGGCGGCATGGCGTGCACGCGCTCGGGCGGCACGCCGACCCGGTCGAGCAGGGCCCGGCGCGCGCCCTTCTCGTTGCGCTCGTCGTCGCCGGCGGGGACGAACCGCTCGTCGCCCCACCAGATGTCCACCGCGGTCCAGTCCACGGTCTCCCGGGTCGGTGTGGCCGCGAGATCGGCCACCTGCTGAAGGACGGCGGTGCCGATGCCGCCGCCGGTCAGGCCGACCGACGCCGTCCCGTGCAGGGTCTGGGCCGCCGCCAGCCGGGCCACCAGGGCTTCGGCCACGGAGCGGGCCAGGTGCTCGGCGTCCACCTCGACGACGACGTCCACCACGGGCTCGCTCACGCGTCGGGGCTCTTCGCCGCCGCGCGCTTCCGGCCGGAGGCGCCGTTGCCCTCCGCGGGGTCGAACCACACGTGCTCGCGCTCGGGGGAGCGGTCCGAGAGCCCGGTCACGCCGTTCGCGGCCTCCAGGGCCTCGCTGTAGGGCTCGTCGCGGTCCAGCCGGCGCAGCTCCTCGCTGAGCAGGTCGCCCAGCGGCCGGTCGGGCAGGGGCGCGATGGCATCGGGCCGGTAGGGCTGGGAGATGACCGCGCCGTTGCGGCGGTCGGCGCGGATGTGCACCTCCTCGTCCTGGTCGAGCTGGAGGGTGACGGAGTCCACCCCGCTGGAGTCGGGCCGGCGGCCGCCCTCCTCGACGGCGACCGGGCAGCCGCAGCGGTTGGCGATCCAGCCGGCGAGCAGCTGGGCGGTCGGGTTCGCGGCGTCGCCCGCGATCTGCGCGCCGCGGACCACCACCGGCTCGCCGCGTCGGCCCGAGACCGCGTCGACGGTGGAGGCCAGGATCGACCGCCAGGCCGTGCTGCGGGTCCACGCGAGGTCGGTGTCGCCGGGGGCGTAGTCGGCCGCCCGCGTCCTGAGGGCCGCGAGCGGGTCCGGGGCGATCGAGCTGTCGGTGATCCGCCGGTGGGCGAACACCGCCAGCGCGTCGGTCGACAGCCGGTCCGGGGGAGCGGCGTGCCACCACGCGACGACCGGCGCGTCGGCGGCCAGCAGCGGCAGGACGACCGACTCGGCGTGCAGGCCGAGCCGCCCGTACATCCGCATGACGATGGCCTCGCCGGGACCCAGCCGGCCGCCGATGAGCACCTCGGCGTCCAGCCGCGGCATCGGCGCGTCCAGCTGCCGGCGGACGACGACGAGGATGCGGCTGGGGTGCGCGGCGGCGGCGTGGGTCGCCGCCTCCTCGGCCTCGGCGACGCGGCTCTCGTCGGCGACGACGACCAGGGTGAGCGCCACGCCGGAGAGCACCGCGCCGCCGGTGCGCCGCTGGGCGGCCAGTTCCTTCACGACGGCCGAGCCGGTGGTGTCCCAGAGCGTCGTCATGGCGTCTCCTCGGAGGGGGCGGTCGGTAGGGGAGCGCAGGTCTGGTTCATGGACGGCGCCACCGGCGGTTCTCCGCGGCGAGCATCTCCTCGGCGGCGCGAGGTCCCCACTCGCCGGCGCGGTACGGGTGCGGGGACGTCCCGGCCCAGAAGTCCTCGAGCGGGTCGATCACGGCCCAGGACGCCTCCACCTCCGCGTTGCGCGGGAAGAGGGTCGCGTCGCCGAGCAGGACGTCGAGCAGCAGGCGCTCGTAGGCCTCGGGGCTGGCCTCGGTGAACTGCTCGCCGTAGAGGAAGTCCATCGAGACGTCGCGGACCTCCATCACGCTGCCCGGAACCTTCGACCCGAACTTGAGGGTCACCCCTTCGTCGGGCTGGACGCGGATCACCAGCTGGTTGTTGCCCAGCTCCTCGGTGTCGGTGGCGGCGAAGGGCAGGTGCGGCGCGCGCTTGAAGACCAGGGCGATCTCGGTGACGCGGCGGGGGAGGCGCTTCCCGGTGCGGAGGTAGAACGGGACCCCTGCCCAGCGGCGGGTCTCGACGCCGAGGCGGACGGCGGCGAAGGTCTCCGTCGTCGACTCCGGGTCGACGCCCTCCTCCTGCCGGTAGCCGTTGGCCCGCTGGCCCGCCAGCCAGCCCTGCTCGTACTGGCCGCGGATCGCGTAGGTCTGCATGTCCTCGGGCACGGAGATCGCCCGGAGGACCTTCAGCTTCTCGGTGCGGATCTCCTCGGCGGAGAACTCGACCGGCTCCTCCATCGCGGTGAGCGCGAGCAGCTGGAGGAGGTGGTTCTGCAGCACGTCGCGGGCGGCGCCGGTCTTCTCGTAGAACTGGGCGCGGCCACCGATGCCGACGTCCTCGGCCATGGTGATCTGCACCGAGTCGACGTTCTGGGCGTTCCAGATCGGCTCGAACAGGCTGTTGGCGAACCGCAGCGCCAGCAGGTTCTGGACCGTCTCCTTGCCCAGGTAGTGGTCGATGCGGAACACGTCCTGGGCGCTGAACACCGAGTCGACCAGCTCGTTGAGCTGGCGGCTGGACGGCAGGTCCTCGCCGAACGGCTTCTCGACCACGACCCTCCGCCAGCGGTCGGCGGTGCTCTCGGCCATGCCCGTGCGCTCCATCTGCTTGAGCACGGTCGGGAACATGGCCGGCGGGATCGAGAGGTAGAACGCGGCGTTGCCGCCGATGCCGTGGGAGCCCTCCAGGTCGTTGAGGGTCGCGGCGAGCTGGTCGAAGGCGTCGTCGTCGTCGAAGGAGCCCTGGACGAAGTGGACGTTGCCGGCCAGCCGGTCCCAGACCTCCTCGCGCCACGGCGTGCGGGCATGCTGCCGGGCCGCGTCGCGGGACAGCTCCGCGAAGTCCTGGTCCTCCCAGTCGCGGCGGGCGAAGCCGAGCAGGGCGAAGTTGGTGGGCAGCAGGCCGCGGTTGGCCAGGTCGTAGACCGCGGGCAGCAGCTTCTTGCGTGCCAGGTCGCCGGTGATGCCGAAGACGACGAGAGCGCACGGCTCGGGCACCCGGGGAAGTCGCCGGTCCCGTGGATCGCGCAGCGGGTTGGGGATCATCGCGGGCCGCGCAGCGGGGGGAGGGTCATGGTCCGTCCTCGAGGTGGAGGGTGTCCCGTCGTCCGGCCCGGCGAGGGAGCGGACGACGGGCACATCAGCGGTGCGTGCGATGGGTCAGGCCAGCGCCGACAGGAGCTGTCCGAGCCCGGCGGCGCGGTCGGTGAGATGCAGGTGCAGGACCGGGCGGTCGCGGTCGGCCAGGGCCTTGCGGTCACCACCGGCCTGCGCCGCCTGCAGGGTGGCGAAGCTGTACGGCTGGTCGGGGATCGGCAGGTCTGCGGCGATCGCGCCGGTGAGCTGCAGGAACGCGCCCACCTGTGGGCCCCCCTTGTGGTACTGGCCGGTGGAGTGGAGGAAGCGCGGACCCCAGCCGAACGTGACCGCCTTCTCCGCCCGGCGGGCGAGTGCCGCGCGGAGGTTCTCGGCGCTCGCGTCCTGCTCCCGGTCCAGGTAGGCCATGACGGCCAGGTATCCACGCGGGGGGATGGCGGCCAGCAGCGCGTCGACGGCCAGCACGGCGCCGTCGTGCGAGGACAGGTCGACGCCGTCGAGCACCCCGCCGCTGCCGCGGATCTCGATCGCGCCGATCGTCGCGGCCGGCCGCTCGTCCGGGAGCCCCCCGGACAGGATCCGCTGGGTGTTCTCCTTGCTCTCGGTCACGTTGGGCTGGTCGAAGGGATTGATCCCCAGCACCCGGCCGGCGACCGCGGTGGCGTACTCCCACGCGAGGAACTGCGCGCCCAACGGCCCGGTGACACCGATCGCCGGTCCCGTCGCGGGGGCGTCGGACCCCACGACGGCGAGCAGGACGTCGGGACCGGACGCGCCGGGGGCGTCGACCGACTCCACGACGACGGGCAGGATCCCGCGACCCTCCTTGCCGGTGGACTCCGCGATCAGCTGCTCGGCCCAGTCGCCGAAACCGATGAGCTCGGGACCGGAACCCCGTCCGCTGCCACCGGCCAGGGCGAGCTTGTCGCGCCCGGCCGTGAAGGCCGCGCCCATCGCGACGCCGAGCTGCAGCGCCGGGTTGTCCTGCTCCGACAGCCGGCCGGCCAGCTCCCCGGCCTCGTCGAGCAGGGCGCCGACGTCGGCGCCGGCCAGGGCGGAGGGCACCAGGCCGAAGGCCGACAGGGCGCTGTAGCGGCCGCCGACGTTCGGATCGGCCAGGAAGACGGCACGGGCGCCCATGGCGGCCGCGGTCTCGGAGAGGGGCGATCCGGGGTCGGTGACGACGACGAACCGCCGGCCGATCTCCTTCTCGTCCAGCCCGGCGTCGGCGAACGCCTGGATGAACGCCCGCCGCTGGCTGTCGGTCTCGACCGTTCCGCCGGACTTCGAGCTGACCACGACGACGGTGCGGTCGAGGTCGGCCATCGCCGCGGACACCTGGCCGGGGTCGGTGGTGTCGAGCACGACGAGGGGCACCCCCGCCGTCCGGCAGATGACCTCCGGAGCCAGTGAGGACCCGCCCATGCCGCAGAGCACGATCCGGTCCAGGCCCTCGCCGGTCAGCTCGGTGCGCAGGTCGGCCAGCCGGGGCAGCAGCTCGCGGGAGGTGGCCGGCAGGTCCAGCCACCCCAGCCGGATCGCCGACTCGCTCTCGGCGTCGGGACCCCACAGCGTGGGGTCCTTGCCGACGAGGCGCGCGGCGACGTCGTCCTCGGCGAGCGGTCCTCGGACGGTGTCGGGGATGTCCACTCCGTGGACGGTGACGCTCAGGCTCATACCTTGTCCTCGAGCTCGCTGCGCACCGACGCGGTCAGCTCGTCCCAGGAGTCGACGAACTTCTGCACGGCCTCCTCCTCGAGGACCCGGAACACGTCGTCGAGGTCGATGCCGGCGTCGCTGACCGCCCGCATGACCGCGGCGGCGTCGTCGTAGGACTTCTGGATCGGCGTGCCCGGGCTGCCGTGATCGGCGTAGGCCATCATCGTCTTCTCGGGCATCGTGTTCACCGTGCCCGGCGCGATGAGCTCGCTGATGTACATCGTGTCGGAGTACTCGGGGTTCTTGACGCCGGTCGACGCCCACAGCGGCCGCTGGGCCACCGCGCCCTGCGCCTCCAGCGCCCGCCACCGGTCGGAGGAGAAGACCTCCTCGTAGGCCTGGTAGGCCAGCTGCGCGTTGGCGATGCCGGCCTTGCCCTTGAGCTTGGTGACCAGGGACGCGTCGGCGCCGGATGCGTCCAGGCGCTTGTCGATCTCGGTGTCCACGCGGGAGACGAAGAACGACGCCACGGAGGCGATGCCCTCGAGCGACCCGCCTTCGGCGACCCGCTTCTCCAGCCCGGAGAGGTAGGCGTCCATCACCGCGCGGTAGCGCTCGAGACTGAAGATCAAGGTGACGTTGACACTGATGCCGTTCGCGATGGTCTCGGTGATGGCCGGGATCCCCGCCTCGGTCGCCGGGATCTTGATGAACAGGTTCGGCCGGTCGACCAGCCACCACAGATGGCCGGCCTCGGCCGCGGTCGCGTCGGTGTCGTGCGCCAGGCCCGGGGCGACCTCCAGGGACACCCGCCCGTCACCGGGTGAGGCCTGGGCCACGGGTGCCAGCAGATCGCAGGCGTCGCGGACGTCGGCCGCGGTGACGGTCCGCAGCGCCTCCTCGACGCTCACCCTGCGGACGGCGAGGGCGTGCAGCTGGTCGTCGTAGGAGTCCGACCCGCTGATCGCCGCGGCGAAGATCGTCGGGTTGGTGGTGACGCCGACGACGGAGTGGCCGTCGACGAGGGACTGCAGGTTGCCGCTGCGGATGCGGTCACGGGAGAGGTCGTCCAGCCAGACGGCGACCCCTGCCTCGGAGAGCTCGGCCAGATGTGCGTTCTGCGCCATGTCACTGCCTTTCGGGCTGTGTGTCTCTGATGTTGTGTCGGACGCCCCGCTGCACTCCCGCCGCGAGCGCGCGAGGTGCAGCGGGGTCCTTCAGCGGTCGCCGGTGGGGTGGGGGAGGCCGCCGGTGGCCCGCGCGGGGCCCGCCGGGACGCCAGGACCGGACGCGGCGGCCTCGATGCTCTCCCGGGCGGCGGCCACGACGGCCTCCTCGGTGAGCCCGAACTTCTCGTAGAGCACGGTGTAGGCGGCGCTGGCCCCGTAGTGCGTGAGGCCGACGATCCGGCCGGCGTCGCCCACGAACTCGCGCCAGCCCAGCGGCACGCCGGCCTCCACGCTGACCCGGGCGCGGACCGTCGGCGGGAACACCTCGTTCTTGTAGGCGTCGTCCTGATCGGCGAACCACTCGACGCACGGCACGGAGACCACCCGGGTGGGGACGCCGTCCGCCTCCAGCCGCTCCCGCGCCGCCACGGCGATCTGCACCTCGGAGCCGGTGCCCATGAGGATCACCTCCGGCGTGCCGCCCGAGGCCTCGGCCAGCACGTAGGCACCGCGGGCCGTGCCCTCGGCCGAGCCGGAGCCGCCGCGGTCGAACACCGGCATGTTCTGGCGCGCCAGCAGCAGGCCGGCGGGGCGGTCGTTGTTCTCCAGGATCGTCCGCCAGGCGACCGCCACCTCGTTGGCGTCGGCCGGACGGACGACGTCCAGGCCGGGGATGGCGCGCAGCGCGGCGAAGTGCTCGATCGGCTGGTGGGTCGGGCCGTCCTCGCCGAGGCCGATCGAGTCGTGGGTCCACACGTAGATCACCGGCAGCTGCATGAGCGCGGCCAGCCGCACCGCACCGCGCATGTAGTCGGAGAAGGTGAGGAACGTGCCGCCGTAGACCCGGGTGCCGCCGTGCAGCGCGATCCCGTTCATGACCGCGCCCATGGCGTGCTCGCGGACCCCGAAGTGCAGCGTCCGGCCGTAGGGGCCACCGCTCCACATCTTGGTCTGCCGGTTGGCGGGGAGGAACGACGGTTCGCCCTTGACGGCGGTGTTGTTGCTCTCCGCGAGGTCGGCCGAGCCGCCCCACAGCTCGGGGAGCCCCGGGTAGAGGGCGGCGAGCACCTCGCCGGAGGCCTTCCGCGTGGCGACGCCCTTGGGGTCGGCGTCCCAGCTGGGGAGCTTCTCGGCCCAGCCCTCGGGCAGCGTCCGGGTGCGCATCCGCTCGAGCAGGGCGGCCCCGTCCGGGGTGCCCTGCTGCCAGGCGTCGAAGCCCCCCTGCCAGGCAGCGTGCGCCTCCCGGCCGCGGTCGCGCACCTTGCGGGCGTGCGCGATGACCTCGGGCGCGACCTCGAAGGTCTGCTCCGGGTCGAAGCCGAGCACCTCCTTGGTGGCCCGCACCTCGTCGTCCCCGAGCGCCGAGCCGTGCGCGGCGCCGGTGTTCTGCTTGTTCGGCGCGGGCCAGCCGATGACCGTCCTGAGCACGATGATCGAGGGCCGGGTGGTCTCGGCCTTGGCGGCGGCGAAGGCGGCGTCCACCGCGGCGAGATCCTCGCCGTCGTCCACGCGCTGGACGTGCCAGCCGTAGGCCTCGTAGCGCATGCCGACGTCCTCGGTGAAGGCGACGTCGGTGTGGTCCTCGATGGAGATGTCGTTGTCGTCGTAGACGAGGACCAGGTTGCCCAGCTGCTGGGTGCCGGCCAGGGACGACGCCTCGCCGCTGACCCCCTCCTCGAGGTCACCGTCGGAAGCCAGTGCCCAGATGGTGTGGTCGAAGGGGCTCTCGCCCTCGGCGGCGCCCGGGTCGAACAGGCCGCGCTCGCGGCGGGCGGCCATCGCCATGCCGACGGCGTTGCCGACGCCCTGGCCGAGCGGCCCGGTCGTCGTCTCGACGCCCGGGGTGTGGTTGACCTCGGGGTGGCCCGGCGTCTGCGATCCCCACGTACGCAGAGCGCGCAGATCCTCCAGCTCCATGCCGTAGCCGGAGAGGTAGAGCTGGACGTAGAGCGTCAGGCTCGAGTGGCCCATGGAGAGCACGAACCGGTCGCGGCCGACCCAGTTCGGATCGCTGGGGTCGTGCCGCAGCCACTTCTGGAAGAGCAGGTAGGCCGTCGGCGCCAGGCTCATGGCGGTGCCGGGGTGGCCGTTGCCGACCTTCTGGACGGCGTCCATCGCCAGCACGCGCGCGGTGTCGATCGCGCGGCGGTCCAGGTCCCCGAAACCGTCGGGGAGGGTGGGCTGCGGCTGGTGCGGGCTGCCGGTCGGGCTGTCGGTGGCGGCTTCTGCCGGGGCTTCGGCCCGGGTGCTCTGCGTCATGTACTGGGTGCTCCCTCGAGGTGTGGCGCGCGGTCTCGTGCGACCGGTATACGTGTCGTAGCGACCGGTGTACGTGTCATAGGGCCGGCATACGTCCTGGTCCCCCGCTGGACCGGGGGGTCGCGTCGTGGTCGTCGTCGACGTCGTCCCTACCCGCTGGATCCGCAGCAACAACGTGATCAACCCTAGTCGTCCGGGCCCATGTCGCGACACCGCGCGGTGCGCCCCCGGCTACAGTGGCCCGCGTACCCCGTCCTCGGTTCGAAGGGACCCTCCGGTGCCCTGCTGCCCGCGCGCTTCCGCGCACGAGGGCACCCGGTGACGGCGCTCTCCACGCGCCGCACCGATCCCGAACGCCGTCCGCCCAGCGCCGCTCGGGTCCGCGTGGGGGCCTACGTCGCGCTGACGAAGCCGCGGATCATCGAGCTGCTCCTGGTGACGACGGTGCCGGCCATGATGCTGGCCGCGCGCGGCTGGCCGTCGCTGGCGCTGCTGCTGGCCACCCTGGTCGGCGGAACGCTCGCCGCGGGCGCGGCCAACGTCTTCAACTGCTACTTCGACCGGGACATCGACCGGTTGATGCACCGCACGCAGAACCGGCCGCTGGTGACCGGGCTGGTGACGCCGCGGGCGGCGCTGGTCTTCGGGGCGGTCCTGACGGTCAGCTCCGTCCTGCTGCTGGCGCTGACCACGACCCTGCTGGCGGCGGCGCTGGCCGCGGGCGCGATCTTCTACTACGCGGTCCTCTACACCATGGTGTTCAAGCGGCACACCCGGCGCAGCACCGAGTTCGGCGGGGTCCCGGGGGCCGCGCCGGTGCTGATCGGCTGGGCCGCGGTCACCGGGTCGCTCGACTGGCCGGCGGTCGTCGTGTTCGGCGTCGTCTTCTGCTGGCAGATGCCGCACTTCTGGGCGCTGGCCATGCGGTTCAAGGACGACTACGCGCGAGCCGACGTCCCGATGCTGCCGGTGGTGAGCACCGCGCTGTCGGTCGGCCGGCAGACCGTCGCCTGGGCGTGGGTCACCGTCGCCGTCTCCCTGGCGCTGTGGCCGGTGGCCGTCGACTACGGCATCGGCCTGGGCTACACGATCCCGGCGGTGCTCCTCGGCGGCTGGTTCGTCGTGGAGTCCCACCGCCTGCTCGCCCGGATCAAGCGGGGTGGCGAGACCAGGCCGATGCAGCTGTTCCACGTCTCGATCTCGTACCTGGCGCTGCTGATGGTCGCGATCGTCGTCGACGCCATCGTCTGAACGTGCGGCGCGACCTCGCCAACGCCCGGATGGGTCAGCTGGTCGGTGCCGACGGCCGTACCTACTCGATCCGTCGGCCGCGCATCGCGCCCGCCGAGGTGGAGGCGCTGATCGAGGCGGGGTGGCCGGTGGTCAGCTACCTCGCGGGCGGGCGGCTCGTCTGGCACGACTGACGCTGCACCGGTGCACCGAGATCGGCGACAGGCCGGCATCGACGGGTGTGGAGACCGGTGTGAACCGCATCTCGGTGTCGTGGTCGGCGGCGGCCGCAGGGCTCAGCGGGTGGCGGTGGCGGGCTCGGACGGTGTGCCGAGGGGCAGCTCGGCCGCGGGGCCGCGGACCGACCAGACCAGCCGCGCGGTGTACGCCGTGACGAGCACCGCGCCCAGCATGTGCAGCAGCACCAGGGCGATCGGCAGGTCGGTGACGTACTGGACGTAGCCGACGACGCCCTGCGCCAGCTGCACGACCAGCAGGTCGCGCGCCGCCCGGCGGACCCGGCCGGGGGAGTCCGTCGCGTAGAGCGCCACCAGCACGGCGACGGTCAGCCCGAGGAGCAGGAAGACGACGTCGGCGTGCAACTGGCTGACCAGCTCCGGGTCGAACCCCATGCGCACCGGTGCCGCGTCGGGATCGTCGGGCACGTCGCCGCTGTGCGGGCCGCTCCCCGTGACGACGGTGCCGAGGACCAGCACCACAGCGGTGACCGCCGCGATGCCGGCGACGAGCAGCACGAAGGGACGGCGCAGCAGCGGCTGCCCCACCCCCGGCTCGCGGGAGCGGAGCCACAGCGTCGTCGCCAGGGCCACCAGGACCGCCGACACCAGGAAGTGTGCCGCGACCGTCCACGGGTTGAGCCCGGTGAGCACGGTGACCCCGCCGAGCGCGGCCTGGACGGGGATCCCGAGGAAGGCCAGCGCCGCCAGCAGCCGCAGGTCGCGGCGGGGGGAGCGCCAGACGGCCACCACGGTCGCGATCGCCACCGCGGTGAGGACGAAGGTGAGCAGCCGGTTGCCGAACTCGATGGCCCCGTGGCCGGCGAGCTCCGGCGTCGCCACGAAGCTCTCGTCGGTGCAGCGCGGCCAGGTCGGGCAGCCCAGCCCGGAGCCGGTCAGGCGGACCAGGCCGCCGGTCACGACGATGAGGCCGTTGGCGACCGCGTTGGCCAGCGCGACGCGGGAGACCGTCGCGGGTGGGAAGGACGTGGGCAGGACCGGCACGGCTCCCGATGCTAGGCGGTGGTCCCGGCCGGGCATCGCAAAGTCCGTGGGGCCCATCCCTTGGCCGTGAGCACGGCACCAGGACAGAATCGCTCGGCATGACGAGCGGCTTTTTCCCCGGCGGTGACGGCGGCCCTTTCGACGAGTTCTTCGCGCGGTACCTCGGGGGTGGTGGACGTCAGCCGCGCCAGCGCATCGACATCACGCAGTTCCTGAGCGAGCGCAGCCGTGAGGTGGTCAACTCGGCCGCGCGGCACGCCGTCGAGGCCGGGTCCAGCGACGTGGACACCCAGCACCTGCTCGCGGCGCTGACGGAGGAGGAGTCGGTCCGGCAGCTGCTCGGCCGCGCCGGCGTCGCCCCCGGCACGCTGCACGACCAGGTGGCCGGCCCGCACGAGGGCGCGCGGCAGGTCACCGGCCCCCTCACGCTGACGCCGGCCGCCAAGCGGGCACTGCTCGACGCCCACCAGATCTCACGTGCGCTGGGATCGACCTACATCGGCCCCGAGCACCTGCTCTTCGCGCTCGCGGTGAACCCGGACTCCCCGGGCGGCCAGGTGCTGCGTTCGGCGGGCGTGACACCGGAGGCGCTGCAGCAGGCGGCGAGCGGTGGCGGAGGTTCGCCGGGCAGCGCGGGCAAGCCGCCGTCCAGCACGCCCACCCTCGACGAGTTCGGCCGCGACCTCACCGAGCTGGCGCGGGACGGGCGGATCGACCCGGTCATCGGGCGCGACGAGGAGATCGACCAGACGCTGGAAGTGCTCGCGCGGCGGCGCAAGAACAACCCCGTGCTCATCGGCGAGGCCGGCGTGGGGAAGACGGCCATCGTCGAGGGCATCGCCGCCCAGATCGCCGACGACGACGTGCCGGAGACGCTGCGCGGTCGCCGGGTGGTGGAGCTGGACCTCACCGGGCTGGTCGCCGGCACCCGCTACCGCGGCGACTTCGAGGAACGCCTGAAGAAGATCATGGACGAGATCCGCGACCACAGCGACGAGCTGATCGTCTTCATCGACGAGCTGCACACGGTGGTCGGAGCCGGCGCGTCGGAGGGGTCGGGCGGCGCGGGCAACATGCTCAAGCCCGCGCTGGCCCGCGGGGAGCTGCACATCATCGGCGCGACCACCCTGGAGGAGTACCGGCGCAACATCGAGAAGGACGCCGCCCTGGAACGCCGGTTCCAGCCGGTCCTCGTCTCCGAGCCGAGCGTGGCCGACAGCGTCGAGATCCTCCGCGGTCTGCGTGACCGGTACGAGGCCCACCACCAGGTCCGGTTCACCGACGAGGCGCTGGTGGCCGCCGTGGAGCTCTCCGACCGCTACATCCCCGACCGGCACCTGCCGGACAAGGCGATCGACCTCATCGACCAGTCCGGCGCGCGGGTGCGTCGGCGGGTGAAGACGCCGCCGACCGATCTGCGCGGACTCGAGCAGGCGCTCTCCCGGCTCCAGCGGGAGAAGGACCAGGCGGTGGCGGCCGAGCAGTACGAGCGGGCCTCGGAGCTGCGGGACCAGGTGCGCGAGGCGGAGCAGCAGCTGGAGCAGGCGCGCGGCGGCGGCGACACGGGCATCCCGTGCGTGCAGGTGCAGGACATCGCGGAGGTCGTGTCCCGTAGCACCGGCATCCCGGTCAGCCAGCTGACCCAGGAGGAGATGCAGCGGCTGCTGGAGCTGGAGGACCGCCTGCACGAGCGGGTGATCGGCCAGGACGAGGCCGTCTCCGTCGTCGCGGAGGCGGTGCGCAGGTCGCGTGCCGGGCTGGGCGACCCGGACCGCCCGATCGGCAGCTTCCTCTTCCTCGGCCCGACGGGCGTGGGGAAGACCGAGCTGGCCAAGGCGCTGGCCACCGCCCTGTTCGGCGAGGAGGACCGGATGGTCCGGCTGGACATGAGCGAGTTCCAGGAGCGGCACACGGTCAGCCGGCTGGTCGGCTCGCCGCCGGGCTACGTCGGCTACGAGGACGCCGGGCAGCTCACCGAGGCCGTCCGCCGCCGGCCCTACTCGGTGGTGCTGCTCGACGAGATCGAGAAGGCGCACCCCGACGTCTTCAACACCCTGCTGCAGGTGCTGGACGACGGGCGGCTGACCGACAGCCAGGGGCGAACCGTCGACTTCACCAACACGGTGCTGATCATGACGAGCAACCTCGGCTCCGAGCTCATCGTCGGCCGGGGCACGCCGCTGGGCTTCGGCTCGTCCGACGGCGGGTCGGCCGCCGACCTCCGGGACCGGATCATGCGCCGCCTGCGCGAGTCCTTCCGGCCGGAGTTCCTCAACCGGGTCGACGAGGTGGTCGTCTTCCAGCGGCTGGAGGCCGACCAGCTGCGGCAGATCACCGACCTGCTGCTGGAGGACACCCGTCGACGGACGGACGCCCAGGGGATCACCCTCGACGTCGCCCCGGAGGCGGTGATGTGGCTGGCCGACCACGGCCACCAGCCGGACTTCGGCGCCCGCCCGCTGCGCCGGGTCATCCAGCGGGAGCTGGAGACACCCCTGTCCCGGCTGCTCCTGCAGGGCGGCCTGCAGCGCGGGGACACGGTCCGCGTCGTCGTCCGGGACGAGCGGCTGGACTTCGAGGTGGCCGGCGACCGGGCGCCCGCCGGGCAGGCCTGAGCCCGGCACGCCCCCCGACCGGCGGTGACGCTGGTCACGGGGGCGTGCCGGCCCGCCGGGAAGTTAGGCCGGCCTTGCTTGCCACTCCCCGGAAATAGGACACACTCGTGTTGTGGAAAGCGTCGGGCCGGTCGAGGAACGGGCACAGCCGCGTTCGTCGGCGACCGCCGACGACGGGCGGACCCGCGACCGCGTCAGCGCCCTGCTGCTCGAGCACGGTCCGCAGACGGCCACCGAACTGGCGACCCGGCTGGGCATCTCCCCGGCCGCCGTCCGCCGGCATCTGGACTCCCTCGTCGCCGCCGGCCGGCTCGAGGAGCGGCCGGGTGGGTGGGGGAGCGACGCGGCGCACCGCGGCCGGGGCCGCCCGGCCCGCCGGTTCCACCTGACCGACGCCGGACGTTCGGCCTTCCCGCACGCCTACGACGACCTGGCGCTGACCGCGCTGCGGTACGTGGCCGCCTCCGGTGGCCCGGAGGCCGTCCGTGCCGTCGCCGAGCAGCAGCTGTCCGGGCTGGAGTCCCGCGCCTCGAGCGCCGTCGAGAGCGTCGTGCGGGCCGCCGGCGGAGCGCCGGTCGACCGGGCCCAGGCACTCGCGGTCGCGCTCACCGCCGAGGGCTACGCTGCCACGGCCTCGGCTATTTCCGGCGGGGGGCAGCTCTGCCAGCACCACTGCCCGGTGGCGCACGTGGCCGCGGAGTTTCCCCAGCTGTGCGAGGCCGAGACCGCGGTGATCGGCCGGCTCGTCGGGACCCACGTCCAGCGGCTGGCCACGATCGCCCACGGCGACGGGATCTGCACCACGCACATCCCGGGGCCGGTGCAGCCCGGGTCACAGCGTCCGGGGAACAGAACGGTCCCCGGACGCCCTGTACCAGGTGAGCGAGCAGCCCCCCACCGCGCGCGCACCAGCCAGTCCACCAGCACGGATTCGACCAGCACGGATTCGACCAGCAACGCCCTCACGAACGACCGGGAGAGGACGCCCGCATGACCAGCACCCAGCAGCCGGTGACCAGCGCACCGAAGGCCGCCCCCTTGTCCCAGGACGAGCAGATCGACCAGCTCGGCCGCTACGAGTACGGCTGGGCCGACGCCGACGTCGCCGGGGCCTCCGCCCGCCGCGGGATCGACGAGGACGTCGTCCGCGACATCTCCGCCCGCAAGAGCGAGCCCGAGTGGATGCTCGAGCGCCGCCTCAAGGCCCTCAAGCTCTTCGGCCGCAAGCCCATGCCCGACTGGGGCTCGGACCTCTCCGGCATCGACTTCCAGAACATCAAGTACTTCGTGCGCTCCACCGAGGCCCAGGCCGCCTCGTGGGAGGACCTGCCCGACGACATCAAGAACACCTACGACAAGCTCGGCATCCCCGAGGCGGAGAAGCAGCGCCTCGTCTCCGGTGTCGCGGCGCAGTACGAGTCCGAGGTCGTCTACCACCAGATCCAGAAGGAGCTCGAGGACCAGGGGGTCATCTTCCTGGACACCGACTCGGCTCTCAAGGAGCACCCGGAGCTCTTCCAGGAGTACTTCGGTTCGGTGATCCCGTCCGGCGACAACAAGTTCGCCGCGCTGAACACCGCCGTCTGGTCCGGCGGCTCGTTCATCTACGTGCCGCCGGGCGTGCACGTCGAGATCCCGCTGCAGGCCTACTTCCGGATCAACACCGAGAACATGGGCCAGTTCGAGCGGACGCTGATCATCGTCGACGAGGGCGCCTACGTGCACTACGTCGAGGGCTGCACCGCGCCGATCTACAAGAGCGACTCGCTGCACTCCGCGGTCGTCGAGATCATCGTCAAGAAGAACGCGCGCTGCCGGTACACGACCATCCAGAACTGGTCGAACAACGTCTACAACCTGGTCACCAAGCGGGCCGTGGCCCACGAGGGCGCGACCATGGAGTGGGTCGACGGCAACCTCGGCTCCAAGGTGACGATGAAGTACCCGGCCGTGTGGATGACCGGCGAGCACGCCAAGGGCGAGGTCCTCTCCATCGCCTTCGCGGGCGAGGGCCAGCACCAGGACGCCGGCGCCAAGATGGTGCACGCCGCCCCGCACACCTCCTCGACCATCGTGTCGAAGTCGGTGGCCCGTGGCGGTGGCCGCACCTCCTACCGCGGTCTCGTGCAGATCGACGAGGGCGCCTACGGCTCCAAGTCCACGGTCAAGTGCGACGCCCTGCTGGTCGACAC
Organism: uncultured Blastococcus sp.; assembly: GCA_902805535.1. Classification (GTDB taxonomy): domain Bacteria; phylum Actinomycetota; class Actinomycetes; order Mycobacteriales; family Geodermatophilaceae; genus Blastococcus_B. The sequence continues at coordinate 3,330 of CADCTN010000162.1, read as the reverse complement.
GATCAGCCGGTCGGACACCTACCCCTACGTCGACGTCCGCGAGGACGACGTCTCCATGGGCCACGAGGCGACGGTCTCCCGCGTCAGCGACGACCAGCTCTTCTACCTGATGAGCCGCGGCCTGTCCGAGGACGAGGCCATGGCGATGGTGGTGCGCGGGTTCGTCGAGCCGATCGCCCGCGAGCTGCCCATGGAGTACGCCCTCGAGCTCAACCGGCTCATCGAGCTGCAGATGGAAGGTGCCGTCGGCTGATGACCGACCCGAACACCGGTACGGCCGTCAACACGGGTACGACCGACCTCACCACCCAGCCGGCCACCCTCGCCTCGGAGCTCTTCGCTCCGGGCGTGGGTGCGCAGGCCGGCCCGCCGACCACCCCGGCGTCCGACACCGGCACCGCCGGTGACGTGACCCCGGGTGCGCACTCGCACGGCGGCCCGGCCCCGACCGGTTCGCCGGCCGAGCGGTTCACCTCCACCGACCCGGACGCCTTCGGCGTGCCCACGGGCCGCGAGGAGACGTGGCGCTTCACGCCGATGAAGCGCGTCCGCGCGCTGCTCGACGGTGCGCCGTCCGACGCGTCGCTGACCTGGACGACCGACCTCCCCGAGGGCGTCGAGCTGACCAGCGTCGAGGCCGACGACCCGCTGCTCAAGGGCCTGCCCGAGCCGGTCGACCGCCTCGCCGCGCTGACCCGGCAGCGCAGCGGCGGCGCCGCCGTCGTCCGCGTCGCGCAGGAGGCGCAGCTGGACCGGCCGGTCGTCCTCGCCCTCGCCGGCACCGGTTCCGGCGGCCTCGACGACGCGGTCGTGTGGGGCCAGCTCGTCGTGGAGGTCGGCGCGTTCGCCAAGGCGACCGTCGTCCTGGACCACTCCGGGCTCGCGAAGTACTCCGGCGGCGTCTCCGTGCTGGTGGGCGACGGCGCGCAGGTGCAGCTCGTCTCCGTGCAGGACTGGGCGCCCGGGGCCGTCCACGGCGGTCAGTACGACGCCGTCGTCGGCCGCGACGCGACGTTCAAGCAGGTCGTGGTCACCCTCGGCGGCGACCTCGTCCGCCTGGTCAGCAACGTGCAGTACGCCGGCCCCGGCGGCAGCGCTGAGCTCTTCGGCGTCTACTTCGCCGACGAGACCCAGCACCAGGAGCACCGGCTCTGGGTCGACCACGCCGTGCCGAACTGCACGAGCAACGTCCTCTACAAGGGCGCCCTGCAGGGCGAGGACGCCCGCACGGTCTGGATCGGCGACGTCCGCATCCGCCCCGCGGCGACCGGTACCGAGACGTACGAGCTGAACCGCAACCTGGTGCTCACCGACGGCGCCCGCGCCGACTCGGTGCCGAACCTGGAGATCGAGACCGGCGAGATCGTCGGCGCCGGCCACGCCAGCGCCACCGGCCGGTTCGACGACGAGCAGCTGTTCTACCTCTGCTCCCGCGGCATCGACGCGGAGACGGCTCGCCGCCTGGTGGTCCGCGGCTTCTTCGCCGACGTGGTCCAGCACATCGGGATCGACACCCTGCAGGACCGGCTGATGGGCACCATCGAGGCCCGCCTCGGGGCCCTCCCGGGCCTGGAGGAGCAGGAGGTCGTCCCGGCATGAGCTTCGAGAAGGTCTGCGCGCTGAAGGACGTCGAGGAGCCCGGTGCTCTCCGGGTGGAGCTGAGCGATGTCGACATCGCCGTCGTCCGGTACGACGGCGAGGTCTACGCGATCGAGGACCTCTGCTCGCACGCCGAGGTCCCGCTGAGCGAGGGCGACGTCGAGGAGTTCAAGGGCGCCCCCACCATCGAGTGCTGGCTGCACGGGTCGTGCTTCGACCTGCGCACCGGCGAACCCACCAACCTGCCGGCCACCGAGCCGGTGTCCGTCTACCCGGTCCGCGTGGAGGGGGAGGACGTGTACGTCGATGTCTCGATCGACGACAGCCTCCCCGCCGCGGCCAGCAACTGAGGAGCCACGTTGTCCGTCCTGGAGATCCGCGACCTGCACGTCACCGTCGGGGAGGGGAACGACACCAAGGAGATCCTCCGCGGTGTCGACCTGACCGTCCGGTCCGGCGAGACCCACGCGATCATGGGCCCGAACGGGTCGGGCAAGTCGACCCTGGCCTACTCGATCGCCGGCCACCCCAAGTACACGATCACCGGCGGCACGGTGACGCTCGACGGTGAGGACGTCCTCGCGATGACCGTCGACGAGCGCGCCCGCGCCGGCCTGTTCCTGGCCATGCAGTACCCGGTCGAGGTCCCCGGCGTCTCGGTGTCGAACTTCCTGCGCACCGCCGCCACGGCCGTCAAGGGCGAGGCCCCGAAGCTGCGCAACTGGGTCAAGGACGTCAAGACCGAGATGGCCGGCCTGGAGATGGACCCGGCGTTCGCCGAGCGCAACGTCAACGAGGGCTTCTCCGGTGGTGAGAAGAAGCGCCACGAGATCCTCCAGATGCGCCTCCTCAAGCCGAAGATCGCGATCCTCGACGAGACCGACTCCGGCCTGGACGTCGACGCCCTGCGCGTGGTGTCCGAGGGCGTCAACCGCACGCGGGCAGAGGGGTCCGGTGACAACGCTGTCGGCGTCCTGCTGATCACCCACTACACGCGGATCCTGCGCTACATCCAGCCGGACTTCGTGCACGTCTTCGTCAACGGCAAGGTCGTCGAGGAGGGTGGCGCCGAACTCGCGGACAAGCTCGAGAGCGAGGGCTACGCCGCCTACGTCAAGGACTCCAACGAGCAGGCGAGCGCCGAGAAGGCCGCCGCGGAGGTTGCGAACGCATGACCCAGACCGTCTCGCGTCCTGATGCCGGGGCGCAGAAGCAGCCCCTGCCGTTGGACGTCGAGGCGATCCGGGCGGACATGCCGATCCTGTCGCGCACCGTCCGCGACGGGAAGCGGCTGGTCTACCTCGACTCCGGGGCCACCTCGCAGAAGCCGCGCTCGGTGCTCGACGCCGAGCGCTGGTTCTACGAGAACGTGAACGCCGCCCCGCACCGGGGAGCCCACCAGCTGGCCGAGGAGGCGACGGCTGCCTACGAGGCCGCCCGCGCCACCATCGGCGGGTTCATCGGGGCGCCGGAGCGGGAGATCGTCTTCACCCGCAACAGCACCGAGGGCATCAACCTCGTCGCCTACGCGCTGTCCAACGCCGCCACGGCCAAGGAGCCGGAGTTCCGGCAGTACGCCGTCGGGCAGGGTGACGAGATCGTGGTCACCGAGATGGAGCACCACGCCAACCTGCTGCCGTGGCAGCAGCTGTGCGAGCGCACCGGCGCGACCCTGCGCTGGCTGGGACTCACCGACGACGGCCGGTTGGACCTCTCGGACCTGGCCACGGT
>CADCTN010000161.1 GCA_902805535.1 uncultured Blastococcus sp. | reverse complement strand
ACGTCGGCACGGTCCGCGACCACCTGGAGACTCTCGCCGACCGAGCGCCGGACGCGGTCGGTTCCTACGTGGCCATGGCCCGGCGCACCACCGAGCGGGCGCTGGCCGCCGGCCGGCTCAAGCGGCACGAGGGCGCTCCGCTGCTCGACCTGCTCGGGGGCGCGCGCGACGAGGACACGGCGGGCTCGCGGTGACCGCCGTGCACACGCGCCCCTCGGTGGCCGGGACCGCGGCCGACCTCCGCCGGCTCCTCGCCGACCTGCCCCGCCCGGTGGCCCTGGTCCCCACCATGGGCGCGCTGCACGAAGGGCACCGGACGCTGGTCCGCGCCGCCCGCGAGCGCGCGGCGACCGTCGTCGTCTCGGTCTTCGTCAACCCGACCCAGTTCGGCCCCGGCGAGGACTTCGACCGCTACCCGCGAACCTGGGACGCCGACCTCGCCGCGCTGGCCGAGGAGGGCGCCGAGGTCGTCTTCCACCCGCCCGTCGAGGAGGTCTACCCGCCCGGTGCGGTGGGCGTGCGCGTCGACCCCGGCCCGCTGGGGTCGGTGCTCGAGGGAGCCGTCCGCCCCGGTCACTTCGCCGGCGTGCTCACCGTCGTCGCCAAGCTCTTCGGGCTGGTGCGGCCCGACCAGGCGGTCTTCGGCGAGAAGGACTACCAGCAGCTCACGCTCATCCGGGCCATGGCCCGGGAGCTGGCGCTGCCGGTCGAGGTCGTCGGAATCCCGACCGTCCGCGAGGACGACGGCCTGGCCCTGTCCAGCCGCAACCGCTACCTGGACCCGGAGCAGCGCGCCGCGGCGCGCACGATCTCCGCCGCCCTCGGCGCCGGCGCCGCCGCGGGGGCCGACGGCGCCGTCGCCGTCCTGGCCGCCGCCCGTGCGGTGCTCGACGCCGAGCCGGGGCTGCTCCAGGACTACCTCGAACTCACCGATACCGACCTGGGACCGGCACCTGCCGCCGGCCCCGCCCGCCTGCTGGTCGCCGCCCGCGCCGGTACCACCCGACTCCTCGACAACGTCGCCATCCAGCTGGGAGACCTCCGATGATGCGCACGATGCTCAAGTCCAAGATCCACCGGGCGACGGTCACCCAGGCCGACCTGCACTACGTCGGCTCGGTGACGATCGACGAGGACCTGCTCGACGCCGCCGACCTGCTGCCCGGCGAGCAGGTCGCCATCGTCGACATCACCAACGGGGCCCGGCTGGAGACCTACGTGATCCCCGGCGAGCGCGGTACCGGCGTCATCGGGATCAACGGGGCGGCCGCGCACCTGGTGCACCCCGGCGACATGGTGATCATGATCAGCTACGGCGGCATGGACGACACCGAGGCGAAGAGCTACATCCCGAAGGTCGTGCACGTCGACGGCGCCAACCGCATCGTCGAGCTGGGCGGCGACCCCTCGGCACCCGTGCCCGGCGCGGCCGACCAGCAGCGCAGCGACCTCGGCGTCCCGATCCGGTGACCGCGTGCTGCTGACCGTCGACGTCGGCAACAGCCAGACCGTCCTCGCCACCTTCGACGGCGAGCGGCGGGTCGGCTGCTGGCGGGTCACCACCGCGCCCCGGGCCACCGCGGACGAGCTGGGGCTGCTCTGGCGCGGGCTGCTGCGCGACAGCGAGATCACCGGTGTGTCCGCGTGCTCGACGGTGCCCGCGCTGCTGCCGTCGCTGCGCCAGCTCCTGGACTCCCTGGAGGTGCCGGTCGTCCTGATCGGGCCGGGGGTGCGGACCGGCGTCCCGCTGCACGTGGACAACCCGCGGGAGGTCGGCTCGGACCGGGTGGTGACGGCCCTGGCCGCGCACGAGCTGTTCGGCCGGTGGCCCGACGGCCGGGGCCGGCCGGTGGTCGTCGTGGACTTCGGTACCTCGACCAACGTCGACGCGATCGGCCCGGACGGCCAGTTCCTCGGCGGTGCGCTGGCCCCGGGCGTGGAGGTCAGCCTGGACGCGCTGGCCAACCGGGCGGCGCAGCTGCGGTCGGTGGAGCTCACGGTGCCCCCGCAGGCGATCGGGAAGAACACCGTGGCGGCGCTGCAGTCCGGTCTCGTGCTGGGCTTCGCCGGGCTGGTCGACGGGCTGGTCGGCCGGATCGCGGCGGAGATCGTCGCCCAGTTCGGCGCCGCGCCGGTCGTCGTCGCCACCGGTGGGCTCGCCCCGCTGGTGGTCGACAGCTGCCGCTCCGTCGGCGAGCGGGAGCCGGACCTGACCGTCCAAGGCCTGCGGCTGGCCTTCGAGCGCCAGCAGGCCCGCTAGGCGCCTCCCGGGTCCCCGTAGGCTTCGTGCCCGTGAGCGAGCAACCCCCCGGCCCCCCCGAAGACGAGCTCCCCGAGCAGATGCGGGTCCGGCGGGCGAAGCTCGACCGCCTGCGGGAGAGCGGGATCGACCCCTACCCGGTGACCGTCCCGAGGACGACGACGCTGGCCGCCGTCCGCGCCGGGCACCCCGAGCTGGAGCCGGACACCCTGACCGGGGAGACCGTCGGCATCACCGGCCGGGTCATCTTCTTCCGGAACACCGGCAAGCTCTGCTTCGCGACCCTGCGCGAAGGGGACGCCGAGCTCCAGGTGATGCTCTCGCGCGACCGGGTGGGGGAGGAGTCCCTCGCCGCGTGGAAGGCCGACGTCGACCTGGGCGACCACGTGCTGGTCACCGGCGAGGTCGGGACGTCGCGCCGCGGCGAGCTGTCGGTCTTCGCCGACTCCTGGCAGCTGACCTCGAAGTCGCTGCGTCCGCTGCCGGTCGCGCACAAGCCGATGAGCGAGGAGCTGCGGGTCCGCCGCCGCTACGTCGACCTCATCGTCCGCGACGAGGCGCGTCGCACGGTGCGCCAGCGGGCGACGGTGATGTCCACGCTGCGCGACGGCCTCTCCTCCCGCGGCTTCCTCGAGGTCGAGACCCCGATGCTGCAGACGGTCCACGGCGGCGCGGCCGCGCGCCCGTTCCGCACGCACATGAACGCGTTCGACCTCGACCTTTACCTGCGCATCGCACCCGAGCTCTTCCTCAAGCGGTGCATCGTGGGCGGGCTGGACCGCGTGTTCGAGATCAACCGGAACTTCCGCAACGAGGGAGCCGACAGCTCGCACTCCCCGGAGTTCGCCATGCTGGAGACCTACCAGGCGTACGCGGACTACCAGGTCATGGCGACCCTCACGCGCGAACTCATCCAGGAGTGCTGCCTGGCGCTGTTCGGTGACCACGTCGCCCGGCACCACGACGGCACGGAGGTGGACCTGTCGGGGGAGTGGCCGCAGGTGCCGCTCCACTCCGTCGTGTCCGACGCGGTCGGCGAGCCGGTCACGCCGCAGACGCCGATCGAGCAGCTGCGGGCGATCGCCGAACGGCACGACGTCGGCATCGATCCCGCCTGGCTGCCCGGCAAGGTCGTCGAGGAGCTCTTCGAGGCCCTGGTCCAGGACACCCTGCAGTCGCCGACCTTCGTCATCGACTACCCGCTGGACACCTCGCCCCTGACGCGGGCGCACCGCTCGGCGCCGGGCGTGGCCGAGAAGTGGGACCTCTACATCGGGGGGATCGAGCGGGCGACCGCCTACTCGGAACTGGTCGACCCGGTCGTGCAGCGGGAGCGCTTCACCGCGCAGGCGGGGCTCGCCGCGGCGGGCGATCCCGAGGCCATGGCACTGGACGAGGACTTCCTCGAGGCATTGGAGTACGGCATGCCGCCGACCGGCGGTATGGGTATGGGTGTGGACCGGTTGATGATGACTCTCACCGGTCTCGGTATTCGCGAGACCATCTTGTTCCCGCTCGTCCGGCCGATACCTCACCAGTAAAAGGCGCTGGTCGCCTGCGCTTCGGCCTCATACCAAGGAGCAGCATCGCGCACTCGGTGCGCTAAATGCGGCGCAACTGTGCTGTAATGGCTTCTGTCGCCCACCGGGCGTCCATTGAGTTCGGCTCCCGGGCCGCTGTGAAAAGTGAGGACAATAGATGGCGCGCAAGGTTCAGGTCATTCTGAGCGACGACCTCGACGAGAGCCTCTCCGCGGACGAGACGGTCAGTTTCTCGCTCGACGGCACGTCGTACGAGATCGACCTGGCGGACAAGAACGCCAAGGAGATGCGTGACGCCTTCTCCCGTTACGTCTCGGCTGCCCGCAAGGTGGGCCGCGGCACCCGCGCGTCCGGGAGTGGCCGCAGCCGTGCCACCGGTGGCCGCATGGACCGTGAGCAGGCCGGCGCCATTCGTGACTGGGCGCGCAAGAACGGTCACGCGGTCAGCGACCGCGGCCGCATCCCCGCCAGTGTCGCCGACGCCTACGAGGCCGCTCACTGATTCGGTGAGGCAACTGAATCGGTGAGGCAATGGCCCCGGACGGGGCCGTTGTGACTTCTGTGATGCCCGCGCGTGTCAGCGCGCCGACCGGCCCGGTCCCCTGTAGGGGGACCGGGCCGTCGTCGTCGGGGGCGACAGCCGATCCGCTCCGTGGCCGCTCCACCTGCGCCGATCCGGGCGTCCGCTGACGGCGTAACCGCTCCGGAACAGGCGTCGGTCGTCATCAGTTGAACCGGACAGCCATCCACCGTCCCGTGCACTCGCGACAGGACGGCGTGGTCCGCGACTACAGTGGAATGACCGGTGCCCCCCCAGCGCCGACGGATGTCGGGTGCGCCTTCCCCAGCACAGGGAAGGGCAGTGCCGGACCAGCCGGTCGAAGGAGAAGCAGCAGATGTTCGAACGGTTCACCGACCGAGCCCGCCGCGTTGTTGTCCTGGCCCAGGAAGAGGCCCGGATGCTCAACCACAACTACATCGGCACCGAGCACATCCTCCTGGGCCTGATCCACGAGGGTGAAGGCGTCGCTGCCAAGGCACTGGAGTCCCTGGGCATCTCGCTCGAGGGCGTCCGCCAGCAGGTCGAGGAGATCATCGGCCAGGGCCAGCAGGCCCCGTCCGGCCACATCCCCTTCACCCCGCGGGCGAAGAAGGTGCTGGAGCTCT
>CADCTN010000160.1 GCA_902805535.1 uncultured Blastococcus sp. | reverse complement strand
GCACCGCCGACGAGCAGGATCGCCGTGCCCAGCGTCGAGTCGTACGCGGCCAGCGTCGTCGACTGCGTGGCGAGCAGGAGGAGCACCACCCACGGCGCGGCCACCGCCAGGCGCGCGGCGGACACCACCCAGCCCTGCCGGGTCTCCAGCTCGGCCCGGGCACGGGCGTCCTCGCGCAGGAAGGTGGACAGCGTCCGGAGCACCCGGCCGAGGTCGGTGCCACCCACCTCCCGGGCGACGCGCAGCGTCTCGACGATGCGGTCGCCCACCGGGTCGGCGAGGTCGTCCTTCAGCCGGTCCAGGCAGGTGCTGAACCGGCCCGTGGAGCGGTACTCCACGGCGAAGCGGGCGAACGGCGGGCGCAGCACCTCCGGACCGCGGGTGGAGAGCGCCGACAGCGCCTCGGGCAGCGACATGCCCGCGCGGACCGCCGATGCCAGGTTGTCCACGACCTCCGGCCACACCTCGCGCAGGTCGGCCTTGCGGCGCGCGGCGAGCCGACGCACCTGGACGTACGGGAGCGCGGAGCCGAAGAGGCCGAAGACCAGGCTCACCGTCACGGTGCCGGTCGTCAGCAGCACGACGACGAGCACCAGCAGGCCGAGCCCGACCTGCAGTGCCAGCAGCTGCGCGGCGTTGATGCCGCTCAGGCCGGCTTCGGCGAGCAGCACCTGGCGGCGTCCCGGTGCCCGGGGGCCGGTGCGGCGCCGCGGAGCCCGCGGACCGCTGCGCCAGATCAGCAGCAGGCCCACCCCGAGCAGCAGGCCCAGGAGCGCACCGGACTCCGTCACGGCCGGTCCCCGAGCAGGGCCGGCAGGTCGAACCCGGCAGCGGCGAACCGGTCCGGGTGCGGCGGGTAGCCGTCGGCGCGGACCAACCGACCCTCGCGCGAGGTGAAGACGTCGGCGGTCTCGATGACGCCGTGCTCCGCCCGCCCCGGCAGGGCCACGATCTCGCGCACCCGCCGCTGACCGGACGCGTCGGTGCCGACGTGCACGACCAGGTCCACGCTCGCGGCCACGGTGGGGACGACGAACGCCGTGCCGATGTTCTCACCGGCCAGCAGCGGCAGCGTGCACATCTTCACGGAC
>CADCTN010000159.1 GCA_902805535.1 uncultured Blastococcus sp. | reverse complement strand
GCTCGCGCCGCGCGACCGAGGGCGGACTCCTCCGGCGGGGGCGGGGGCGCGTGCACCGGGCGCGGCGGCGGGACGTCCCGCGCCGCGCCCGTCCGAGGGCCGTTCGACGTCACCGGTTCACTCCGTCCGCCGGTTCAGCGGGGTCACCGCTGGATCAGGCGCAGTCCCGGCAGAAGAGGTGGTCGCCGCGCGTGGAGGCGAGCCGGCTGCGGTGCTGCACGAGGAAGCACCGGGAGCAGGTGAACTCGTCCTCCTGCTTGGGCAGGACGCGGACGGTCAGCTCCTCGCCGGACAGGTCGGCGCCCGGGAGCTCGAGGTTCTCGTTGAAGTCGGTCTCGTCGACGTCGACCGACGCGGACTGGGCCTCGGCCCGTCGTGCCTTGAGCTCCTCGAGCGAGTCCTCACCCAGCTCGTCGGACTCGTTGCGGCGCGGGGCGTCGTAGTCGGTGGCCATGGGGTGCCCCTCCCTTGGGGTTGGCACGGGCATCGTGCCCGCTCGTCCGACGGCGCGCGGTCTGCGCCGTCGTCGTGGCCGGCCGCGGTGGCGACCGGTGGTGCGTGACCGGGAGCCGCTGGCGCACTCCCGGACCGGTGGTGCTCCGGACACGGCCGGTACCGGTTCTCCCGCGTGGCGGGGCCGTCCCGTCCGTGCCCGACCCGGTCCGCCGTCCCGGTGGGCGACGATCGGGAAAGGTCCGGCGAGCCCCCCAACGCAACGCGGCCCCGGTTTGTGCCCGCCCCCGGAAAACCGGTTCCGAGCGGGCCGCCCGGGCCGTGGAGCGCCAGAGGTTACCCTGCCGCCGTGTCGACTCCCGTGGGTGCTGATCCAGCCGTCGTCGGGCCGTACCTGGCGTCCGCTCTGGACGATCAGCGCTTCCAGTCGGTGGACGTCGCCCTCCTCGCCGCGGGGATGTCGAACCTCACCTACGTGGTGACCCCGCAGGGCGGCAGCGCCGACGACGCGGTCATCCTCCGTCGTCCTCCCACGGGCGCCGTCCTGGCCACCGCGCACGACATGGCCCGGGAGCACCGGGTCATCTCCGCACTCGGCCCGACCGACGTCCCGGTGCCCCGCACGCTGCACCTGTGCACGGACGAGTCGGTGCTGGGTGCGCCGTTCTACGTGATGGAACGCGTCGTCGGCATCCACGTCGTGCGGGACTTCCCGGCCGGCTACGCCGACGAGCCCGAGCAGCGGCGCACTGTCGGCGAGCGCCTCGTCGACGCGCTGGCAGACCTGCACACCGTCGACTACGAGGCCGTGGGCCTGGCCGAGTTCGGCCGGCCGGAGGGCTTCGCGGCGCGCCAGGTGCGCCGGTGGACCACGCAGTGGGACGCCACCCGCGACCGGGACCGCCCGGGCCTGGACGCCCTGGCCGCCCGGCTCGCCGAGACGGTCCCCACCGCCCAGCGGTCCAGCATCGTGCACGGCGACTACCGCCTGGACAACTGCCTGCTCGACCCCGAGGAGCCGGGGCGGATCAAGGCCGTCCTCGACTGGGAGATGTCGACCCTCGGCGACCCGCTCACCGACATCGGGATGATGTTCGTCTACTGGCCGCAGGCAGGCGAGGAGCGCGCCTCGACGATGAGCCCGGTGACCACCCTGCCGGGGTTTCCCACCCGCGCCGAGGTGGCCGAGCGCTACGCGCAGCGGACGGGGGCCGACCTCGGCGACCTCAACTGGTACGTGGGGCTCGCCTTCTTCAAGTTCGCGGCGATCCTCGCCGGCATCGTCGCCCGCTCGGCGGCCGGTGCCATGGCGGGCAAGGACAGCTCGGGGTACGCCCACCGCATCGACCCGTGCGTGGAGCTGGGACGCGCCGCGCTGGACGACGGTGCGATCTAGGGCCCCTTCCCAGCCCTAAACTCCAGGCGACCGTTCACCGGCCCGGCGCGCACGCCGGGTCTTGCCGAGGAGTGCCCGTGACGCTGCGTACCGAACACCCTCCGGTGCGCCCTCGCAGCGGACGCCGCCCACTCCCGCCGCTGATCTTCCTGCTGGTCCTGGCGCTGGCCGCCCTGGGCGTGTGGTGGAACGTGCTGCGCCAGGAGAAGCAGGAGGTCGCGGAGGAAGCGGCGGCCTGCTCCTCGGCGTCCGAGGCCGCGCCGCCCACGGGGCTGGACCCGGCGGCCATCAACCTGCGCGTCCTGAACGCCACCGACACCTCCGGCCTGGCGACCACCGTCGCCGAGGCCCTCCGGGCCCGCGGGTTCGTCGTCGACGAGGTGGCCAACGACTCCAGCGGCCGGGAGGTCACCGGCGTCGGTGAGCTCCGGCACGGGGCGCGCGGCAACGAGGCGGCGGAGTACGTGCGGCTCTTCGTCCCCACGGCCGGTGACTACCTCGACACCCGGGCGACCGCTCAGGTCGACGTGGTCATCGGGCCGGAGTTCACCGCGCTCGCCTCCGAGGAGGAGGTCCTGGCGGCGCTCGCCCCGCCCACCGCCGCTGCCGCCTGCTGACCCCTTTCAGGCGGCGCTGAGCGCCTCCAGGAGCTCCAGCAGCGGTCCGGCTATCGAGGGCGCTGCCGCGACCGCCATCGGTTCGCCGAAGGGGCGACCGCCGAGGCCGGTGACGACGAGACCCGCCTCTGCCGCGACGAGGGCGCCCGCCGCGTGGTCCCAGGGCTTGAGGTCGAGCTCGTAGTAGGCGTCGACCCTGCCGGCGGCCGCCGTGCAGAGGTCCAGCGCCGAGCTGCCGTGCCGGCGGATGTCGCGGACCCGGGGCAGCAGCCCGGCGACGACGGCGCCCTGCGCCCGCCGCTGCTCCACCCGGTACCCGAAGCCGGTGGCCACCAGCGCCTGCTCCAGGGAGACCGGCCGGCTGCCGGTGAGCCGGACCGGCCGGGGCTGCCCGGGTGAGGACAGCTCGGCGCCACCGCCTTCGGTCGCGGTGTACAGCTCGCCGGTGGCCGCGTTCAGCACGACCCCGGCCCGGACCACGCCGTCCACCTCGGCCGCGATCGACACCGCGTACGCGGGCAGGTCGTAGAGGAAGTTGACGGTGCCGTCGATCGGGTCGATCACCCAGCGGACGCCGCTGGTGCCGGCCCGCTCGGCGCCCTCCTCCCCCAGCAGTCCGTCGTCGGGCCGCGCGCTGAGCAGCCGCGCGGTGATCAGTTCCTCGCTGGCCCGGTCCACGGCGGTGACGACGTCCACCGGGCTGGACTTCACGTCGACGGAGTCGGCGGCCGACGACCGGCCGCGCGCGACCAGGGCGGCGGCCTCCCGCGCGACCTCGACGGCCAGCGCGAGGAGCTCGGCAGGGACGGCAGAGGAGGCGCTCACGCGAGTGATCCTGCCGCACCCCCGACGGGGTGACGTGCTGGAACGGCCACCCTGCAGGGCCCCGCGTCGAGCGTGCGAGGCGTGGGGGGACAGGGTGGTCCTTTGGCTACCCTGTCCGCGTGCAGGGCTTCGGAGTGGACATCGGCGGCAGCGGCATCAAGGGATGCCTGGTCGACCTCGAGCAGGGACAGCTGATCGGCGAGCGGTTGCGGATCGAGACGCCACAGCCGTCACTGCCCGACCCCGTCTACGGCGTGGTGGCCCAGATCGTGGACCACTTCAGCTGGACCGGGCGGATCGGCGTCACCTTTCCCGGAGTGATGAAGAACGGTGTGGCGCACACCGCGGCCAACGTGGACAAGAGCTGGATCGGGACCGACGTCGACGCCGGCCTGACCCAGCTGATCCCGGGGACCGTCGAGACGCTCAACGATGCCGATGCCGCCGGGATCGCCGAGATGCGCTACGGCGCGGGCCGGGACCGTCGCGGCGTGGTCCTCATGCTCACGTTCGGCACGGGCATCGGCAGCGCCCTGTTCGTCGACGGCCACCTCGTGCCGAACACCGAGTTCGGCCACATCCAGGTCGACGGCGAGGACGGCGAGCGCCGCGCCTCGGCGGCCGCGCGGGAACGCGAGGAGCTCGGCTATCCGGATTGGGCCAAGCGCGTGGACCGCTACCTCGACGTGCTGGAGGCCGGCCTCTGGCCGGACCTGATCATCGTCGGCGGTGGGGTGAGCAAGAAGGCACACAAGTGGGTGCCCCTGCTGTCGACGCGGACGCCGGTCGTGCCCGCCCAGCTGCAGAACGACGCCGGTATCGTGGGTGCGGCGCTGGCCGCCCACGAGCGCACGGACCGCTGACGCCGCGGCCGACGCACCACAAGGAGCACACCGTCCCTGAACCCACCGGGGCCTCGTCGGAGCGAGGCGCGGATCGGACGCGGTGGAGAACGCCGGACACGCCGTTACAATGAGAGAGCCCACCCCGTCGCCGTCAAGCCCGGGAGGACTCCTGCTGCCCGTACCGCGGCCACCCGCCGCGCCGGTCCACGGGGTCCTCTGCCGCTGAACGGGTGCGTGGACCGGAGCCGCTGCCCGGGGACCAGAAGGACCCCGGGGAACGAACGCCAGCACGGGAAGGAACCTGAGTGCCCGCCGACAAGCCAGCACCGGAAGCAGCCGAGGCGAGCACCTCGCAGCGCGTCAGCGCCGCCACCGGTACCCGGGCGCCGCGGACCAGCGCCGCAGCAGCCAAGACGGCGAAGACGGTGACGGCTGCTGCGAAGCCGGCCGCCCGGAAGAAGGCGCCGGCCAAGTCCGCCGCCGCGGCCAAGCCCGCCGTCGTCCCCTCGCCGGGGACGGGTGAGGGCACGGTGCTGACCGCCGTGGGCGACGCCGGCTCCGAGGGTCTCAAGCTCGACGAGACGGTCGTGACCGGCAAGGACGGCGTCGAGGTCACCGCCACCGAGGAGGAGGCCCCCGAGGGCGGCACCGACTTCGAGTGGGACGACGAGGAGGAGTCCGAGGCGCTCCGCCAGGCCCGCAAGGACGCCGAGCTCACCGCCTCGGCCGACTCCGTCCGCGCCTACCTCAAGCAGATCGGCAAGGTCGCGCTGCTCAACGCCGAGGAGGAGGTCGACCTCGCCAAGCGGATCGAGGCCGGGCTCTACGGCTCCGAGCGGCTGCGCC
>CADCTN010000158.1 GCA_902805535.1 uncultured Blastococcus sp. | reverse complement strand
GCCGTCCGTCGGCTGCGCAACCAGCTGCCGCTGCTGGTCTCGCTGGTCCTGGTGTGGAACCTGCTGTGGGGCACCTGGTCGTGGGCCAACCTGATCTCCGGCACCCTGGTCGCGGTGGCCGTCACCTGGCTGCTGCCCCTGCCACCGGTGACCGGCGGCGCCCGGTTCCACCTGCCTGCGGTGCTGCGCTACGTCGGGCAGTTCGCCGTGGACCTGGTCGTGTCCAGCGCCCAGGTGGCGTGGGAGGCGATCCGGCCCTCGGGGCTGCGGCACGGCGCGATCATCTCCGTGCAGCTGCGCACCGACTCCGACCTGCTGCTCACGATGATCGCCGAGTCGCTGTGCCTGGTCCCCGGGTCGATCGTCATCGACCTGGACCGGGAGCAGCGGACCCTGGGGCTGCACCTGCTCTCCGTGCGGGACCTCGCCGAGGTGGACGTGCAGCGCGCGCGGGTGCTGGCGACCGAGGAGCGGGTGGTGCGGGCCTTCGGCTCGGCCACCGACATCGCCGCGCTCGACCGCCGTCCCGCCGGGAGGGGCACCTCGTGACCGTCGTCTCCGTGCTCACCTTCGCCATGCTCGGCGGCGGGGTCCTGCTCGCGCTGGTCCGGCTCGCGCTGGGCCCCTCGCTGCTGGACCGGGTGGTCGCCACCGACGCGCTGCTGGTGATCATCAGCGCCGGGCTGGCCGTCTACGCCGCGCTCACCCGCAACCCGACCGTCGTCCCGGTGCTCGTGGTCGTGTCCCTGCTGGGCTTCGTCGGCTCGGTGTCGGTGGCCCGGTACATCGGCGGCATGCTGATGGCCTCGGCGGACGACGGCCAGGACGCCGGCCTGCCGCCCCCGGCCGAGCAGACCTGCGGCCCGGCCGGCGCCGGCACTGCGGCCGGCGGGGAGCAGCGGTGAACGACGTGGACTCGGCGGCCGACGTCGTCGCCGTGGCGTGCCTGCTGCTCGGCGCGTTCTTCTGCCTCACCGCCGGGCTCGGGCTGCTCCGCTTCCCCGACGTGCTGTCCCGGATGCACGCCGGCACGAAGCCGCAGGTCGTGGGCGTGCTGCTGATCATGGTCGGCGGGGCGATCCGGCTCACCGGCTCGTCGGTGACCTGGATGCTGCTGCTGGTCGCGGTGTTCCAGCTGCTCACCGCGCCGGTCAGCGCGCACATGGTGAGCCGGATCGCCTACCGCCGCCGGCACGAGCGCCGCGACCTGCTGCTGGTCGACGACCTCGGCGGTGCTCCGCGGGCCGAGCCGGGCGCGCCCCGCGGCGACGAGCCGGCGGACGGCGACGCCCGGGCTGAGCGCGGCGAGCCGTGAGGCCCCGTCCCGAGGCTCGCCCCGAGCCGACGCGGCCCCGCTCAGCGGCTCACCGCGAGCTCGCGAGTGGTGAGGAGGGCGGGGTCCCTCCTCAGGACAGCTGGCCCAGCCAGAACGGGAGCCCCTGGTCGTCACGGCACAGCGCGGCCAGCCCGTAGGCCTGCTGCTCGACGTCGCCGGCCTCCCCGCCCGCCGTCCGCACCGCCGCTACGGCGACCTCGATGTCGTCGACGACGTACATCGGCACGGTCCCCGGCTCCGCGGCGCCGCCGCCGATGCCGACCATGGGCGTCGGGCCCTCGACCTGCCAGCCGTCGGGCACCCGCCCCGGCACGGCCGACCAGCCCAGGACCGCGCCGTAGAAGTCCAGGGCCCGGCGGCCGTCGGGCACGTCGAGGGTCAGGTAGACCGCGTCCCCAGGCCGCAGCGGCGGGCGCGGCCCGGCCGCAGCCGGGGGGCCGGCCTGCAGCATCCAGCGGTGCCCCTGCGGGTCGACGACGACACCGGTCCGCCCGTACGGGCTGTCCGCGGGCGGCCGCTCCACGGTCGCGCCGGCGTCGGCCGCTCGGGTCACCGCGGCGTCCGCGTCCGGCACGGTCACGTGCAGCGACATCGACACCCGGCCCTCCTCGGGCGCGACCAGCCCGAGCTCCGGGTACTCGTCGGCCAGGTAGAACGCGGCGCCGCCGACGACCAGCTCGGCATGACCGATCCGGCCGTCGTCCATCAGGTACGGGTCGCCGACCACCCGGGCGCCGAGCGCGTCGGTGTACCAGGCGAGCGCAGCGCGGGCGTCGCGCACCACGAGGTAGGGCGTGAGCTGGGACATCGCAGTTCCTCCGACGGGTTCGGTGGCGGGGTGGGCCTGGCCTGCCCGGAGCAGTTCGCGCTGCAAGCGGGCCCGCAGCCGGGCGGTGAAGTCGGGGTCGGGTGAGACCGGGCCGTCGGACCCTGCCAGGGCGCGGAACGGGCGGTCGACGTCGGTCATCGCGGCCCTCCCGAGTGCTGCTCGGTCGCCTCGTAGGCGCGACGGAAGGCGGCCCGGGCGCGGACCAGCAGTGCCTCGGTCGCATGCAGCGTGCGGCCGAGCGCCTCGGCGACCTGCGCGACGGTCAGGTCGTCCAGGTAGCGCAACACCAGCGCGGCCCGGTGGGCGGGCCCCAGCCGGTCGAGCACCTGGCGGGCGCGCAGCGCGTCGAGCTCGGCGTCCCAGGGGTCCTCGGTGTCGGGCCGGCCGCCGTCGAGCAGCCGCAGGCCGCGGTCCTCCCGCTCCACCCGGCGCCAGTGGTCGACCAGCTTGTGCCGGGCGGTGCCGATCAGCCAGCCGACCGAGATCGGGACGTCGCCGGCCCGGACCGCGGCGAGGAAGGTCTCCGCGGTGAGGTCCTCGGCCAGTGCCCGCTGACCACACCGGGCCAGCAGGTAGCCGTACACCTCGGGCAGCGCCCGGTCGTAGAGCGACAGCAGCCCGGGGTCGGGCGGTGGTCCCACCGCGCGGGATCCCGGGCTGCCCATGTCCCTCCGTCGTCCGGGCGCAGTGTTCTCCGACGGCCCCTCCGCAAGGTCCCGCCCCGAGCTCGCGAGGGGCGGGGGCGGAGGGGTCCTTCGCTTACCGCTGGGCCCGGTTCACCGCCGACACGACCGCGCGCAGTGACGCGGTGACGATGTTGGCGTCGATCCCGACGCCCCAGAGCACCCGGTCGCCGACCGCGCACTCCACGTAGGCCGCCGCCCGGGCGTCGCCGCCGGCCGACATCGCGTGCTCGGCGTAGTCGAGGACCCGGACGTCGACGTCCATGCTGTGCAGCGCGTCGACGAAGGCCGCGATCGGCCCGTTGCCGCGCCCGCGGACGGTCATCGGCACGCCCTCGTCGACCAGCTGGGCGGTGAGCTCGTCGAGGCCTGCGCCGGACGCGGTGTGCTCGTGCCCGGAGAGGGCGAACCGGCCCCACGGGGCGTCGGCGTCGGGCAGGTACTCGCTGGAGAAGGCCGCCCACATCTGCTCGGCGGTCACCTCGCCGCCCGCGTCCTCGGTGTGCCGCTGGACGACGGCGCTGAACTCGATCTGCAGCCGCCGGGGGAGGTCCAGGTGGTTCTCGGTCTTCATGATGTAGGCGACGCCGCCCTTGCCGGACTGGCTGTTCACCCGGATCACGGCCTCGTAGCTGCGGCCGACGTCCTTGGGGTCGATCGGCAGGTAGGGGACCGCCCACGGGATCTCGTCGACGGTCTTCCCGGCGGCCGCGGCGTCGGAGGCCATCACGGCGAAGCCCTTGTTGATGGCGTCCTGGTGCGAGCCGGAGAACGCCGTGTAGACCAGGTCGCCGCCGTAGGGGTGCCGCTCGTGCACGCCCAGCTGGTTGCAGTGCTCGACGGTGCGCCGGATGTCGTCGATGTCGGAGAAGTCGATCTGCGGGTCGATGCCCTGGCTGAACAGGTTCAGGCCCAGGGTGACCAGGTCGACGTTGCCGGTGCGCTCGCCGTTGCCGAACAGGCAGCCCTCGATGCGGTCGGCGCCGGCGCGGTAGCCCAGCTCGGCGGCGGCGACGGCGGTGCCCCGGTCGTTGTGCGGGTGCAGCGACAGGACGACGGAGTCGCGCCGGCCCAGGTTGCGGTGCATCCACTCGATCTGGTCGGCGTAGACGGTCGGCTCGGCCATCTCCACCGTCGCCGGCAGGTTGAGGATGGTCGGCCGGTCGGGGGTGGGCTCCCAGACTGCGGTGACGGCGTCGCAGATGTCGACGGCGAAGTCCAGCTCGGTGCCGGTGAAGGACTCGGGGGAGTACTCGAAGAGGATCTCCGTGTCGCCCATCTGCTCGGCCAGCTTGCGGACCAGTTGAGCACCGTGGACGGCGATGTCGACGATCCCCGCGCGGTCGGACCCGAAGACGACCCGGCGCTGCAGGGTGCTC
Organism: uncultured Blastococcus sp.; assembly: GCA_902805535.1. GTDB lineage: Bacteria > Actinomycetota > Actinomycetes > Mycobacteriales > Geodermatophilaceae > Blastococcus_B. The sequence continues at coordinate 31,804 of CADCTN010000158.1, read as the reverse complement.
GTCGAGTTGTACAGGTGCACGATCGCCTGCCTGGCCCCGCGCAGTGACTCGTAGCTGCGCTCGATCAGCTCGTCGCGGGCCTGGGTGAGGACCTGGATCGTGACGTCGTCGGGGACCAGGTCGTCCTCGATGAGCTGGCGGACGAAATCGAAGTCGGTCTGGCTGGCGGCGGGGAAGCCGACCTCGATCTCCTTGTAGCCCATCCGCACCAGGAGCTCGAACATCCGCCGCTTGCGGTCGGGCGTCATCGGGTCGATGAGGGCCTGGTTCCCGTCTCGCAGGTCGACGGCGCACCAGCGCGGTGCGGCCGTGGTGACCGTGTCCGGCCAGGTGCGGTCGGGCAGGACGACGGGCGGGAAGGACGTGTAGCGGTGGATCGGCATCCGCGACGGTTGCTGCGGATTGCGTGCGTGCGGGTGCTGCGGGCCGCTGCTGCTCACGGGTCTCGGCTCCTCTGGCGCGGGCTGGACTCAGCTCCGGTGGGCGGTCAGCAGGCGCCGGGAACGCACTCGATCACGGCAGATCACCGCGGCGAGGGTGCCGACCTAGGAGAGGGCCTCGCCGCGGCTCATAAGCAGGAGGCTGCCGCGCACGCGCTCACGGTAGCAGCGCCTCAGCCCACGTCGCAGGAACACGGGCAGTCCTGGGCGTGGACCGGCCGGCCGTTCCGGTCGTCCAGCTCGTCGCAGCGGGGAGGGCAGCAGCACTCGAAGGGCTCCGGCAGTCCGCGGAACTCGCCGGCGAGGAAGCGTCGCCGGCGCTCCTCGGCCCGCTGCGTCCGGCGTGCCGCCACCCGTGCGGCCGCCCGTTCCTGCGGTGAGTCGCCCGGCTGCGGGAGCTGGTGGTCCGCGGGGACGCCGTGACGCCGGGTGTACCGGTCACGCGTCCGGCGATCGCGGTCGAACGTGTACCAGGGCTGCTCGCGGGCGTACCGGTGCGTCCCGTGCCACCAGTCGTCCTCGCTGTACCGGGTGTCGAGGTGCGCCGGGTACCGCCGACCGCTCCTGTCCCGAACCGCCTCCGCCGACATCGGGGCGACCTCGCCACCCCCGGCATCGAGCAGCGCGATCCGGAGGCCGGCCAGCGCAGCCGCACGGGCGAGCAGCCGAGCGTCGAGACCGGATGTGCCACTCTCGGCATCGCCGACGGACGACTTGGACACGTCCAGCGCCCGGGCGAGTTCGCGCTGGGACAAGTCGGCCACACGCCGGATCCTGCGAAGAGCCCCTGGAAGGTCGAACCCCGACACGGCACGAGGATGCGGCCCACCGGACTGTCCGCGGCCCCTGCGGTCTGATCTGTGGACAGTTGTGCTCTGCCCGCCGGCGCGGGCAGAGCACAACTGTGCGGGAAGGAGGGATCGGACGGGCCAAGCGCCGGCTCGGTCGACCCCCGTCGCGTCGCGGGTCGATGTGCCCACCGAGAGGTACTGCCTGGACTGAGCGAGTCAGAATTCCTTGCGCAGGCGCATCCGGAGCGGGCGCCCGTCCGGGTCGTCGAGCAGCCGGTAGACCGGGGTCGCCCACAGGCGGGTGAACCAGGGCAGCCGCTCCGCGCGGTGCTCGCGCAGACGGCCCGGCGGGCGTGGGCCCTGCCGCCCGCGCTCGTGCCAGGCGGTGAGCGCGGCAGCCCGCTCGTTGAGGGTGTCCACGAAGCGCTGCGGGTCGAGGACGAGGTCGTCCTCGCTGCCGTCCGCGGCGAGATCGAGGTGCTCGCGGGCCAGGGCGAGCCGCAGGTCGCGCGCGAAGACCCGTGCTCCCTCGCCGGTCCGGGCGGGGTCGCGCGGCTCGCGCTCGTCCCGGGTGCGGTCGAGCACCGTGCTGGACAGCTCGCTGTCGTGGGTCCACGAGCGCCGGTTGAAGTTGTCGCTGCCGACACTGGCCCACGTGTCGTCCGCGACGCAGACCTTGGCGTGCACGTAGACCGGCGTCCCGGCGTGGTTCTCCACGTCGAACACGTGCACCCGACCCCGACCGGCCTTGCGGCACATCTCCAGCGCCTGCCAGCGACCGACGTACTGCGGCCGCTCGGCGAAGGCACCGTCCTGGTCGGGCACCCGGGGCACCACGACGACGAGGTGCAGGTCCGGCTGGTCGCCCAGCGCCTCGGCGAACAACCGGGCGACCTCGGCCGACCACATGTACTGGTCCTCGAGGTAGATGAGCCGGCGGGCCCGCTTGATCGCCTTGGTGTAGCCGCGCGCCACGGACCGCTCCCCCTGGGGCGCGAACCGGTACGGCGGGCGGACGGCCGGATAGGTCCGGAGGTTCTGGACGAAGTGCGGCCCGCACTCCGGCGGCGGAGGTAGCTGCGGCGGGAGCGGGTCCCCCTTCAGGCGGGCGTGGTGCAGCTTGTCGTGGACCCACGCGATGGGGTGGTCCACGTCGGGGCTCGTCGGGTCGTCCCAGCGCTCCCGGAAGACGGTGTCGATCGCGTGCACGGCCGGGCCCCGGATCTGCAGCTGGACGTCGTGCCACGGCGGGTTGTCCCCGTAGGCGGCGGCCATCGGCATCGGTTGGGGGTCACCGCCGTGGTCGGCGTCGTCCCGACGGCCGTGGCACAGGTCGATCCCGCCGACGAACGCGACGTCCTTGGACGGGTCCTCGTCGTGGCGGAGGACGACCAGCTTCTGGTGGTGGCTGCCCAGCCGCCGGATCCGCTGGTCGAGGATCACCTCGCCACCACCGTGCTCGATCTCCGCGTCGAGGGCCCGGTTGGCCTCCTTGTTCAACGACAGGCGGTCCATGTGCGATCGCCAGACGAGCCCACGCACGCACACCCCGCGCTTGACCGCCTCGGTGAACAGCTCGGCCACGGTCGGGCCCTGATCACGCAGTTTCTCGTCGGGGTCGCCGCGCCAGTCGGTGAAGAACAGGTGGTCACCGGCGTTCAGCGAGCGGACCTCGTCGACCAGCCGATCGAAGTAGGCGGCGCCGTGCAGCAGGGGCTCGGCGAGGTTGCCCGCCGTCCAGCCGGGCAGCGTCGTGTGCGGGTTGCCGCGCTCTTCCGCGCTGAGCAGCCACTGCTCCGGTTCGTCCATCCCATGATCACAACGCGCTGGCGGCGAGGACGCAACCACCGGTGCGCCGGCGGACGTCGGTAGCCTTGGGACCCGTGGCCCTCGTCGTCCAGAAGTACGGCGGTTCCTCCGTCGCCTCCGCCGAGCACATGAAGCGTGTCGCCGAGCGGATCGTCAGCGCGAAGAAGAACGGTGACGACGTCGTCGTCGTCGTCTCCGCGATGGGCGACAGCACCGACGAACTGCTCGACCTGGCTGGTCAGATCACCGACGACCCACCCGGTCGCGAGCTCGACATGCTGCTCACCGCGGGGGAGCGGATCTCGATGGCGCTGCTCGCCATCGCCATCTCCACGCACGGCTACGAGGCGCGCTCGTTCACCGGCTCGCAGGCCGGCGTCATCACCACCGGCAGCCACGGCAACGCCCGGATCATCGACGTCACCCCGGGCCGGCTCCGCTCCGCGCTGGACGACGGGTCGATCGTGATCGTGGCGGGCTTCCAGGGCGTCAGCCAGGACACCAAGGACATCACCACCCTCGGCCGCGGCGGCTCCGACACCACCGCCGTCGCCGTCGCCGCCGCGCTGGGCGCCGACGTCTGCGAGATCTACACCGACGTGGACGGCGTGTTCACCGCCGACCCGCGGATCGTCCGGAACGCCCAGCGGCTGGACACCGTCACCTACGAGGAGATGCTCGAGCTGGCCGCCTCGGGGGCCAAGGTGCTCATGCTCCGCTGCGTCGAGTACGCCCGCCGCTACAGCATCCCCGTGCACGTCCGCAGCTCCTACTCACACCTTCCGGGCACGATCGTGGCCGGCTCGATGGAGGACCTCCCGGTGGAACAGGCGATCATCACGGGCGTCGCGCACGACCGTTCCGAAGGCAAGATCACCGTCTACGGGGTGCCGGACCGGCCGGGCGAGGCGGCGCAGCTCTTCCGCGTCCTCGCCGACGCCGAGATCAACATCGACATGATCGTGCAGAACGTGTCGGCCGGGGCCAGCAAGATCGCCGACATCTCCTTCACGCTGCCCAAGAGCGACGGTCCCACGGCCATCGCGGCGCTGGAGAAGGTCAGGCACACGGTCGGCTACAGCGACGTGGAGTTCGACCAGCACATCGGCAAGGTCTCCCTCGTCGGGGCGGGCATGCGCTCGCACCCGGGCGTCTCCGCCAAGTTCTTCGGCGCCCTGGCCGACGCAGGCATCAACCTCGAGCTGATCAGCACCTCGGAGATCCGCATCTCCGTGGTCTGCCGCGACACCGACGTCGACATCGCCGTCCGCGCGGTGCACGACGCGTTCGACCTCGGCTCCGACGTCGAGGCCGTCGTCTACGGAGGGACGGGACGATGAGCACGTTCACCAGCGACGGCCTGCGGGTCGGCATCGTGGGGGCGACCGGCCAGGTGGGCGCGGTCGTCCGGCAGATCCTGGCCGAGCGGAACTTCCCGCTCAGCGAGCTGCGGTTCCTCGCCTCGGCGCGCTCCGCGGGCAGCACGCTCCCGTGGGGCGGCAGCGAGATCATCGTCGAGGACGCCGCCACCGCGGACCCGACGGGACTGGACATCGCGATCTTCTCCGCCGGGGCGACCACCTCGAAGGCGCAGGCGCCGCGCTACGCCGAGGCCGGCGTGACCGTCATCGACAACAGCTCGGCCTGGCGCCGCGACCCCGACGTCCCGCTGATCGTCAGCGAGGTCAACCCCCAGGCCCTCGCCGAGATCGGCAAGGGCATCATCGCCAACCCCAACTGCACGACCATGGCGGCGATGCCGGTGCTCCGGCCGCTGCACGACGAGGCGCAGCTCGTCCGGATCGTCGCCAGCACCTACCAGGCGGTCTCCGGCAGCGGGGTGGCCGGCGTGGAGGAGCTGCACGGTCAGGCGAAGGCCGTCGTCGACAAGGCCGACGCCCTGACCCACGACGGTTCCGCCGTGGCCTTCCCCGACCCGGTCAAGTACGTCGCGCCGATCGCCTTCAACGTGCTGCCGCTGGCCGGCTCGATCGTGGACGACGGCTCGTTCGAGACCGACGAGGAGCAGAAGCTCCGCAACGAGAGCCGCAAGATCCTCGGCATCCCCGACCTGCGGGTCTCGGGTACCTGCGTCCGCGTGCCGGTCTTCACCGGGCACTCGCTGTCGCTGAACCTGGAGTTCGCGCGTGAGCTCACCGTCGCGCGGGCGACGCAGCTGCTGTCGACCGCCCCCGGCGTGGAGCTCTCCGACGTCCCGACCCCGCTGCAGGCCGCCGGACGCGACCCGAGCTACGTCGGCCGGATCCGGCAGGACCCGGGTGTGGACGACGGCCGCGGGCTGGCGCTGTTCATCAGCAACGACAACCTGCGCAAGGGCGCCGCCCTCAACACGGTCCAGATCGCGGAGTTGATCGCCGCCTCTCGCGGCTGATCAACTCCGGCTCACGGCCGGACGTGCCGCAACGCGAAGGCGAGGGCGACCTCGACCTGGCGGATGGTCTCCTCGATCACGAGCGACCCGTGCCCGGCGTCGAAGCGGTAGACCTCGTGCTCCTTGCCGAGCTCCTCGAGGCGGCCGAGGTAGTTGTCGATCTGCCGGATCGGGCAGCGCGGGTCGTTGGCGCCCGCGACCACGAGCACCGGCGCGGCGACGGCGTCCACGTAGCTGATCGGCGAGGAGCGCACGTAGACGTCGCGCACCTCCTCCGGTGAGCCGCCGAACAGGGCCCGGTCGTAGGCCCGCAGCCCTTCCATCTCGTCCTCGTAGGCAGCCAGGTAGTCAGCGACCGGCACCTCGGCGATGCCCGCCGCCCAGCGCTCCGGCTGCGTGCCGAGCCCGAGCAGCGTGAGGAAGCCGCCCCACGAGCCGCCGGTCAGCAGTGCCCGGTCGCGGTCGAGGAAGCCTTCGGCCAGCAGGGCGTCGTAGACGGCGGCGACGTCCTCCAGCTCGGTGAGCCCCGGCCGGCCGGTGAGCGCGTCCCGCCAGGCCGACCCGTAGCCGGTGGACCCGCGGTAGTTCACGTGCACGACCGCGTACCCGGCGTCCACGTAGGCCGCGCGGCGGGCGCGGTAGGAGTCGTCGTCGGCCGCCTCCGGGCCGCCGTGCACCAGGAACGCCGTCGCGTACGGCGGCGAGCCGGCCGGCCGCACCACGAGGGCGTGGATGTCCCCGCCGGGGCCGGGCACCCAGCGGTCCTCCACCGGGTAGGCCGCCGGGGGCTCCTCGTCGGCGACCGACAGCACCACGGGACCGTCGGCCCGGCGGATCACCGGCGGCAGCTGCGCGGAGGACCAGGCCAGCTCAACGGTGCCGTCCGGACGGGCCGTGGCGCCGCGGACGACGCCCGGCGGGGTCTCCAGCTTCTCCAGCGCCCCGGTGGTCAGGTCGTAGCGGTAGATCTCGCTGCGGGCGGCGTGGTCGTGCCCGACCAGCAACGCCGACCCGTCCGGGTAGAAGCCCGCGGTGACGTCGCCGGGCAGGTCCAGGACGATCTCGGTCTCGGTGTCGGCCGCCACGTCCCAGATCAGCAGCTCCTCGCGACCCCGGCGCTCGTGGCCCACCAGCAGGCGCCGGTCGTCGGGCAGCGGCCCGAACTCCAGCGCGTGCAGGCCCAGGCCCTCCCCGTCCCACTTCTCCGCGACGACGGAGTCGTCACCCGTGCGCAGCACGCGCAGCGCCGGATAGCGCGGGTCGCCGGGCTCGGAGTGCGAGATGACCAGGAGCTCGTCGTCCTGGCTGAGCGCGTCCACCGACGCGGGGTCGGCGTGCCGGTAGACCACCCGCGGCGCCCCGCCGGCGGGCGCGAGCCACAGCTCGCTGCCGTCGTCGGTGGACCGCCCGACGGCCACCAGCGTGCGGCCGACCTCGAGCCCCGCCGGGTAGGCCGGTTCGACCTCCCCGACCGCCACCCGGTCGGGGCCGCCGGCGAACGGCTGGGTCATCCAGACGCCGAACTCGTCCCCGTCGGTGTCGGCGAACCACCAGATCGTCTCGCCGTCGGGGCTCAGGGTCGCGATCAGCGTGCCGTTGGGCCGGTCGGTGATCTGGCGGTGCTCGCCGGTCTCCCGGTTCCAGGCGTACTGCTCGACCACGCCGGTGAGGTCGGAGGAGTAGACGTTCCGATGGGGGGAGTCCAGGGCCCAGTCCGGGAGGGAGACCCGCGGTGCCCGGAAGCGGGCCTGCCAGCGGGCGGTGACCTCGGGGGAGAGAGCGGGGGAGGCGGTCGGCTCGGCGGTCACCCGCTCATCTTCCCCCGGCGCCCGCTCCGGTCGAGGCAGCGCCCTGGGCGGCGGAGTCGGAACGGGCGTCCTCGATCCGGCGTCGCTGTGCAGCCGCGTCGCGCACGTCGCCGATCAGCCGCGCCAGGACGTCCTCCATCGCGACCACGCCGAGTGTCCGGCCGTCGTCGTCCACCCGGCCCATGTGCGTCCCGGCCTGGCGCATCGCGGTCAGCACCTCCGGCAGCGCCTGGGCCGTGGAGAGCTCCACGAACGGGGTGATGTGCTCGGCGGCGATCGGCCGGTCGCGGGCGTCGGCGTCCAGGACGTCCTTCACGTGCACGAAGCCCAACAGGTCGCCCGCGCTGCCCTGCACCGGGTAGCGGCTGAAGCCGTGCTCGGCGACCGCGGCCTCCAGGTCGCGCGGGGTGGTGCTGCGCGGCACGCAGACCAGCTGCGCGACCGGCAGGAGCACGGCGTCGAGGTCGTGCTGCTCGAAGCTGAGGGCTCCGGCGGCCAGCCCGCCGACCTCGTCGCCCAGCCGCCCTTCCCGGAGGGACTGGGTGACCATCGAGCGGATCTCGGCCTCGTCGAAGCTGGCCGCCACCTCGTCGGTCGGTTGCACCCCGAACAGCCGGACGAACGCGTTGGCCAGCGAGTTGAAGAACCAGATGAACGGTCGCAGCACCCGCACGAGGGCGGCCAGTGCCGGGCCCAGCGCCAGCGCGGCGCGGTCCGGCCCGGCCAGGGTGATGTTCTTGGGGACCATCTCGCCCAGGACCATGTGCAGCACGGTGACCAGGGCGAGCGCGATCGCCAGCGAGATGGGGTGCAGCAGTCCCTCGGGCACGTGCGCCGCCTCGAGCGGCACCTCGATCAGGTGGGCGACCGCCGGCTCGCCGACGGCGCCCAGACCCAGCGAGCACAGCGTGATGCCCAGCTGCGCACCGGCCATCATCTCGCTGACGTTGCGGATGGCGGCCAGCGTCTTCACGGCCCGGGCGGAGCCGGCCTCGGCGCGGGGCTCGATCTGGTCGGCGCGGGTGGACACCAGGGCGAACTCGGCGGCGACGAAGAACGCGTTGCCCAGCAGCAGGGCCACCAGGACCAGCAGGCTGACGACGGTCACGCCGGCACCTCCATGAGGTCGGAGGGGGAGCGCTCGGAGGAGGCGACGACGGCCCGCACCCGGGCGACCCGCCGGCCCTCGACGGTCTCCACGGTGAGCGTCACGCCGTCGAGCTCGACGGTGTCGCCGGCCTCGGGCAGCTTCTGCAGCCGCTCGGCCAGGAAGCCCGCGACCGTCTCGTAGCGGCCCTCCGGGATCGGGACGCCGGTGCGCTCCAGCACCTCGTCCGGGCGCAGCAGCCCGGACAGCAGCCAGCTGTCGTCGTCGACCCGGCGCAGCGTCCGCAGCGGGCGGTCGGTCTCGTCGGCGATCTCCCCGACCAGTTCCTCGACGATGTCCTCCAGCGTGACGATGCCGTGCGTGGCGCCCCACTCGTCGACGACCAGTGCCATCTGCAGCCCCTGGTCGCGGAGCAGGTCCAGCAGCCGTTCCAGCTGGAGGGACGACGGGACGGCGAGCACCGGCACCGAGAGCTCCCCGGCCGTGCGCCGCCGCCGCTCGACCTCCGGGACGGCGACCGCGTGCTTGACGTGGACGATGCCGGTCACCTCGTCGAGGTCGGAGCCGTACACGGGGAAGCGGGAGTTGCCCGAGGCGATCGCTGCCTCGATGACGTCGGCGGCCGTGGCGCTGGCCCGCAGGGTCCACAGCTGGGTGCGCGGGGTCATGACGTCGGTGGCGAACTTCCCGCCCAGCCGCAGCGAGCGCTGCAGGAGGTGGGCCGCCACGGGGGAGAGGTCCCCCTCCTCGGCCGACCGGCGCGCCACCGCGGCCAGCTCGTCGGCGCCGCGGGCGGTGTCCAGCTCCTCGCGGGGCTCGAAGCCCAGTCGCGCCACGATCCAGTTGGCCACGGCCTGCAGGGCACCGACCAGCCAGCCGAAGACGCGGGTGAAGCCGCGCATGCCCGGCGCGACGAAGGCGGCGACGGCCATCGGGTTGGCGATCGCCAGGTTCTTGGGGCCGAGCTCCCCGAGCAGCATCTGCAGCGTGGTGGCCAGCGCGATGGCCAACCCGATCGAGACGCCCATCGCGGTGGCCGCCGGCAGCCCCAGCGCCCCCAGCGGACCGCGCAACAGCCCGCCGATCGCCGGTTCGGCCAGGTAGCCCACGACCAGGGTGGTCAGCGTGATGCCGAGCTGGGCGGCCGACAGCTGGGTCGACAGGCTCTGCAGGGCCTGGACGACGGCACGGCCCCGGCGGTCGCCGTCGGCGGCGGCCTCCTCGGCCCGCCCGCGGTCCACGGTGGTCAGGGAGAACTCGGCCGCGACGAAGAACCCGGTGAAGGCTGTCAGCACGACGGCGGCGAGCAGGAGCAGCCATTCGGTCATCGCAGGCCCCGGTGCCCGGTATCGGTGGTGCCCAACCGGAAAACGACTCAGGGGCCGCCATGACGGCGGCCCCTGAGCTGCTGGTCGGGGTGACAGGATTTGAACCTGCGGCCTCGTCGTCCCGAACGACGCGCGCTACCAAGCTGCGCCACACCCCGAGGCCGTGGACGAGTCTAGCGGTAGACGGCGCGGCGGCGGGCGGCGGGTGAGGCGGACCCTCAGGCGTCCCGTGCGGTGAGCGTGAGCAGCGTCGCCTCGGGCGGGCAGGCGAAGCGCACCGGGGCGTAGGGGCTCGTGCCCAGGCCCGCCGAGACGTGCAGCCAGGTGCCGGCCGGGCGGGTGGGCGTCGGCCGGGTCCAGCGGTGCAGCCAGCGCACGCGGGCCCGGTCGATGCCGCAGTTGGTGACCAGCGCCCCGTAGAACGGGATCCGCAGCTGGCCACCGTGCGTGTGCCCGCAGAGCAGCAGGTCGTAGCCGTCGGCGGCGAACCGGTCGAGCACCCGCGGCTCGGGGGAGTGGGCCAGCCCGAGGCGGAGGTCCGCGGCGGGATCGGCCGGGCCCGCGACCATGTCGTACCGGTCCCGATCGAGGTGTGAGTCGTCGACGCCGGCAAAGGCGATCCGCCGCCCGCCCACGGTCAGCTCTCCGGCGGCGTTGGTGAGGTCGAGCCAGCCGCGGGCCAGCATCCCGTCGCGCAGGTCCCGCCACGGCAGCTCGGTTCCGTGCACGCGTTTGTGGTCGGGCCAGAAGTACTTCAGCGGGTTCTTGGGCCGGGGGGCGAAGTAGTCGTTGCTGGCCAGCACGAAGGCCCCCGGCCGGTCCATCAGCGGATCCAGCGCCCGCAGCGTGCCGGGGACGGCGTCGAAGCCGGCCAGGTTGTCGCCGGTGTTGATGACCAGGTCCGGCTCGAGCTCGGCCAGGCCGGCCACCCACTCCTGCTTGGACCGCTGGCCGGCGGTCATGTGCAGGTCGGAGATCTGCAGGATGGTCAGCGGCGCCGAGCCCGGGGCGAGGACGGGGACGTCGAACCGGCGCAGCGTCCAGCGGGTGCGCTCGTAGAGGCTCGCGTAGGCGGTCACCGCCGTACCGGAGGCGACGGTGGCGGCGGGGAGGGCGGTGTACCAGCGCACGGTCGGAGAGCCTACGTGCGCCCCCCGCCCCGGCGCCGTGCCAGGCTGGACCCGTGGCCGACCTGAAGAACCGTCTGCGCGAGGACCTGACCACCGCCATGAAGGGCCGCGACGAGCTGCGGACGGCGACCCTGCGCATGGTGCTGTCCGCCGTCAGCGCCGAGGAGGTGTCGGGCAAGGAGGCGCGGCAGCTCTCCGACGACGAGGTGATGGGCGTCCTGCGCCGGGAGGCGAAGAAGCGCCGCGAGGCCGCCGAGGCGTTCGCCGGCGCGGGCCGGGACGTGCAGGCCGCGCGCGAGGAGGCCGAGGGCGGCGTGCTGGCGGGTTATCTGCCGGCGCAGATCGAGGACGCCGACCTGACCGCGATCGTCGCCGACGTGGTCACCCGGACCGGCGCCGCCGGCATGAAGGACATGGGCAAGGTCATGGGCGCGGTGCAGGGCGCCGTCGCCGGCCGGGCCGAAGGCGGCCGCGTCGCGGCGGAGGTCCGCAGGCAGCTGGGCTGAGCGCGCCCACCGGGCGGGTTCTCTCGTCAGTCGTCGTCGTTGTCGCCGCCGTCGTTACCGCCGTTCTCCCCGTCGTTCCCGCGGCCTTCGTCACCGTCACCGCCGCCCTCGTCCGGGTCCACCGGCTCATCCGCGGTCGGTGCCGGATCGGGGGCGGGAGCCGACCGGGGAGCAGGCGACCGCGGGGCGGGTCGGCCGCCGTTCAGCAGTCCCTGGTCGGCCGGTTGGAACGGGGACGTCGGCTTGTCGGCGAGGAACGGCGCCATCGCCTCCCGCCAGATCGTGGCGGGGATGTTGCCACCGAAGCCGGGCACCTTCTGCTGCGCCTTCGGGTTGAACACCATCACGCTGGCGGCGTACTCGGGCATGTAGCCCACGAAGGCGACCGACTCGTTCCTCTGGGCGGTTCCGGTCTTGCCGGCGATCTCGTGGCCCGGGATGGCGGCCCGGGTGCCGGTGCCCGCCGGGGTGGCGATGTCGCCGACCAGGATCTGGTTCAGGGTGTTCGCGACCGCCGGGGGGACGGCCTCGGGTGTGCAGTTGTTGCCGATGGGCAGCGGCTGCCCGTCGGCGCCCGTGACGGGCTGGCCGGCCCGGTCGAGCACGCCGACCACCGGGAGCGGTTCGCACCGGGTGCCCTGCGCGCCGAGAGTGGCGTAGGCGTTGGCCAGGTCCAGCGGGCTGGTGGCCTCCGAGCCGAGCGTGAACGAGCCGAAGTTCCCCTCCACGAGTTCGTCCCCGGAGTTCTGGGTGGGCTGGTCGAAGGTCATGCCCATCCGCTCGGCCATCCGTACCGGGCCCTCGACGCTGCCGAGCCGGTCCTCCAGCGCCAGGAAGTAGGTGTTCGACGAACGGACCAGGGCACCGACCATGTCCAGGGTGTCGGGGTAGTCGCCGACGTTCTCGACGCAGTACATGCCACGCTCGTTGGTGCCGTTGCGGTCCGCGGCCCCGCACGCGGGACCGCGGAACACCCTCGAGGTGTAGCGGTCGCCGGGCGTGCTGATCGTGGTGCCGGCGCCGATGCCGGCCTCGAGCGCCGCGGCGGCGGTGAAGGTCTTGTAGGTGGATCCGGCACCCTTGCTCGCGACATCGTTCAGGACCACGGACTCGCACTCGGGGTCGCTGCACCCGTACCGGCGGTTGACGCTCATGGCGAGCACGTGGCCGGTGCCCGGCTGGAGGGCGGTGAACATGCCCGCGAGCCCGTCCCCCATGGGCACGGAGTTGAGCACCGCCTGGTCGCCGTGCCGCTGCAGGTCGGGCTGCAGCGTCGTCTGGATGGTGAGGCCACCGTTCTTGATCTCGTTCTCGCTCAGGCCGAGCGTGCTGGTGAGGTACTGCACCGCGTAGGCGCAGAAGAAGCCGCCGACCGCGGCGTCGATGCAGCCGTTGGGCGGGTTGCCGCCGGGGGCGACGGCGACCGGCTGGGCGGAGATGCCGGTCAGCTCCTGCTCGGTGATGTGGCCGAGGTCGAACATCCGCTGCAGCACCTGGTTGCGCCGGACCTGCGCGTTCTCCGGATTGGCTATGGGCTCGTCGTTGAACGGGCTCTGCACCAGCCCGGCCAGCATCGCGGCCTGGGGGAGGGTGAGGTCGACGGCGTTGACGCTGAAGTACTTCTGGGCGGCGGCCTGGATGCCGTAGGCGCCCTGCCCGAAGTACACGAGGTTCAGGTAGCGCGTGAGGATCTCGTCCTTGGCGTAGGTCTCCTCCAGGGCCAGCGCGAGCCGTGCCTCGCGCAGCTTGCGGCCCACGTTCTGATCCGTCGCCGCCTGCCGATCCTCCGGCGTCGTCGCGGTCTGCAGCAGCGTCTGCTTCACCAGCTGCTGGGTCAGCGTGGAGCCGCCCTCGCGGACCTCACCTGCTGCGACGTTCTTCACCAGGGCGCGCATCGTGCCCTGCACGTCGAGGCCGTTGTGGTCGTAGAACCGCGAGTCCTCGATGTCGACCAGAGCCTGCTTCATGATCGGCGAGATCTGGTCCGGCGTCACCGGCGTGCGGTTGTTCTCGTACAGGTTGGTGATCAGCGACCCGTCGGCGGCGAGGATCCGGGTGTTGCCCGCCGGGGTCTGGTCGGTCAGCTCCACCGGGAGCGCGTCCAGCAGCGACGCGGAGTTGCGCGCCACCAGGCCCGGTCCCCCGAGCCAGGGGAACAGCAGGCCGGCGAGCAGCGCGCCGGCGACGACGATCGTCGCGACGAGCTTCGCGAGGGTACTGGTCCGGGAGTGCGCGTTCTCCGACATCGGCGTCGAATGTACGTGGCCGGCCGGCGCCGGCGCCGTGGTCAGGCGCGGCGCGCGGGCAGGACCCGGGTGCGCGGCGTGCCCGTCGGCGTGTCGCCGTCCGGGCCGGTCAGTGCCCGGGCCATGCCGCGCAGCCCGTCGAGGTCGTGGACGTCCCCCGCGGCGGCCGGCACGGTCCGGACGGCGACCTCCGGGTGGGCGCTGGTGAACCGGTCGGCCAGGTGCTGCTCGCGGGTGGCCAGCAGCATCCGCTCGGCGTGCACGCGCAGCGCCGCGGCGGCCAGCTCGGCCCCGGGGCCGCCGGCCTCGGCGACCTCCTCGGCCGCACCCTCGGCCCGGGTGGCCGACAGCGCCGTCGTCGCCGGTGGGTGGGTGCGGTTGACCACCAGGCCGGCCAGCGGCATCCCCTCGGCCGACAGCCGGTCGACGAAGTAGGAGGCCTCGCGCAGCGCGTCGGGCTCCGGCGAGGCGACGACGACGAACCAGGTGCCGGGCCGGCGCAGCAGCTCGTAGGTCGCCGTCGCCCGCTCGCGGAAGCCGCCGAACATGGTGTCCAGCGCCGCGACGAAGGCGGAGATGTCGCGCAGCAGCTGACCGCCCAGGATCTTGCTGATGATCCGGCTGAAGAACAGGAAGCCGGCGCTGGCGAACTTGAACCCGGTCCGGCTGGGAGCGGTGAGCAGCCGGATCATGGTGCCGTCGAGGAACCGGCTCATGCGGTTGGGGGCGTCGAGGAAGTCCAGCGCCGACCGCGACGGTGGGGTGTCGACGATGATCAGGTCCCACTGGTCGCTGGCCCGCAGCTGGCCCAGCTTCTCCATCGCCATGTACTCCTGCGTGCCGGAGAAGGAGGACGACAGCGTCTGGTAGAAGGGGTTCTCCAGGATCGCCTGGGCGCGGTCGGGCGTGGAATGAGCGGTGACGATGTCGTCGAACGTCCGCTTCATGTCCAGCATCATCGCGTGCAGCTCGCCGTCGGCCCCGGCGACCTCGACCTGCCGCGGCTCGTTGTCCAGCTCCACCAGCCCGAGGGACTGGGCCAGCCGCCGGGCCGGGTCGATGGTGAGGACGACGACCGTCCGGCCGGCCTCGGCGGCGGCGAGGGCCAGGGCCGCCGACGTCGTCGTCTTGCCCACGCCGCCGGCCCCGCAGCAGACGACGATGCGCGTCTCGGGGTCGGCGATGAGGGCCTCGAGGTCCATCGCCGGCGCGACGGGGCCCGGGCGGGCCGACCGGGCGGTCCGGCCGGGGCGCGGCTCCGGCTGCGGGGCCGCGCTCATGCCGCGACCTCGGCGCGCAGGTGGTCCTCCAGGCGGCCGGCCAGCTCGAACAGCGACCCCAGGTCCATCGGCCCGGTGAGCAGCGGCAGCTCGATCGTCGGGCGGCCCAGCGCCTCGACGTCGTCGCGCAGTGCGTCCTGCCCGGCCCACCGTTGGGCGTGCTCGGTCACCTCGGTGACGAGGGCCTGCGCGAGCTCGGCCCTGCCGGGCAGCTTCGCCGCGGCCAGGGCCGGCGCCAGGTCGTCCGCGGTGAGCCGGCCCTGCGCGGCGCGGGTGAGCCCGTCCACCGGCAGCACCGGCTCGGTGGCCATGTTGACGACGACGGAGCCGACCGGGAGCTGGGCCTTGGTGAGATCGGCGATCGCGTCGGCGGTCTCCTGCACCGGCATGTCCTCGAGCAGGGTGACCAGGTGCACCGCCGTCTGCGGGGAGCGCAGCACGGCCATGACCCCGTCGCTCTGGGTCCTGATCGGGCCGGAGCGCGCCAGTTGCGCCATCTCGGCGGTGACGCCGAGGAAGCGGGTGATCCGCCCGGTCGGCGGGGCGTCGACGACGACGGCGTCGTAGACCGGCCGCCCGTCGTGCCGGCGGGTGACCGCCTCCTTGACCTTGCCGGTGAGCAGCACGTCGCGCAGCCCCGGAGCGATCGCCGTGGCGAAGTCGACGGCGCCCATCTTGCGCAGCGCCCGCCCGGCCCGGCGCAGGTTGTAGAACATGTCGAGGTAGTCGAGCAGGGCCTCCTCGACGTCGATCGCCAGCGCCTTGACCTCGCCGCCGCCCCGCGTGACCGCCACGCGGCGCTCCTCGTAGGGCAGTGGCGGGGTGTCGAAGAGCTGGGCGATGCCCTGCCGGCCCTCGGTCTCGACGAGCAGCACCGTGCGGCCGTCGGAGGCCAGGGCGAGGGCCAGCGCGGCGGCGACGGTGGTCTTGCCGGTCCCGCCCTTGCCGGTGACGACGTGCAGGCGCACGGGGGAGGGGTCGGGGCTCACCTGCACCAGCCTAGGAGCCGGTGGACGGCGCGGCTTGTCGCAGGCGGCGCTGCGCTAGCGTCCTGGCCATGACCGAACCGTCCCGCCGCAGGTGGGAGTACGCCACCATCCCGCTGCTGATCCACAACACCAAGGCAATCCTCGACTCCTGGGGGGTCGACGGCTGGGAGCTGGTGACGGTGCTCCCGGGCCCCGGTGGCTCCGACCAGCTGGTCGCCTACCTCAAGCGCCCGGTATGAGCTGGCACGCCCGGCTGGCCGAGCTGGGCATCCGGCTGCCGGCCGTCGCGGCGCCGGTCGCCGCGTACGTGCCGGCCGTCCGGACGGGGAACCTGGTCTTCACGTCCGGGCAGCTGCCGTTCGTCGACGGCGGGCTGCGCCGCACCGGCAAGGTCGGCGGCTCGGTCGACGTGGAGGCCGCCGCGGCCGACGCGAAGGTGTGCGCGCTCAACGCCCTGGCGGCGATCGACGCGCTCGTCGGGCTGGACGCGGTGGCCCGCGTGGTCCGGGTCGTCGGCTATGTGGCCAGCGCCGAGGGGTTCAGCGGCCAGCCGCGCGTGGTGAACGGCGCCAGCGAGCTGCTCGGCAAGATCTTCGGAGAGGCCGGGCAGCACGCCCGCAGCGCCGTCGGCGTCGCGGAGCTGCCCCTGGGTGCCCCGGTCGAGGTCGAGCTGACCGTCGAGCTCAGGTGACCGCGGAGCCCCGGCAGGCCGCGACGGTCCTCCTCCTGCGCGACGGCGAGCCCGGGCTCGAGGTCTACCTGCTCCGCCGCACGAAGGGCATGCCCTTCGCCGGCGGGATGACCGCCTACCCCGGCGGTGGGGTCGATCCTCGCGACGGTGACACCGAGGTCGCCTGGTTCGGCCCGTCACCGGCGCAGTGGGCCGTGGCCTTCGGCTGCGACGTCCGGGTCGCCCGCGAGCTGGTCTGCGCCGCGGTCCGGGAGACCTTCGAGGAGGCCGGCGTGCTGCTCGCCGGGGACCCGCAGGGCGGCACCGTCGTCCCGGACGTCTCCGGCGACGACTGGGAGGAGCAGCGCCAGGCGCTGCTCACCCGTGAACTGTCGATGACGGAGCTGCTGGCCGGCCGCGGGCTGGCCCTGCGGTCGGACCTGCTGCGCCCGTTCGCGCACTGGATCACCCCGCCGGTCGAGCCACGGCGCTACGACACCAAGTTCTTCGTCGCCGCGCTGCCGGTGGGCCAGGAGGCGCGGGACGTCTCCGGGGAGGCCGACGAGGCGTCGTGGCTGACCCCGGCCGCGGCGCTGGCACAGTTGGCGGCCGGCGAGCGGCCCATGCTGCCGCCGACGTCGCACACCCTCGGCCAGCTGCAGCCGTTCGCCGACGTCGCGGCGGCCCTGGCCGGCTCGCCGCCGGAGCCGCTGCACCCGATCAGTCCCACGTTCGAGGAGACCCCCGACGGCTACTGGGCCGTCCTGCCCGACGGCACACGTATCCGCATGGTCGTGCCATTGCCTTCGTGATCCCTCCGGATCACACCGCGGCCAGGTGCCCGTCCCCGTAGCGCGTGGAGCCGCTGCGTCGTGCCTGCGCGGAACCCTCCGGGCCCCGCTCGGCACGACCGTGCCTCAGCGGGCGCGGCGGCGGAGGCGCTCCTCGTCGAGGACGACGACCGACTTGCCCTGCAGCTGGATCCAGCCGCGGTGCACGAAGTCGGCCAGGGCCTTGTTCACCGTCTCGCGCGAGGCGCCGACCAGCTGGGCCAGCTCCTCCTGCGTGAGGTCGTGCTTGACGCGCAGGCCGTCGCTCTCGCGGCTGCCGAAGCGGTCGGCCATCTGCAGCAGCGCCTTGGCGACGCGGCCGGGGACGTCGGTGAAGATGAGGTCGGCGACGGAGTCGTTGGTTCGCCGCAGGCGACGGGCGAGCACCCGCAGCAGCTGCTCGCCGATCTCCGGGTGCGCCTCGATCCACGGGCGCAGCATCGTCTGCGGCATGCGGGCCAGCTTGACGTCGGTCACCGCCGTGGCGGTCGCCGTGCGCGGGCCGGGGTCGAACACCGACAGCTCGCCGAACTGGTCGGACGGGCCCATGACGGCCAGCACGTTCTCCCGGCCGTCGGGCGACCGGCGGGACAGCTTGATCTTGCCGGAGACGACGATGTAGAGGCTGTCGCCGGGCTCGCCCTCGTTGAAGACCACGCGGCCGCGCGGCAGGGTGATCATCTCCAGCCGACTGGCGACGGGGCTCACCGCGTCCTCCGAGAGCCCCTGGAAGATCCCGGACTGGGCCAGCACCTCGTCCACTGCACGTCCTCTCACTGCCGTTCATGCGGACACAGAGGTGTCCGTGTCCGCAGCGAGTCTAGGCGGCTGTGCCTCCGGTCACCCGGTCGGTGGGTGGCGGCGTCCCTCCTCGGAGCGAGAGGACGGACCTGCCTGGCTCGCACCCGCTCGCTCGACGCGGGGCCCTGCAGTGCGGCCGTTCAGACCAGCGGCGGGCTGGCGGTGCCGCCGCTGGTCCGCCGGCGCCGACGCCAGCGGCCGATGGCGCGCCGGATACCCGACTGCGCCAGGGTGTCGACCTCGCCCTGCGTGGCGGTGTGCAGGAATTCCGACACCTCACGGGGGCCGGCCGGGCGGCGCAGCGGCTCCTCGACGCGCTCCATCACGAGGAGGAAGGCGATGAGCAGGGGCGGGAACAGGATGACGCTGAGTGCGACCACGCCCGTCCTCCAGTCTCCCGCCCGCGGGCCGGCGTCCGTGCCGACCTGTCGGTTCCCAGGATGGCACGACACGAACCGGTCGGTGTGGCCGCCTACGCTCGACCGCGTGTCCCTGCCCGCGTCACAGCCTGCCTACGCCCGCCCGGCGCCGCCCCGGCGCCCCGCGCCCGCGGCGCGCACCGGAGCCACACCGTTCGACCCGGCCGAGTCCTCGCTCTCCCGGACCCGCCGTGCCCGCCGGATGGCACGCGAGCTGGCGCTGATCCACCCCGACGCGCACTGCGAGCTCGACTTCACCAACGCTTTCGAGCTGCTCGTGGCCACGGTGCTGTCGGCCCAGACCACCGACAAGATGGTCAACAAGGTGACGCCGACGCTCTTCGCCCGCTACCCCGACGCGGTGGCGCTGGCGGGCGCCGAACGCGAGGAGCTGGAGACCATCCTCAAGCCGACCGGGTTCTTCCGGGCCAAGGCGAACTCGGCGCTGGGGCTCAGCCGGGCGCTGGTCGAGCGCTTCGACGGCGAGGTGCCCGGGCGGATGGCGGACCTGGTCACCCTGCCGGGCGTGGGCCGCAAGACCGCCAACGTCGTGCTGGGCAACGCCTTCGAGGTGCCCGGACTCACCGTCGACACCCACTTCGGCCGGCTCGTCCGCCGGTTCGGCTGGACGGCGGAGGAGGACCCGGTGAAGGTCGAGGCCGAGATCGCCGAGCTGGTCCCGAAGAAGGAGTGGACCGACTTCAGCCACCGCGTGATCTTCCACGGTCGCCGGGTCTGCCACGCCAAGAAGGCCGCCTGCGGTGCCTGCGGGCTGGCGAAGTGGTGCCCCTCCTTCGGCATCGGGCCGGTGGACCCGGAGGTCGCGCTGAAGCTGGTCAAGACCCCGGCCGCCTCGGACACCGAATGACGCGGTTCCCGACCCTGGCGACCATCGGCGTGCTCCTCCCGGTGGTCCTCGCCGGCTGCGGCACGGACGATGCGCCGCCGGGGGAGGACGTCCCGGTGGCGGTGGCGGACGTGGACACCGACCTGCCGCCGTGCCCGGACCAGGAGCCGGAGCGGTCCGCGGTCGATCCCGCGATCGCCGACCTGGCGCTGGACTGCTTCGGCGGGGGCAGCCTCGAGCTCGCGCTCGCTCCGGGCTCCCCGACGGTGCTCAACCTCTGGGCCAGCTGGTGCGGCCCGTGCCGCGAGGAGCTGCCCTTCGTCGAGCAGCTCGCGGCCGCGGCGGCTGACCGGGTGCGGGTCGTGGGTGTGGCCAGTCAGGACGGAGTCCCCCAGGCGTCGTCCTTCGCGGCCGACGCCGGCCTCACCTTTCCCAGCGCCTTCGACGCCGAGGGGCGGCTGGCCGCCGGACTGGGCCTCACGGGCCTGCCGCACTCGGTGTTCCTCGCCGCCGACGGGTCGGTCGCCCACGTGGAGGTGGGTGCGGTCGACTCCTACGACGAGCTCCGCGGCCTGGTGGCCGAGCACCTCGGGGTCCAGCTGTGAGCGCCGCGGAGCTCGACGGGCTGCCCGAGTACCTGCAACGGCTGCTCGGCGCCGCCGGCGACCTGCCGCTGCGCCACCGGATGCCGCAGGCCAGCGCCACGGCCCGCCGCTCCGCCGTCCTCATCCTGTTCGGGGAGAGCGCCGCGGGACCCGACGTGCTGCTCATCGAGAAGTCGGCGCACCTGCGCAGCCACGCCGGCCAGCCGGCCTTCCCTGGTGGCGGGGTCGACCCCGCCGACGACTTCCCGGTGGGGACGGCGCTCCGGGAGGCGCGGGAGGAGGCCGGCATCGACCCGGCCGGCGTGCGCGTGCTGGCCACCCTGCAGGAGCTCTACCTCCCGCCGTCGGACCGGCTGGTCGTCCCGGTCGTGGGCTGGTGGGACGACCCGCGCGACGTGAGCGTCGGAGATCCGCAGGAGGTGGCCCGGGTCGCCCGGGTGCCCCTCGCCGAGCTCACCGATCCGACCAACCGCTTCCGGCTGCGCCACCCCTCCGGCTACGTCGGGCCGGCCTTCGCGGTCGCGGACATGCTGGTGTGGGGCTTCACCGCCGGTCTGCTCGAGGCGGTTCTCGAGGCGGCCGGCCTGGCCCGGCCGTGGGACACCCGCGACGTCCGGCCGGTGCCGGAGTCCCTGCTGCGGCCCTACACGCTCCCCGGCTCCGGGGACGACGACCCGACCGGGGACACCGCCGCGCCGACGGTCGCCGATCCCGCGCCCGACGGTCCGCCGGCGCGTACGGTTCGGCCCCGATGAGCAGAAGGACCTCCGTGCCCTCCACCGCCGGCCGGCTCGCGGCGGGCCGCTGCGAGAAGGCCGCCGTGGTCTCCGCCGCCATGGTCCTGCTCGTCGCGTGCGGCGGTGGCGAGCCGGCCCCGGATGCGGCGGCACCGAGCACCGCGGAGGGGGTCGGCGAGGTCACCACGGCGTCCGACGGCGCCCAGGAGATCACCCTGCAGACCCAGGACGACTACGTGTTCGTCCCCGCGGGCTTCACCGTCGACCCGGGGACGGTGCGCCTGACGGTGGTCAACGCCGCCGAGGAGATGACGCACAACCTCGAGTTCTCCGGCGGCGGCCCGGAGGAGATCTCCGAGGGGATCTCGCTGCTGGCCCCCGGCGAGCAGAAGACCATCGAGTTCACCGTCAGCGCGCCCGGTGACCACGTCTTCGAGTGCACCTTCCACGTGCAGCTGAAGCAGGTCGGCACGATGACGGTGCGCGGGTAGCCGATGTCGTTGGTCGACGTGGTGCTGATCGTCCTGGCGCTGGTGTTCGCGCTGTCGGGGTTCCGGCAGGGCCTGGTGGTCTCCTCGACGTCGATCCTCGGGTTCCTCGGGGGCGCCGTCGTCGGCGCCCAGCTGTCCGGCCCGGTGGCCGAGCGCATCGACGGGTCCAGCATCACGCGGGTGTTCGCCGCACTCGTCGTCGTGCTCGCCGCGGCGCTGCTGGGCCAGATCCTCGCCGGCGCGATCGGCCGGGCGATCCGCGGCCGGCTCACCTGGGAGCCGGCGAAGGTGCTCGACTCCGTGGCCGGTGCGGTCGTCTCGGCGATCGCGGTCCTGCTCGTCGCCTGGATGGTGGCCTCCCCGCTGGCGAGCTCGCCGTTCCCGCAGGTGGCCAGCCAGGTGCGGCAGTCCGCGCTGGTGCAGGCGGTCGACGGCACCGTCCCCGACGGGGTGCGCTCGGTCTACGACAACCTCCGCGACGCCATCGACCGCCGGGGTCTGCCCGACGTGCTCGACCCGCTCACCCCCACGCAGGTGCGCGACGTCGACGCGCCCGACCAGGCGCTGCCGTCCAGCCCCGTGGTGGAGTCGGTCCAGGGCTCCGTGGTCAAGATCAGCGGTATCGCCGCGGCGTGCTCCCGCCAGATCGACGGCTCCGGTTTCGTCTACGCACCCCAGCGGGTGATGACCAACGCGCACGTGCTCGCCGGCGTCACCGATCCGGTCGTGCTCGCGGAGGGCGAGGAGTACGACGCGACCGCCGTCTACGTGGACGAGGAGATCGACGTCGCCGTGCTGCTCGTCCCGGGGCTGGACACGGTGCCGCTGGCGTTCACCGCCGAGGCCGGCGACGCGGGCGACGACGCGATCATCATGGGCTATCCCGGTGGCGGTCCGTTCTACGTCGGTGCGGCGCGGGTGCGCGACCGGGGCGAGATCAGCGGCCCCGATTTCCGAAACTCCCAGACCGTCGTCCGCGACGTCTACGCGTTGTTCGGCACCGTCCGGGCCGGCAACTCCGGCGGTCCGCTGTTCGCCACCGACGGCAGCGTCCTCGGCGTCGTCTTCGCCTCCGCGATCGACGACCCCGACACCGGTTACGCGCTGACCGGGCCGCAGGTCACGGAGGCGGCGACCGTGGGCAGCCGGGCGCTCGACGAGGTGGGCACCGGTCCCTGCGAATAGAAGGACCCCCGTTCCCCCCACCACTCGCTCCGCTCGCGGCGGGTCCCTGAACGGGGGCCGTTCCATCGCGTCACCAGGCTCAAGGCGGGCCCCTGCGACGGGGCCGTTCCATCAGCTCGCGAAGTGGGCGATGGCGTCGGTGACGTCTGCGGGGGCCTCCTCGTGGGGGAAGTGGCCGATGCCCGGGAGCTCCCGGAACTCGTAGGTGCCGGCGACGTACCGGCCGGAGCCGCGGGCGGTGTCGACCAGCACGCAGGAGTCGAGCGTTCCGTGCAGCTGCAGCGTGGGTGCGGTGATCGGGGCCGACATCCGCCGGGCGTAGCGCAGCCCGTCGGGACGCAGCTGCGATCGTGCCGCCCAGCGGTAGTACTCCATCGCGCCGTAGGCGGCCTGCGGGATCCGGGCGGCCGACCGGTACCGGTCCACGGCCTCCGCGAAGTCGGGGGTGCGGGTCCACGCCGGCCCCGACCAGCGCTGCATGAGGTCGGCGACGGGGTCGTCATCGGCGCGGGTCAGCCGCCGCTCCGGCAGCCGGGGCACCTGGAAGCCGAGCGCGTACCGCGAGGCCCGGCGCTGCGCGGGGTCGGTCATGCCGGCGCGCAGCCGGCGCGGGTGGGCCATGGAGAGGACGACGAGCCGGCGGACCGTGCGCGGGTGCAGGGCCGCCATGGTCCAGCCCAGCAACCCGCCCCAGTCGTGGCCGACCACGACGGCGTCCTGCTCCCCGAGTGCCCGCACCAGCGCCGCGACGTCCGCCGACAGCGTGGGCAGGTCGTATCCCCGGGGCGGCTTGTCGCTGGCCCCGTAGCCGCGCAGGTCGGGGGCCACGACGTGGAAACCGGCGGCCGCCAGGTCGGTGAGCTGCGACCGCCACGACCACCAGAACTGAGGGAAACCGTGCAGCAGCAGGACCAGCGGCCCCTGACCGGCCTCCGCCGCGTGCAGGCGCACGCCGTTGGCGGAGATGTCGCGATGGGTCCAGGGACCGGGCAGCAGGACGCTGGTGGCGTCCGGCTGCCCGGTCACGGGGTGCAGCACACCGTGCTCAGACCTGGTCCGACTCAGAACCTGGTACCGCTCAGACCTTGTAGGACTCGACACCCGCCCGCTTGACCTGTCCGTTGCCCACCTCGGGGACGGCGCGGCGACGCTGGCCGGGGGCCTCGCGGTGCAGCACGTCGGGCAGGTCCGACAGGGTCTCCAGCGTCCGCTCGGGCTTCTCGATCCGCTTGAGCATCCGCTTGCCGATCAGCGCGCAGATGCCCGCCAGCAGAAGCAGGAACACGGTGACGATGCCGTAGGAGACCCAGCGGGGGAGCCCGAGTGCGGTCAGCGCCTCCGCGATGGTGACGAACAGGTAGATGCCGGCGAAGGCGGCGAGCACGCCGGCGGCGCCGAACAGCCCGATGCTGATGCCGGCCTTCTTCGCCGACCGGCCGATCTCGGCCTTGGCCAGCTCGATCTCGCTGCGGACCAGCGTGGACATGTCGGCCATCGCGCTCTGCACGAGGGTGCCGACGGACGGCTCCTCGATCCCTGCGGCCCGGACCGCCGGCGGCGTGCTGGACGCGCTGGACACACTGTGGGCCACGGGTGGCTCCTCCTTCGACGGCGGTGCTGTTGGAGGAATCGTGCCGCACGGCGCCGTTCGGCGCGCTGCGGCCCCTCGGTCGGGCAGTCCCGCTAGTCCTCCGACGGTGCGGCGGGCAGCTTGTCCTTGATCATGCTCATCACCGACGAGTCGGTCAGCGTGGTCACGTCGCCCAGCTCGCGGTCCTCGGCGACGTCGCGGAGCAGACGCCGCATGATCTTGCCCGAGCGGGTCTTGGGCAGCTCCTGCACCACCATGATCTGGCGCGGCTTCGCGATCGGTCCGATGTCGCGGGCGACGTGGCTGCGCAGGGTCTGCACCAGCTCCTCGCCGGAGTCCGTCCCGCTCTCGCGGAGGATCACGAACGCGACGATGCCCTGCCCCGTCGTCGGGTCGCTGGCGCCCACGACCGCGGCCTCGGCGACCGCCGGGTGGCCGACCAGCGAGGACTCCACCTCGGTGGTGGAGATGCGGTGCCCGGACACGTTCATGACGTCGTCCACCCGGCCGAGCAGCCAGATGTTGCCGTCGGCGTCCTTCTTCGCGCCGTCCCCGGCGAAGTAGACGTTCGTCCCGAAGCGGGACCAGTAGGTGTCGACGTAGCGGTCGTCGTCGCCCCAGATGGTGCGCAGCATCGCCGGCCAGGGCTCGGTGAGCACCAGGAGCCCGGTCGAGTCGTCGGAGAGCTCGTTGCCCTCGTCGTCCACGACCTTCGCCGAGATGCCGGGGAACGGGACCTGCGCGGAGCCGGGCACGAGCTCCGTGACGCCCGGCAGCGGCGTGAGCATGTGCGCGCCGGTCTCGGTCTGCCACCAGGTGTCCACGATCGGGCAGCGGCCGCCGCCGATGTTCTGGTGGTACCAGAGCCAGGCCTCCGGGTTGATCGGCTCACCGACCGACCCGAGCAGCCGCAGGCTGGAGAGGTCGAAGCCGGCCGGGATGTCCTCGCCCCACTTCATGAAGGTCCGGATGACCGTGGGCGCGGTGTAGAGGATCGTGACCCCGTACTTCTGGATCAGCTCGAACCAGCGCCCGCGGTGCGGGGTCTCCGGTGTCCCCTCGTACATGACCGACGTCGTCCGGTTGGCCAGCGGGCCGTAGACGATGTAGCTGTGGCCGGTGACCCAGCCGACGTCGGCGGCGGTCCAGTAGACGTCGTCGTCGGGCTTGAGGTCGAAGGTCGCCCAGTGCGTGTAGGCGACCTGGGTGAGGTAGCCACCGCTGGTGTGCAGGATCCCCTTGGGCTTCGCCGTCGTCCCCGACGTGTACATGATGTAGAGCGGGTGCTCGGCGTCGAAGGACTCGGGCTCGTGCTCGGCGGGCTGCCGGTCCACGACGTCGTGCCACCAGAGGTCGCGGCCCTCGGTCCACTCGACGTCCTGCTCGGTGCGCCGGACCACCAGGACGTTGCGGACGCCCGGGCTGCGGCCGACGGCGTCGTCGACGGCCGGCTTCAGCGCGCTGGCCGCGCCCCGGCGGTAGCCGCCGTCGGAGGTGATCACCAGGACGGCGCCGGCGTCGTCGAGCCGGCTGGCCAGGGCGTCGGCGGAGAAGCCGCCGAAGACGACCATGTGGACGGCGCCGATCCGGGCGCAGGCCAGCATGGCGATCACCGTCTCCGGGATCATCGGCATGTAGATGGCCACCCGGTCGCCGGCGTTCACGCCCAGCTCGATCAGCGCGTTGGCGGCCTTGCTCACCTCGTCCTTGAGCTGGGCGTAGGTGATCGTGCGGGTGTCGCCCGGCTCGCCCTCCCAGTGGTAGGCGACCTGGTCGCCGTGCCCGTCCTCGACGTGCCGGTCGACGCAGTTGTAGGCCACGTTGAGCTTGCCGCCGACGAACCACTTGGCGAAGGGCGGGTTGCTCCAGTCCAGGACCTCGTCCCACTCCTGGGTCCAGGTCAGCCGGTGGGCCTGCCTCGCCCAGAACGCCAGCCGGTCGGCGGACGCCTCGTCATAGACATCGGGGCCGACGTTGGCGTGGGCGGCGAGTTGCTGAGGCGGAGCGAAGGTCCGGTCCCCGCTCGCCTGGCTCGTCTGGCTCATGCGCTACCTCCGCTGTCCGGCGTCGCGCGGGGTGCCCGGCGACGCGACGTGGCCCGGACCACACCGTATGGGGTCGGCGCGGTTCTCGTCTCCCCCTGCTCACGGGTGAGACTGCGCAGGTGACCATCGCCGGACCGCAATCCGCCGTGGCCGCGCGCCTCCCCGGCGCCTGGGCCCTCGGACTGCTCCCGCCCGCCGGGAGCGAGCCGGTGCCGGCCACCTCGCTGGCGGACCCCGGCTGGACGGCGGCGGTGCTCGCGCGGCGAGCCCGAGGTCAGGGCACGGCGGACCGGCGTGTGCTGGCGACGGTCTGGTGGTACTCGGCGTCGTCGGTCCTGCTCACGCCGGCGCTGGCCGGGCTGGTCACCGGGGTTCCGCTCTCCGGGCGGCTGGCCGACCAGGTCGTGTTCCTCGCGCCGGGTCCGCTCCCGGTCGCCGCGGTGGCGGACGGCCCGGGATCGGCGGATCTCGCCGCCGACCTGCGCGGCTCGCTGGCCGCGGTCGTGTCCGCCGTGGCCGAGGCGGGGGGCGTGCGGGAGCGCCCGCTGTGGGCCATCGCGACCGACTCCCTGGCCAACCGGCTGCTGGCGTTCGGTCAGGCGGTCGGCGACGTGGCGCGGGCGACCGCGCTGGCGGTCCCGCTGGCCCGGTCCGTGGGCGCGCCGCTGCCGGTGCCGCGCTACGAGGACGTCGGAGGGAACCGCTTCGTCCGGCGGGCCTCGTGCTGCCTGATCGACCGGACGGCGTGGGGGGCGACCTGCACCTCGTGCCCGCAGCGGCCACCCGCCGAGCGACGGGCGCTGCTGGAGGGGATCACCCGCCGGGCCTGATCCCGGCAGGTCGGGACGACGAGCAGCGGTGGCCCCGGCTCGCCGCGGTCACCGACTCAGGCGGTCCGTCCCGGCGGCTGTGCGCCGTCGGCCGGATCGGCGGTCCGGGGCAGGTCGCTGATCCGGGGGAAGGGCTCGGTGGAGAAGATGGTCTCCACGGGCAGCCCGAAGAACTCCGCGATCCGCAGCGCCAGGTGCAGGCTCGGGTTGTACTCGCCGCGCTCCAGATAGCCGACCGTCTGGTAGTGGACACCGAGGGCGTCGGCGAGCTGCCGCCGGGTCACCTCCTGCTCGGCCCGCAGCAGCGCGATCCGGTTGTAGACGGCGTCGCCGGCGCGCTCCCCGCTCACTTGACCCACTGCAGCGCGGCCTCCTTGGCCTGCTGGACCTGCGAACCGGACTGCCGGCGCGCCATCCGCCGCAGGACCCGGGGCGTGACCAGGAGCCCTGCCGCCGTCCACGCACCGAGCACCAGTACGGTGAGCCCGGTGCGCCAGGAGTCGCCGATCTCGACGGAGGCCGCCGCGTCCGGCAGGAAGGCCGAGCGCATGCCGAGGCCGATCCAGTAGGTCGGGAAGACCTGCGCCACCAGCTGGACCCACCCCCACATCGCCTGGATGGGGAAGAAGATCCCCGAGATCGCCGTGAGCACGATGACCGGCAGCATCCCCCACGTGCCCACCTTCTGGACGCCGGGCACGACCGAGCCGAGGATCATGCCCAGCGGGAGCGTGGCCAGCAGCCCGAGGGCGCAGACCCACCCGACGGTGACCCAGCCGACGGCGCCGTTGCTCATGACGTCGTCGAAGAGCAGAAAGCTCGGCACGAGCAGGACCAGCAGCAGTGGGAACAGGCTCAGCGAGTGGTAGACCACCTGCCCGGTCACGTAGCCCTGCATCCCGTGCGGCAGGGCCTTGTGCCGCAGCAGCGTCCCGTCCTCGCGCTCCATCGCCAGCGCGTACGCGGGCCCGATCACCACTCCGAACGCCAGCAGCGCACCCAGGATGCTCGGCAGGGCGAACGAGGGCAGCAGCAGGTCGCTGCCCTCGACCTCGGTGGTGCGGTTGAACCAGACGTAGGCCAGCGTCGCCACGCCCATGAAGAGGTAGAACGCCTGGTCCTGGGGGCTGCGCAGGCTGAGCACGAACTCCGTCCAGCCCCGGCGCAGGCCCAGGCCGATCGCGTGCCGGGTGGGGTTCATCGGGAGACCTCCGCGAGGGTCGGGGCGTGGCGGGCGCCGGACTCCGACGCCGCGACCATGGCGATGTAGGTGTCCTCGAGGCTCGCCCTGCGGACCTCGAGGTCCTCGATCTCCTCGCCGTGCTGCTCGAACAGCCGGCGGACGAACGGGGTGGCCTCCTCCGTCGCGTGCACGAAGCGTTCGCCGCCGCGGCTCCAGCGGACCTCCGCGGTGCCGGCCACCTGCCGGCTCAGCGCCTCGGCGCTGCCGTCGGCGACGATGTGCCCGTCGGCCAGGACGAGCATCCGGTCGGCCAGCCGCTCCGCCTCGGCGAGGTCGTGGGTGGTGAGCAGGATGCCGGTGCCCTCCAGGTCCGAGAGCCGGTGCACGAGGTCGTGGAAGTCCCGTCGCGCCTGCGGGTCGAACCCGGCGGTGGGCTCGTCGAGGAAAAGCAGCTCCGGACGGCCGATGATGCCCACGGCCACGTCGAGACGGCGCCGCTGCCCGCCGGACAGGGTGCCGATCTTGCGGTCCGCGTGCTCCACGAGACCGACGGTCTCCAGGAGCCGGTCCACCTCGTAGGGGCGCGTGCGCCCGGGCGTCGAGTAGGCGACGAAGTAACCGCCCAGCTGCTTCAGCAGGCGCCGGGGTGTCCACCGGGCGTGGTCCCGCCAGGACTGGAGGACGACGCCGATCCGGGCGCGCCAGGCGTCGCCGGCCGAGGCCGGGTCCTCGCCCAGCACGCGCACCTCGCCACCGGAGCGGAGCCGGAACCCCTCGAGTATCTCGATGGTGGTCGTCTTGCCCGCCCCGTTGGGCCCCAGCAGGCACACCACCTCGCCGGCGTGGACCTCGAAGTCGACGCCGGTGAGGACCTCGCGGGTCCCGTAGGTCATCCGCAGTCCGCGGACGCTGACGACGGGCTCCCCGGCTCGTCCGCCCGCGTGGAACTCGGTCTCGGTGCTCACTGGCGACCCCGCCTCCGTCGAACCGGCTCGATGGCGGAGATAGTAGGAGTGCTACATCGAGAGTACAAGCACTATCGGCCCAGCAACGGTCGACAGGCGCGACCGGCCTAGCGGCGGTCGGCGTCGTCCGGGGGCGGTACGCCGTGGGAGGTAGCCAGGCCGACGACCGCGCCGACGACCCACACCGCGGGCGGCCGGACGGCCTCGTCGGCGATCACCCGCGGCAGATCCCCCAGCGTCGTCCTGAGGGTGCGCTCGTTCGGCGTCGAGCCGTCGGAGACCACCGCGACCGGGGTGTCCGGCGCGCGCCCGTGCTCCACCAGCGCGGCGGCGATGGCCGGTGCCGTGTCCACGCCCATGAGGACGACGACGGTGCCGCGCAGGCGGGCGATCGACGGCCAGTCCACCAGTGACTGCGGGTGACCAGGAGGCAGGTGCCCCGAGACGACGACGAACTCGTGGGTGAGCCCGCGGTGGGTGACCGGGATGCCGGCCAGCCCGGGGACGGCGATGGCGCTGGTCACCCCGGGGACGACCTCGACCGGCACCCCGGCCGCCACGCACGCCTCGAGCTCCTCCATCCCGCGGCCGAAGACGAACGGGTCGCCGCCCTTGAGGCGCACCACGCGCCGGCCGGCCAGCGCGTGCTCGACCAGCAGCGCGTTGATCTGCTCCTGCGCCATCGAGCGCCCGCGGGGCAGCTTCGAGGCGTCGATGACCTCCACGTGCGTGGGCAGCGTCTCCAGCAGGGACAGCGGCGCGAGGTGATCGGCGAGGACGACGTCGGCCTGGGCGACCGCCTGCCGGCCGCGGACGGTGATCAGGCCCGGGTCCCCGGGGCCACCGCCGACCAGGACGACGCTGCCGAGGCCGGCGACCGCGGGGGGCCGGGCGGCCCGGTCGGCGATGCTGCCGTCCGTCAGCCCCGCGACGACGGCGTCGCGCACGCCGATCGCCCGCTGCGGGTCGCCGCCGCCGTGCACCCCGACGACGAGCTCCCCGTGCCGGGCCACGGCGGGCGTCCAGACGCTGGAGGCGGCGCGGTCGTCCGCACGGGCGCAGAACAACCGCGCCCGCTCCGCCTCCTCGGCCACCGCAGCGTTCACCGACGGGTCGTCGGTGGCGGCGACGGCGTACCAGGCGCCGTCCAGATCGCCCGGTTCGTAGCCGCGGCGGATCCAGCTGAGCGAGCCCGGTTCCACGAGGGCCTCGATGGCCGGGGTGACCTCGGGGGAGACCACGGTGACCCGCGCCCGCGCCGCGAGCAGCCCGGCCACCCGGCGGTGCGCCACCTGCCCACCGCCCACCACCACGACGCGGCGGTCGTGCAGCCGGAGGCCGACGGGGTACACGACCCCGCTCTCCGGGGGGACGGGGGTGGCGTTCATCAGCCCTTCTCGGTCACGCCGGCGGAGTCGAACGTGGCGACGTCGCGCAGCGCCCGCGCCGCGCTCGCGACCAGCGGCAGCGCCAGCAGGGCGCCGGTGCCCTCGCCGAGCCGCAGGTCCAGACCGAGCAGGGGTCGCAGGCCCAGCGCCCGCAGGGCCAGGGCGTGCCCGGGCTCGGCGGAGGTGTGCCCGGCGACCGCGTGCTCGAGCGCGGTCGGGCACAGCGCGGCGGCGACCAGCGCGGCCGCGCCGGCGATGACGCCGTCGAGCACCACCGGCACGCGCAGCGCCGACGCGCCGATGACCAGCCCGGCCAGGGCCGCGTGCTCGAGGCCGCCGAGCGCGGCCAGCACGCCCAGCGCGTCCGTGCGGTCCGGCTCGTGCAGGACCAGCGCCCGCCGCACGACGTCGGTCTTGGTCGCGAGCGTCACGTCGTCGATGCCGGTCCCCCGGCCGGTGACGTCGGCCGGGTCGACGTCGAGCAGCGCGGCGATCAGCGCGGCGGAGGCGGTCGTGTTGGCGATGCCCATGTCGCCCGTGAGCAGGCAGCGGGCGCCGCCGGCCACCAGCTGCTCGGCGACGGCGATGCCGACCTCCACCGCCTGCACCGCCTCCGCGCGCGTCATGGCAGCACCGGTGCTCAGGTCGGCCGTCCCGGGGCGGACCTTGCGGTCGAGCACGCCCTCGACGGCGGAGACGTCCGCGGCCACGCCGACGTCGACCACCACCACCCGCGCGCCGGTCTGCGCGGCCAGCGCGTTGACGACGGCGCCGCCGGCGGCGAGGTTGGCGACCATCTGCGTGGTGACCTCCTGCGGCCACGGGCTCACCCCCTGGGCGTGGACGCCGTGGTCGGCGGCGAAGACGACGACCACCGCCGGCTCGGGGACCGGCGGCGGATCGGTGGCCGCGAGCCCCGCGAGGTGCACGGACACGTCCTCGAGGCCGCCGAGCGAGCCCTTCGGCTTGGTGAGCCGGTCCTGGTGCTCCCGCGCGGCGGTGACGGCGGCCGCGTCGAGCGGGCGCAGGGCCTCGAGCGTGCGCGCGAGCAGCTCCCCGGCGGAGGAGGGGATGTCGGACGTGGCGGTGTCGGTCACGACGAGACCCTAGGACGCAGGGGTGGTCCGGCTGGTGCTGGACAAGGAGGTCCCGCCGGACTGCTGGAGGGGTGGGGCATGAGCGTGCCGATCGGGAGCCGACTGGGTGAGGTCCTGCGCCTGAGCCGGGCGGAGCGGGGACTCGGGCAGGAGCAGCTGGCGGTCGCGCTCGGCGTGCGGCAGCAGACCGTGTCCCGCTGGGAGCACGGCATCGCCGTCCCCCGGCCGGGCCGCGTGGTGGCGCTGGCGGCGCTGCTCGACCTGGAGCCGGCGTGCCTGCACCGGCTCGCCGG
>CADCTN010000157.1 GCA_902805535.1 uncultured Blastococcus sp. | reverse complement strand
CCGCCGGGTACCCGCCCACCATGACGAGCAGCGTGGACGACGCCCCCGACCCCGACTCCGAGGAGTTCCTGACCGAGCAGAACCCGGTGGAGAAGGTCAGCCCCGGCACGACCGCGGACGCGCCGGCGACCGACCCGGAACTGATCCCGACCGACCCCGGGACGAGCGAGGCGACGGGCGGGTAGTCGACGGCTGCCCCGGTCGGTCCGCTGCGGCCGCGGCACGACGGACGCCCCGGTCCCCCGCGGGTGCGGTGGACCGGGGCGTCGTCGGCCGGGCCGGCTACCGCAGGTCGTACCGGTCCAGGTTCATGACCTTGTCCCAGGCCTGGACGAAGTCCTGCACGAAGCGCTCCTTCGTGTCGTCGAAGGAGTAGACCTCGGCGATGCCGCGCAGGATGGAGTTCGAGCCGAAGACCAGGTCGACCGCGGTGGCGGTGCGCACCACGTTCCCCTGCGCGTCGCGGGCCTCGTAGACGCCCTCGTCCTCCCGCGAGGTGCTCCACTCGACGTCCAGGTCGAGCAGGGTGCGGAAGAAGTCCTGCGACAGGACGCCGGGCCGGTCGGTGAACACGCCGTGCTGCGCGCCACCGGTGGTGGCGCCCAGCACGCGCAGGCCGCCGACCAGGACCGTCATCTCCTTGGGGGTGAGCTCCAGCATGTAGGAGCGGTCGATGAGCAGGGTCTCCGGCGCCAGCTTCACGTCCGGGGAGATCCAGTTGCGGAACCCGTCGGCGCGCGGCTCCAGGTACCGGAACGTGTCGACGTCGGTCTGCTCCTGCGAGGCGTCGGTACGGCCGGGGCTGAACGGCACGGTGACCTGCACGCCCGCGTCGGCGGCGGCCTTCTCCACGGCGGCGCAGCCGGCCAGCACGATCGTGTCGGCGATCGAGACGGGCTTGCCGAACGCCGCGCGGACCTCCTCGAGCTTCGCGACGACCTCCTGCGTGCCGGCGTTCACCGCCCAGCTCGCCTGCGGCTCCAGGCGCAGCCGGCCGCCGTTGGCGCCACCGCGCTTGTCGGTCCCGCGGTAGGACGCGGCGGCCGACCAGGCGGTGTGCACGAGCTGCGACACCGTCAGGCCCGACGCGAGGACCTGCCGCTTGAGCTCGGCGAC
>CADCTN010000156.1 GCA_902805535.1 uncultured Blastococcus sp. | reverse complement strand
GGGACGTCTGTGCACTCCGGATCCGCAGTGCACGGACGCACGAGGGACCGGTGGGGGCGCCCCCACCGGTCCCTCGTGCGTGCTGGTCGGTCAGACGCTCGAGGGCTGCGCCTCGGCCTCGGAGCGCTCGCGCAGGTCGATCTGCTCGGCCCGGTGGCGGCGGAACGAGTGCACCACCGCGAGCCCCCACACCGCCGCGATCACCGCGTAGACCGCGTAGCGGACGGGGTCGGCGGCGTCGACCTGGTCGCTGCGCAGCAGGGTGCGGGTGTTGACGAGGATGATCACGCCACCCACCAGCGAGCCCATCACGCGCGGCGGGACGTGGCGCACCAGCCAGGCGGCGATCGGCGCCGCGACGACCCCGCCGACCAGCAGGGCGAGGACCCAGGCGTAGTCCACGCCCTGCGAGCCGATGCCGATGATGAAGCCGACGCTGGCCGCGATCGCGACGAGGAACTCGCTGGTGTCGATCGAGCCGATGACCTTGCGCGGCTCGAGCCGGCCGCTGGCGAGGATCGCCGGGGTGCCCACGGGCCCCCAGCCGCCGCCGCCGGTGGCGTCGACGAAGCCGGCGACGACGCCCAGCGGGGCGAGGAAGCGCTTGCGCAGCGGCTTGCCGAGGTTGCCCGTGGGCAGGCCCTGCAGGGTGAAGCGCACGAAGATGTACAGGCCCAGCGCCAGCAGGACGATCGCCATCAGGGGCTCGGCGACCTCGGTCGACAGCGACGACAGGAACGTGGCGCCGGCGAAGGCGCCGACCGCGCCGGGGATGCCGACCTTGGCGACGACCTTCCAGTCGACGTTGCCGAACTTCCAGTGCGAGACCCCGGAGGCCAGCGTGGTGCCGATCTCGGCCAGGTGGACGGTCGCGGAGGCCGCGACGGGGTTGGTGCCGATGGCGAGCAGCAGCGTCGTCGAGGTGACGCCGTAGGCCATGCCGAGGCTGCCGTCGACGAGCTGGGCGCCCAGGCCGACGAGGGCGAGGAGGACGAGGTTGACCACGAGGGTCTCCGTTCAGGGAGTGCGGGAGGGGGGCCGGGAGCCGACGGCCCGGGCGGTCAGCCCGGTCGTACGGCGCGTGCGGCCCGACAGGCGGCGCTCGCCGTGCGCAGCAGGTC
>CADCTN010000155.1 GCA_902805535.1 uncultured Blastococcus sp. | reverse complement strand
CGACGGCGAACGCCTGACCGATCGAGACCCCCTCCACCGGGTGCGTCGCGCCGAGCGCCCCCTCGCTGCGCGCCCGCCCCCCGTAGCTCACCCAGGTGGCCAGGCCGCCCACGACCCCGCCCGCCAGCTGGGCCACCACGTAGATGCCCGCGGCCGACCAGGGGAACCGACCCGTCGCCGCCAGGCCGACGGTCACCGCCGGGTTCAGGTGACATCCCGAGACGTGCCCGAAGGCGGCCACGAGCGCCACCAGGGTGACGCCGAAGGCGAGCACCACCGCCAGCGTGTCGTACACGTCGGTGCCACGCGCGGCCGAGGCCACCGCCGCGCTGGTCCCCACGAAGACCAGGATCGCCGTGCCGATCAGCTCGGTCACCGCGGCCCGGATGGGGCGCGCGCCGACGTTGCTGCCGTACAAGCCCGCCACTGTCGACGACCCGCGCGCCGCACCCGTCGTCCGCATGATCGGTTCTCCCCCGTTGCCGTCCCCGCGCTGTCCGCCGGGTGGCACCGTCCATGCCCGCCGGAGGCGGACGGGAAGCACGGATGTCGCCGCGGTGTCGGTGCCCGGGAGTGTCGGCGCCTGGGAATGTCGGCGACGACGGCCGGGCGGGGGTCAGGACGAGGGCTCGGGGCTCTCCGGGCGGGCGCCGCGCTCGTCGTCGAGGGCGGCCAGCAGCTGGGTGACGACGCTCTCCGGTGCAGCCGCCCCGGAGATCGCGGCGCCCGGCTCGTCGTCCTGGAGGGGCTGCAGGGTCGCCAGCTGGCTCTCCAGCAGGGAGGAGGGCATGTAGTGGCCGGTGCGTTGCTCGACCCGGTCGCGGAGCAGGTCGGCATCGGCGGTCACGTGGGCGAACCAGACCGACGGGTGCCCGTCGCGCAGCAGATCGCGGTAGCTGCGCTTGAGCGCCGAGCAGGTGAGCACGACGGACCTCCCCGCCTGCTCGTGCTCGCCGATCCAGGCGGCGAGGGAACGCAACCAGGGCCATCGGTCCTCGTCGTCCAGCGGCCGCCCGCTGCGCATCTTCTCGACGTTGGCCGGGGGGTGGAAGTCGTCGCCCTCGGCGAACTCCCACCCCAGCCGGTCCACCAGGCCCGCCGCGATCGTGGACTTCCCCGATCCGGACACCCCCATGACCACGATCGACGTCGTACCAGCGCTTTCCCTCGCCTCCATGACCCGACCGTAGGGCCAGCGGACCGGCAGGGGCATCCGCGAGGACGGTCGGGGGACGGCGCCCTCAGGACGCCGAGGCGAGCAGCGCGAGGCCGAGGACCGTCATGACCACCGCGATCACGGCGTCGAGCACCCGCCAGGCGGCCGGCCGGGCGAACAGCGGCCGGAGCAGGCGCGCGCCGTACCCGAGCGCGCTGAACCAGACCACGCTGCCCACGGCGGCCCCGCCGGCGAACCACCACCGGCCGGCACCGCGGCTGTCGGCCACCGACCCGAGCAGCAGCACCGTGTCCAGGTACACGTGCGGGTTCAGCCAGGTCAGGGCCAGGCACGTCACGAAAGTGGCCAGCAGGCCGTCGCGCGTGCCGCCGATGTCGACGTCGATCGACGCCGGACGCAGCGCCCGACGAGCGGCGAGGACGGCGTAGCCGAGCAGGAACGCGGCCCCGCCTATGCGGATGACGGTGATCGCGTCGGGCAGGTGCGTGCTCAGCCAGGAGTTGCCGGCTACCCCGGCGAGGATGAGGACCGCATCGGACACCGCGCACACCGCCACGACCAGCGTCACGTGCTCGAGCCGGAGCCCCTGGCGGAGCACGAAGGCGTTCTGGGCCCCGATCGCCACGATGAGCGAGAGCCCCATCCCGAGTCCGGCCACAGCTGCCAGCAGTCCCGTCGTCACGGCTGCCGACGCTAGAAAGACATCGATCGACAGTCCAGCTCATGTTTCTCATGCACCATTAGCATCTCTGTCCATGGACGTGGACCTGGCTCAGCTGCGGACGCTGGTCGCGGTGATCGACGAGGGCACGCTGGAGGCGGCCGCGCGGCTCCTGCGCGTCACACCGTCCGCCGTCTCCCAGCGGCTGCGCGCGCTCGAGGTGGCGACCGGGCGCGTCCTGGTGCAGCGAGGAAGGCCGGCGACGATCACGGCCGCGGGCGAGCCGGTACTGCGGCTCGCCCGTCAGGTGGGGCTGCTCGTCGCCGACACCGACCGGCAACTGGACCGGGCCCGGCCCGGTGACGTCCCAGTGGTGCCCATCGCGGTCAATGCCGACTCGATGGCCACCTGGGCCCTGCCGGCACTCGCGCCGCTGACCGGGACGGTCGCCCTGGACCTGCACAGCTCCGACCAGTCGCACACCAGTGCGCTGCTCCGCGCAGGGACCGTGATGGGGGCGGTGACCTCCGACGCCGAGCCCGTGGCCGGTTGCCGGGTCACCTCGCTGGGAGGCATGCGCTACCTGCCCTGCGCCGCTCCGGGGTTCCTCGCACGCTGGCTCCCGGACGGTCCTGACGCCGCCGCCCTGGCGCGGGCACCGGTGGTCGTCTTCGACCGCCGGGACGAGCTCCAGCACACCTACCTGCGGCGGCACCTGCCGGCGACGGCGACCCCGCCGATCCACTACGTCCCGTCCTCGGCGGACTTCCTCACCGCCGTCGAGCTCGGCTTCGGCTGGGGGATGCTGCCGGAGGTGCAGCTCGCCGGCCGCCGCACGGTCACCCCCTTCGACCCGGCCGGCAGTGTCGAGATCCGGCTGCACTGGCAGCAGTGGCGGCTACGGTCGGATCCGCTGGACCGGGTCGCCGACGCACTCATCCGGGCCGCACACCACCAGCTCCGGTGAGTGCTGCTCCGGTGAGTGCCAGCGGCCGGTCAGACCGACGAGGCGGGGCCCGGCTCCACGATCGCGTCGGCGACCTCGCGCACCGTGACGTTGCGCCGCTGGCTCATCTGCCGCAGCACCTGGAACGCCCGGTGCGGCGCGAGGCGGTGCCGTTCCATGAGGATGCCCATGGCCATGCCGATCTGCCGGCTGGCCTGGAGCGCCGTGCCCAGCTCGTCGGCCTGCGCACGCGCGGCGGCCAGGTCGAGTGCGGCCTGCGCGAGCCGGTCCTCCACTGTCGTCTCGTCGTCGGTCACGACGACGGGAGCCTCGGCACGGGAGCAGTCTGCCACGGACGGATACAACGTAAACGCACGCACCGCGGGCGGCGGCGCGGCGGCGCTGTCACCGGCACTGGCCCCCCACCTGCGTGCGCGCCTGCGAACGCTTCACCGAGCGGCCTGCTGACACCGGCCTTAACGTGGCGGCGCACCACACCGCCGCGCTGACGGAACGAGGACCTCTTGGCCGCACCGGAAGACCAGGCCGTCACCGCACATGGCCAGGGGAAGGGTGGCGCGGGGCCCGCAGACGAAGGTGGGCTGACCGGTGCCGTCGTGATCGTGGCACTGGTGTCGGCGATCTCGGGTCTGCTCTACGGCTACGACACCGGGATCATCTCGGGCGCACTGCTGCAGATCAGCGACGACTTCGGCATCGGCAACGGCTGGGAGCAGGTGATCGCCGCTTCGATCCTCGCCGGAGCGGTGATCGGGGCGCTGGTGTGCAGCCGGCTCAGCGAGCGGCGCGGCCGGCGACAGACGCTGCTGATCGTGGCCACGGTGTTCGTCCTCGGCTCCCTCGGGGCCGCGCTGGCACCGGACCCCCTGACGCTGTCGCTGGCCCGTGTCGTCCTCGGCTTCGCCGTCGGCGGCGCCACGCAGACCGCCCCGGTCTACGTCGCCGAGCTTGCGCCGACCAAGTACCGCGGCCGGCTGGTGCTGTTCTTCCAGATCGCCATCGGCGTCGGCATCGTCATCGCCACCCTCGTCGGTGCGTCCGAGAGCGTCGACTGGCGGGTCGCCATCGGCGCGGCCGTGGTGCCCAGCGCGCTGATGTTCCTGCTGATGCTGCGCCTGCCCGACAGCCCGCGCTGGCTGATCAAGGACGGTCAGGACGAGCGCGCGCGAGAGGCGCTGGAGCGCGTGCGCCCCCAGGGGACCGACGTCTCCCCCGAGCTGCACGACATCGACGAACTGGTCGAGGCCGAACGCGCCGCCTCCACCAGCGGCTGGCGGGGCCTGCGGGAGGCCTGGGTGCGGCCGGCGCTGATCGTCGGGTGCGGCCTGGCGATCTTCACCCAGCTGTCC
Source organism: uncultured Blastococcus sp. (assembly GCA_902805535.1). GTDB lineage: Bacteria > Actinomycetota > Actinomycetes > Mycobacteriales > Geodermatophilaceae > Blastococcus_B. Next base: position 1,021 of record CADCTN010000155.1, on the reverse strand, counting down.
GGGATCGAGATGATCGTCTACTACTCGCCGACGATCCTGACCGACAACGGCTTCTCCGACACCGCGGCGCTCCGGGTGTCGGTCGCGCTCGGCCTCACGTACCTGATCACCCAGCTGATCGGGCTGGCGATCATCGACCGCGTCGGCCGGCGGCGGCTCACCCTGATCACGCTGCCCGGCGCCGCGCTGGCCCTCATCGTGCTCGGGACCTTCTTCGTCACCGGCAACGACGGCGACGCGCAGGTTCCCTACATCATCGCCACGCTCATCGTGTTCATGGCCTTCACCGCCGGTGGCATCCAGCTCATGGGCTGGCTCACCGGCTCCGAGATCTACCCGCTGGCCACCCGCGAGGCGGGCGCCGCCGCGCAGTCGGCGTCCCTGTGGGGCACGAACCTGCTCATCACCCTGACCTTGCTGAGCATCATCGACACGATCGGCACCGGTCAGACCTTCTGGCTGTACGCCGCCTTCAACATCGCCGGATTCATCTTCCTGTACCGGCGCATGCCCGAACTCACCGGCCGCAGCCTGGAGCAGATCGAGAACCGGCTGTCCGCGGGGCACTTCCGGCCGGCCGACTTCGCCGACGGCCGGTAGCGCCAGCGTTCAGATCGACGTCGGTGCCGGCTGGAGCGACGCCCAGAGCAATGCCGTCGCGCACGTGCGCTGAGGCGACCACCGCTCGCCGAACTCGCGGACCTCGTCGATGGTCGGCACCTCCGGCAAATCCCACGACTGCTTGACGGCATGCCGGACCCCGATGTCTCCGGCCGGCAGGACGTCAGGTCGTCGCAGCTGGTGGATGAGGAACATCTGCGCCGTCCACGGTCCGATGCCCCGCGCGGCGGTCAGGGCGGTCATCACCTGGTCGTCGGGGAGGTCGTCGAGCTGGTCGGTGTCCAGGACGCCGGTCAGGTGCAGCTGCGCCAGCCCCGCGACGGCGGTCGCCTTCGCCTGCGACAGGCCCAGCGCCCGGATGCCCACGGCGCCGAGCCGGGCGACGGCGACCGGCTGGACC
>CADCTN010000154.1 GCA_902805535.1 uncultured Blastococcus sp. | reverse complement strand
GCCGGCGGGGGGAGGTGGTGGGTCTGGTCCACGAGGACGGCAGTCCGCCCTTCCGGGTCCGCTGGGTCGAGGACGGCCACGAGACGCTGGTCGTCCCGGGCCCCGAGGCGCACATCGAGTCGCACCCGGTCCCGCCCGCTCCCGGGTCCCCGGCGCCGGGCTGACCGGGCGGGCGCCCGGCACGGCGGCTCCGGACCGGCGGATCGGGGCGTGGTGGACCCACCAGGACGAGCCAGGAGGCCACGATGTCCCCGAACCCCGACCCCGCGCCCGGCGTGATGCCGGCCGCGTTCTTCGGCCACGGCAACCCGATGAACGCGCTGGAGGTCAACCGGTACACCGCTGCGTGGCGGGCCTTCGGGGAGGCCGTGCCGCGGCCGCGCGCCATCCTCGTCGTCAGCGCGCACTGGTACATCAACGCCACCGCGGTGACCGCGATGCCCCGCCCACGCACGATCCACGACTTCTACGGCTTCCCCGACGAGCTGTTCGGCGTGCAGTACCCCGCACCCGGCCTGCCCGAGCTCGCCGAGGAGGTCGGTGACGTCGTCCACCCGACGTGGGTCGGCGCCGACGTCGACAGCTGGGGCATCGACCACGGCACCTGGTCGGTGCTCGTGCACGCCTTCCCCGACGCGGCGATCCCGGTCGTGCAGCTGTCGATCAACGCCGACAAGGACTCCGGCTACCACCTCGAGCTCGGCCGCGCGCTCGCGCCGCTGCGGGAGCGCGGCGTGCTCGTCGTGGCCAGCGGCAACGTCGTCCACAACCTGGGCAGCATGGACTGGACGCTCACCGACGACGGCTACGACTGGGCGCAGCGGTTCGACGAGGAGGCCCGGGCGCGGATGCTCACCGACCCGGGTGGGGTCGCGACCCTGGACGGGCACCGGGACTTCCGCACCGCCGTCCCGACCCCCGACCACTTCATCCCCGCGCTGTACCTCGCCGGTCTGGCCGCGGCGTCGCCCGGCGGCGACGTCGACGTGCTCGTCGACGGCTACGCCTACGGGTCGCTGTCGATGACGGCGTACACCCTCGGGCTGCCCCGCCCGGACGCCACCGGGCAGGGCGGGTCCCCGCAGCCGCCGGCGGGCCTGCCGCCGGACGCCTCGAACATCTGAGGGCATCGGTGCGCGCCCGGGTCCGCGTCCGCGGGCCCAGG
>CADCTN010000153.1 GCA_902805535.1 uncultured Blastococcus sp. | reverse complement strand
GTTGTCCGCCTGCTCGCCCTGACCGAGGCCCGCCAGACCGCCGAGGGCCGCGCCGCTCCCGCCGTCCCCGCCACCGGCCAGCTGGAGCACGACGACGATGAGCAGCCCCACGATGCCCAGCCCGCCGCCGCCCACGGCGACACCCCGGCCGCCGCCGAGCCCACCGCGACCTCGGCGGTCCCGCACCGACGACGTGTCGAGGCGGCCACCCTCCCGGTACCTCATCCTCGGTCGACCTCCGTGCTCCAGAGCCTGCTGTCCGGTGCCGACATCGCGAAGCGCACCTCGACCGCGCCGTGCACCTCCTGGTGCGCCGGAGTCAGGTCGAGCTGGATGTCAGTGCTCTCGAACCGTGCCATCGGCGCCATGCCCGCCGCGACTCGGGAACCACCCCCACCCAGTCCGGCGTCGCGCACCTCGAGCAGTGCGGTGAGCTGCGCGCCGAAGGCCGTCGCGTACTGACGGGCCCGGTGCACCGCGTCCTGCACGGCCTGCAGGCGCGCCCGTTCCACCGCGGGGCTGTCCGGCCGCAGCCGCCAGACCGGGCCGGAGACCTCGACGTCGTCCAGCCGGCCGAGCGCGACGACGAGGTCCCCGACGGCGTCGAGCCGGCCGACGGTCAGGCGGGTCTGCACGGACGCGACCGGTTCGCCGGGCGCCCGCCGGTCCCGCACCTCCAGGTGCACCGACACGCCGGCGGTCTCGGCGGACTCGACCGCGTCGCCCGCCGCCGTCGCCACCCCCGTGACCCGCTCCTGGACTGCCCGGCACCGCTCGAGCGCGGTCTGCCGGTCACGGGCGCGGACTCGGACGGTCACCCAGACGTCGGCGACCTCGGGCTCCACCTGGAGCACGGCCTCGCCGCGGACCAGCACCTGGGGCCGGGGGTGTTCGAGAAGGGGGCTGCTCACGATGACCTCCGGAGGTACGGGCGCACGGACTGTGCCAGAAAGTGCCGCCGGACCCTCGTGCGACGGTGCGGTCACCCCCTAGTTTCAAGGCATGCCGCTGACGGGTGAGTACGAGCCGAGCCCCTGGGACCAGGTCCGGGAGCAGGTCGAGCGCTACGAGGCCACCGGAGGGCGGGAGGCCAACACCCTCTACGACAGGGACTTGCCGATCGTCATCGTCAGCACTCGCGGCGCCAAGAGCGGCAAGGTGCGCAAGCAGGGGGTGATGCGGGTCGAGCACGACGGTGTGTACGCGCTGGTCGCGTCCAAGGCCGGTGCCCCGGAGGACCCGGGATGGGCGCACAACCTGCGCACCCATCCCGACCAGGTGACCTTGCAGGACGGGCCCGAGCCGTGGGACGGCGTCGCGCGCGAGATCAGCGGCGAGGAGCGGGCCGTCTGGTGGGAACGCGCCGTGGCCGCCTACCCGGACTACGCCGACTACCAGGTGACCACCGACCGGCAGATCCCCCTCTTCCTGTTCGAGCGGAGCGCCTGAGGATCAGGGCAGGCCGGCCGCTCGTGCCTGAACGGCGGCGGCCACCGTGGGGGCCAGCTCGGTGAACGGTTCGACGTCGACCGTTCGTCCCTGCCCGCGCCCGGTCCATCGCCAGACGGCCACCACCTGGCCGCCGTGCACGACCGTCGCCCGGAACATGCCGTTCTTGCCGGGCACGATCCGGTCGGCGAACTCGGCCGGGACGACGGCGGTCCGGTCGCCGTAACCCAGCACGAACTCGTCGAAGCCGGGCAGCAGGAGAACTCCGTCCGCCTCGCCGCGGGCGGCCGCCAGCCGGTCGGGGGTCGACGGGTCCATCAGGTACTCGATGCCCTCGACCGTCACCGACTCCAGCTGGTCGCGGACCGCCGCGAGACCGGCGCGCGCGTCGCGCACGGTGGCGCCGGCCCACCGGGCCAGGTCCTGGACGGTTGCCGGGCCGTGCCCGGTGAAGAACCGCAGCGCGAACTCGGCGAGGGCCTCGTCGTGGTCGAGCCGGCGCTGCTCGGGGATCCAGTCGTCGAGCCGGACGAACAGCTGCTCGCCCGCGCCGTCCGTGGGCCCCAGCACCAGGGTCCCGGTCTGGGACAGGTACCAGAGCAGGTGGTAGCCGCGCTGCCCGGTGACGGCGACGCCGCCCTCGGCGAGCACCGCCAGCAGGTGCGAGCGCGATGCGCGGCGCGTGGCGGCGAGCGCCTGCTCGACGATCTCGCGCGCCCGCTCGGCCTGCGCCTCGTCGAGCCCGAGGTGCTCCCAGCGCTTCCCGACACCCTTCAGGGCACGGACTCCCGCGGTGTCGAGGAACCACCGCAGGTCGTCGGCGGCGACGAGGTGCAGGGTGCCGCGCATGGGCCAGGAGCGGACCACCGAGCCGGCGTCGAGCGCCGCCTCCACCTCGGCGCGCTGCCTGCCCACCGTGCGCAGCGCCACCGAGAGCAGTGCGCCGGGGTAGTCCTGGGCCTGCGCGGCGCCCAGCCGGCGGACGGCGGCGGTCGCCGTCGGCTCGGGCGGGCCGACCAGCCGCAGGGCGCACAGCCGCAGCAGGCCGATGTCGCGCGGCGTCGTCACCGGTCCACCCTCGCAGGCAGGTACGACGGACTCCAGCCTGAGCCGGCCGTTCCGGCGGTAGCCTGCCCGCCATGACGAGGTCGGGTGGTGCTCGCGGCTCCCGGGCCGAACGGCGCAGGAGGCTCGTGGCCATGGTCCTGGTGTTCGGCATGGTCCTTGCCGCGGCCGCGACGATCATCTCGCTGACGCTCGGCTGAACCGGCGCCCTCTCCGACGAGCCGCCACGCCGACGGCGAACTGCGGCCGGGACCTTGGTCCCTGGCCGACGGGGCCCTGCACGCGTCACGGTGTTCGAGCCCGACATGGGCCGCCGGTCCGGGGCCCTGGAAGTCACTGCCGTACGGGGGCACGCGCACCGAAGGGAGCTCCATGGCGTTGGCCGTTCCGCCCACCGTCCCCGACCGCACCGTCCCCGACCCGTCCGTTCGCTCCGCCGTCTGCCGGCTCGCCCAGGAGTTCCCCGAGCTCGGCCCCCGCTCGATCGTGCTGGTGGTGCGCACCTGCCGCGAGGAGCTGCGCGGCTCGCCCACCGACGCCCTGCCCGAACTCGTCGAACGGCTGGCCCGCCAGCGCCTGCGGGTGACTCTGGGCTGACGCCCGACCGCGCCGGGGAACGCGGTTGCCCGGACGGGGAGGATGGCCGGGTGGGTTACGTGGACGTGAGCGCGGTACGGCACACCCTCTCCGACGGGCGGGTGCTGCTCGACGACGTCAGCTTCCGCATCGGGGAGGGCGCCCGGGCCGCCCTGGTGGGGGAGAACGGCGCCGGGAAGACGACGCTGCTGCGGATCATCGCCGGCGACCTGACCGCGGAGGCCGGGTCGATCGCCCGCACCGGTGGCCTGGGGGTCATGCGGCAGTTCATCGGCTCGGTCCGGGACGACACCACGGTGCAGCGGATGCTCCTCGAGCTCTCGCCGCCCGCCGTCCGCGAGGCCTGGGACGCCGTCGAGGCGACCGAGCTGCGGCTCATGGAGACCGACGACGAGCGCTCGCAGATGGCCTACGCCGAGGCGCTCGCCCAGTGGGGCGACGCAGGCGGCTACGACGCCGAGGTCACCTGGGACACCGTCACCGTCGCGGCCCTCGGCGTCCCGTACGAGGGCTGCAAGTACCGGGAGCTCACCACCCTGTCCGGCGGGGAGCAGAAGCGCCTGGCGCTCGAGGCCCTGCTGCGCGGACCGGACGAGGTGCTGCTCCTCGACGAGCCGGACAACTACCTCGACGTCCCGGGCAAGCGGTGGCTCGAGGAGCGGCTGCTGGAGACCCGCAAGACCGTGCTGTTCGTCAGCCACGACCGCGAGCTGCTCGCCCGGGTCGCCGACCGCGTGGTCACCGTCGAGGGCGGGACGGCGTGGGTGCACGGCGGTGGCTTCGCCAGCTACCACGACGCCCGGACGGCGCGGCACGAACGGCTGGCCGAGCTGCGCCGGCGCTGGGACGAGGAGCACCAGCGGCTCGTCGACCTGGTCCGCACGCTCCAGCAGCAGGCCGCCAACTCACCCGACATGGCCAACCGGTACCACGCGATGCAGACCCGGCTGGCGAAGTTCGAGGCGGCCGGCCCGCCCCCGGAGCGACCGCCGGAGCAGAAGGTGTCGATGCGACTGCGCGGTGGCCGCACCGGCGTCCGGGCGGTCATCGCCGAGCAGCTGGAGCTGACCGGCCTGATGCAGCCCTTCGACCTGGAGATCTACTACGGCGACCGGGTGGGGGTGCTGGGGGCCAACGGCGCGGGCAAGTCGCACTTCCTGCGCCTGCTGGCCGGGCAGTCGGTGGCGCACACCGGCGACTGGCGGCTCGGCGCCCGCGTCGTCCCGGGGTTCTTCGCCCAGACGCACGCACACCCGGAGTGGCAGGACCGCACTCCGGTGGACCTGCTCTGGCACGGCGAGCCGGGCCGGCCCGGCGTCGACCGCGGGCGGGCCATGGCAGCGCTGCGGCGCTACGGGCTGGCCGAGGCCGGCGAGCAGCCGTTCCGGACGATGTCGGGCGGTCAGCAGGCGCGGTTCCAGATCCTGCTGCTGGAGCTGTCGGGCGCGACGCTGCTGCTGCTGGACGAGCCGACCGACAACCTCGACGTGCTCTCCGCGGAGGCGCTGGAGGAGGCGCTCGACGCCTTCGACGGAACCGTCCTCGCCGTCACCCACGACCGCTGGTTCGCCCGCTCCTTCGACCGGTTCGTCGTGTTCGGCGCCGACGGCCGGGTGTACGGGTCCAGCACGCCGGTCTTCGACGAGACCCGGGTGCAGCGAGCCCGCTGACCGCGGGGCGCGCTTGCGCGCTCAGGCGGCCTCGGCCCGCTGCAGCGCGTCCTGGCGGTGGGCGACGATCGCGACCGCGTCGGCGAGGGCGGCCCGGCGACCACCGGCACGGGCGAGGACGGCGAGGCCTGCCCCCAGGAGCGCGAGCACGGCACCGATCCACATGGGTGCGGTGTAGCCGAGGCCCTGGGAGATGACCAGCGCGCCGAGCGCGGCGCCGAGGGCGTTGGCCACGTTGAACGCGGCCTGGTTGGCAGCTGACACCAGGCTGCCGCCGGGGACCCGTGCCGCGTCGATGACGGCGTTCTGCACCACGGGACCGATCGCGAAGGCCACGGTGCCGAAGAGCACCAGCAGCGCGACGGCGGCGACCGTCGTCCGCGCCAGGAAGGCGAAGGCGACGAGGATGCCGGCCATCGCGACCAGGCCCACCGCGACGAAGGAGAAGCCGTAGCGGTCACCGAGCCGCCCGCCGGCGAGGGTGCCCACGGTCGTCCCGGCGCCGAACAGAGCGAGGACGGGCGTGACCCAGGCGGCCGGGATCCCGCCCAGGTCGGTGAGGATCGGGCTGACGTAGCTGTAGACGGCGAACAGCGCGGAGAACCCGACCATCGTCAGCGCGAGCACGAGCCACACCTGGCCGCTGCGGAAGGCGCGCAGCTCGGCGCGCAGGTCGGTCGGCTCCCCGGCGTCCGACGGCATCCACGCCAGCAGGCCGGCGATCGTCACGACCCCGATGAGGGCGATGCCGGCGAGGACGATCCGCCAGCTCGCGTGCTGCGCGACGAAGGTGCCCAGCGGGACGCCGAGGACGTTGGCCAGGGTGAGGCCGGTGATCATCAGCGAGATCGCCCGGGTGGCGTGGTCGGGCGGGACCAGCCGGCGGGCCGCGACCGCGCCCACCCCGAAGAAGGACCCGTGCGCGAGCGCGGTGACGACACGGGCGGCGACCAGCAGTCCGTAGCTGGGGGCGACCGCGGAGAGCACGTTGCCGACGACGAAGACCACCATCAGGGCGACGAGGGTCTGCTTCGGGGTGAAGCGGAGACCGACGGCGGTCAGGGTCGGCGCCCCGATCACGACGCCGACCGCGTACGCCGAGATGAGGATGCCGACGGCGGACACCGAGACGCCGAGGCCGTCGGCGATCTCGGGCAGCATGCCCAGGACGACGAACTCGGTGGTGCCGATGGCGAAGGCGCCGATGGCGAGGGCGAGCAGCGCGCGAGGCACGAGGCGGGACTCCAGGGGGACGCGTGGGCGGGCGGGCGGCCGGCGGACCTCGTCGTCCTTCCTGAACCGGGGGATCACTCTCCCCAGGGGCAAGCGCTCGGAGCGGCCTGCCATGCCCCGGGCAGGGCGTGGGTCTGCTCACAGCGGAGCCGGGACGCGACCGGACCGGCCGCGCCCCGGGTCGGCTCAGGGCTGGAGCAGGACCTTGACGTGGCCCTCCTTCTTGTCCCGGAAGTTCAGGTAGGCCTGCGGCGCCTGCTCGAGCGGCACGCGGTGGGTCGCGAACTCGTCGACGCCGAGGGCGTTCCCATCGGTGAGCAGCGGCAGGATGTCGGGCACCCACCGCCAGACGTTGGCCTGCCCCATCCGCAGCTGGATCTGCTTGTCGAACATGCGCATGAGCGGCAGCGGATCCGTCGCTCCGCCGTACACGCCCGACAGGGAGATCGTGCCGCCGCGGCGGACCGCCTCGATGGCGGTGTTCAGCGCGGCCAGGCGGTCGACCCCCGCGACCTGCATGACCTTCTCCATGATCGCGTCGGGCACGATCGCGGTGGCCTTCTGCGCGAGTGCTGCCAGGGGCGAGCCGTGGGCCTCCATGCCCACCGCGTCGATGACCGCGTCCGGCCCGCGGCCGTCGGTCAGGTCGCGCACCTGCGCCACGACGTCGGCCTGCGTGGTGGTGTCGATGACCTGGACGTCGTTGCGGCGGGCGCGCGCGAGCCGCTCCGGTACGACGTCGGAGGCGATGACCTGTCCCGCGCCGAGGTGCTGGGCCACGCGCGTGGCCATGTCACCGATCGGCCCGAGCCCGAGGACCAGCACGCTGCCGCCTGGCGGGATGCCGGCGTACTGCACGGCCTGCCAGGCGGTCGGCAGGACGTCGGAGAGGTAGACGAAGCGGTCGTCGGGCGTCCCGCTCGGCACCTTGATCGGGAGCGTGTTCCCGAAGGGCACGCGGAGGTACTCCGCCTGACCGCCCGGCACCTGGCCGTAGAGCTTGGTGTAGCCGAACAGCGAGGCCCCCATGCCCTGGTCCCGGTTCTGCGTGGTCTCGCACTGCGAGAACAGGCCCTCCGCGCACATCCAGCAGGTGCCGCAGGAGATGTTGAACGGGACGACGACCCGGTCGCCGGGCTGCACCGCCGTCACCTCACGGCCGACCTCGCGCACGATGCCCATCGGCTCGTGACCCATCACGTCGCCCACGGTCATGAACGGGGCCATGACCTCGATCAGGTGGAGGTCGGACCCGCAGATGCCGCTCGAGGTGATCTCCACGATCACGTCCGTCGGGTCCTGGATGACGGGGTCGGGCACGGTGTCCACGCGGACGTCCGCGCGGCCGTGCCATGTCACTGCACGCATCTTCGGCTCTCCCTCCGACGGGCCGGGGTCGGCCCCTTCGGAGGGGGTCCTGCCCCTTGGTCCGCCGGATCGCGCGACTTTCAACAAAACGCTGCGTGGCGCTCACGCTCTGTGCGTTCGACAATACTAAGGGTTGAATGACAGTCATGCGATCTTGTGGCGACGGACACAAACCCGCAGGTCACTACCCCGGTTCGCAGATCACGAACCGATCACGACGTGTTTACATGGGTTCCGCTCCTCTCCCCGGGAGTGCACGTGGAATGTCCGCAAACGGAAGTCAGGTGCATGAGCTCGCTCTACCAGGACCGCCTCCTCCCGGAGGGATCGGAACCCGCCAGCGGGTCCGCTCCGACCCTCGCCCCGGCCCGCGCGACCTCGCGCACGCCGGCCGCGGAGAAGGTGACCAGCACGGTCCCGACGCAGCGCCTGGGGACGGCGCAGCGCGAGGAGACCACCCAGACCACGACCACGGAGCAGAGCCCCCGGGCCCGCACGCGCCGCACCTCCACGGCGAAGACCGCCGGCACGCTGGCCGCTCGCGCCAAGGCCGCGGGCACCGCCACCCGGAAGGTCGCCACGGCGAAGGCCGCGACGGTGAAGGTCGCCACGGCGAAGGCCGCGACGGTGAAGGTCGCCACGGCGAAGGCGACGACGGGGAAGGTCGCCACGGCGAAGGTGGCGACGGTGAAGGCCGCGACGGTCAAGCCTGCGGCCACGAAGGCTGCAACCGCGAAGGCCGCGACGGTGAAGGCCGCGACGGTGAAGGCCGCGGCCACGAAGCCTGCGGTCGCCAAGCCGGCGGTCGCGAAGCCGGCAACGACCAAGCCGGCTGCCGCGAAGCCGGCGACGGCGAAGGCCGCGACGGCGAAGCCTGCGGTCGCCAAGCCGGTGACGGTCAAGGCCTCTGCGTCGAAGGCGACGGCCGCCAAGCCCGTCCCCGCTGAGGCGGCCACCCCAGCCGTCACGACGCCGCCGGTCGGCGCCGTCGCGCCGGTCCAGGTCCGGCCGACCCCGCACAAGCGCACCGTTCCGGCGGACCAGATCCTCGCGGCCCTCGCCGAGCAGTCCGGCACTCCTGCCGCGACGACCCGCGCCTCGCTCGAGGCGACCGAGTCGCGCGTATCCGCGTTCCTGCGCCGCCGCCCGCCGTCGATCAGCCGTCGTCCCTCGCTCTACCTGGCCGCCGCGCTGATCTGTGCGCTGGGCGTCAGCGGATTCACCACCGACGGTCCCGCGGCGCAGGCCACCGACACGGTGAGTCACTCGGTGAGCGTCGCCGAGGAGCTCGGCATCGAGGCCACGCCGGTCGAGGCCATCACCGAGACCGACGCCACCCAGCTGCTCGGTGACCTCGCGGCCAGCCGGAGCGTCCGCGACGCCGAGCAGGCCGCGGCCGCCCAGGTCCAGGTGCAGGCCGATCAGGCGGCGGCCGCTGCGGCCGCCGCTGCCGCAGCCGAGGCGGCCCGGCCGAAGGCCGTCCTGCCGGTGGACGGAGCCCGCCTGACCAGTGGCTTCGGAGCCCGCTGGGGCACGCTGCACGCCGGCATCGACCTCGCCGCGCCCATGCAGACCCCGGAGTTCGCGGTCATGGACGGCGTCGTCCTGGAGGCCGGGCCGGCCAGCGGCTTCGGCCTCGCGGTCTACATCCAGCACGAGAACGGCGACGTCACCGTCTACGGCCACATGGACTCCATCCTGGTCGACGCCGGCCAGGTCGTCCGGGCCGGTGACACGATCGCGCTGCTCGGCAACCGCGGTCAGTCCACGGGTCCGCACCTGCACTTCGAGGTGCACGTCGGCGGCCTCGACGGCACGAAGACCGACCCGCTGCCGTGGCTGCGGGAGCGCGGCGTCCAGATCTGAGTCGACCGCGCACCGTCGGCGTTGGGGCACACTTCGGCGTGAAGTGAGCAACGGGCAGGCGGGGAGGCGGCGATGGGGCACGACCACGCGCACGCGCCGGTGACCGCGGCGGGCGGTCAGCGGCGACAGCTGCTGTTCGTCCTGGTCCTGACGCTGGCCGTGATGTCCGTCGAGATCGTGGGCGGCCTGGTGTCGGGCTCGCTGGCGCTGCTGGCCGACGCCGGGCACATGGCCACCGACGCGGCCGCGGTCGCCCTCGCGCTCGGCGCCGTGGCGCTCGCGCAGCGGCCGGCCCGCGGACGACGGACCTTCGGCTGGCAGCGCGTGGAGATCCTGGCCGCCGTCGCCAACGGGTTGCTGCTCCTCCTGGTCGCCGGCTACGTGCTGGCGGAGGCGGTGGCCCGCATCGGTGAGCCGCCCGCGATCGAATCCGGCCTGATGCTCGTGGTGGCGACGGTGGGTCTGGTCGTGAACCTCGTGTCCCTCGCCGTGCTGCACCGCGGGCGTGCGGACTCGCTGAACGTCCGCGGGGCCTACCTCGAGGTGCTGGCCGACGCGTTCGGCTCGGTCGCCGTCATCGTGGCCGCGGTCGTCATCCTGACCACGGGCTGGACACCGGCCGACATCGTCGCCTCGGCGGTCATCGGCGTCCTCGTGGTGCCCCGGGCCTGGCGCCTGCTCCGCGAGGCGCTCGACGTGCTGCTGGAGGCCGCGCCCAAGGGCGTGGACCTCGACGACGTGCGGGCCCACATGCTCGGTGTCGACGGTGTCGTCGGCGTCCACGACCTGCACGCCTGGACGATCACGTCCGGCCTGCCGGTGCTCTCCGCGCACGTCGTCGTCACCGACGCCGCGATGGCGGACGGCCACGCCGGGCGGGTGCTCGACACCCTGTGCGAGTGCCTGGGGCAGCACTTCGACATGGAGCACTGCACGTTCCAGCTGGAGACACCGGCGCACGCCGGGCACGAGGCCCCGGTCCACGACTGAGACGACCTCCGTCCGCCTCACCTTGCGCAAAACACGGCGAGCCTCTGGATGGGGGCGAATGGGACAGTGGAGGCAGCGACGGCGCGGGAGGAGGACTCGGTGGACCACGGGCACCACTCGGGCATGTGGGTGCCCGACCAGCCACCCACCTGGGCGCGGATGTTCCTCCCGCACCTGGACGCGTGGTCGGTGCTGGCGGTGCTCAGCATCGTGGGCCTGGTCGTCTACCTGGGCGCCGTCGTCCGTCTGCGCCGCTCGGGTGTCGCGTGGCCGTGGTGGCGGGTCCTCGCCTGGGTCGGTGGAACGGCGTCGCTGTTCGCGGTCACCGGCACCTGGCTCAACGGCTACAGCATGGTGCTGTTCAGCGTGCACATGGCCCAGCACATGGTGCTGTCGCTGATCACCCCGCTGCTCCTGCTGCTCGCGGCGCCGGTGACCCTGGCGCTGCGGACGCTGCCTCGCGGCAACGGCGCTGCCGGCGCGGCGCGGGCTCTGCTGCTCAACGGGCTGCACAGCCGGTTCGCGCGGTTCCTCGCCGCGCCGCTGTTCTCGATCCCGCTGTTCATCGCCAGCCTGTACGGCGTCTACTTCACGCCGCTGTTCGACGCCCTGATGAGCAACCCCGTCGGGCACCAGGTGATGCTGGCCCACTTCGTCGTCACCGGGCTGCTGTTCTTCGGGCCGATCGTGGCGCAGGACCCCTGGCCGCGGACGCTGAGTCACCCCGGCCGGATGCTCGAGCTCTTCCTGCCCGTGCCGTTCCACGCCTTCTTCGGCGTCGCGATCATGATGGCCGGCTCGCTCGTGGTGGACACGTTCGCGAACCCGCCGGCCGGGTGGGGGATCGACCCGCTCCGCGACCAGGGTGAGGCGGGCGGCATCGTCTGGGCGTTCGGCGAGCTGCCCACCGTGCTGGTGCTGGCCGTCGTCTTCTTCTCCTGGGCGAGCTCCGACGACCGCCGGGCCAAGGCGATGGACCGGACCGCCGACCGCACCGGTGACGCGGAGCTGGTGGCCTACAACGCGCGCCTGCGCGCGCTCGCCGCGCGCCCCGACAGCTGAGTCCGGCGTCCGGTTCGCCGGCGCACGGCGCGCGGATGCGACGAGGCCCGCGCCCCGGCGGTGGGACGCGGGCCTCGCGACGTGGTGGTCCGGTCTCAGCCGGCGTGGACGACGGCGTCGCCCTCGGCCGGCAGGTCCTCCTTGGTGGCCTTGATGAGCACCGCCGAGACGATCGCCCCCAGCACCAGCAGAGCCGCCGCCCAGGTGAAGGCCGTGGTGTAGCCCTCCACCTGCGCCGCCAGGCCCACGCTCGGGTCCCGCGGGTCGGCACCCGAGCTGAGCGCATCGGCGGTGTAGGTGCTGATGGCGGCCACCGACAGCGAGGCGAGGACGGCGGTGCCGATGGAGGCGCCCACCTGCTGCGTGGCGTTGAGCATCGCGCTCGCCGCCCCGGCGTCGCGGACGCCGGCGCCGATGAGGGCCAGGTTCGACAACGGGACGAAGGTGAACCCCAGGCCGAGACCCAGCAGCAGCTGGCCGGGGAACGGCAGCTGCCAGAAACCCGTGTCCAGCCCGACGAACGACAGCATGAAGAGCCCGCCGGCGGCCAGCAGACCGCCGAGGACCATGAGGGGCTTCGGCCCGATCCGCGGCACCAGGGCGCTGGCCGCCCCGGCCGAGATGAAGACGCCGAGCGTGGTCGGCAGCGAGGCCAGTCCCGCGATGACCGGCTCGTACTCCAGCACCTGCTGGAAGTACAGGCTCAGGAAGAAGAACGCGCCGATGAGCCCGGCGCCCACCAGGGTCGAGGTGAGGAAGGCTCCGCCGCGGTTGCGGTCGAGCACGATCCGCATGGGCAGCAGGGGGTTCCGGGTCCGCAGTTCCAGGACGACGAACAGCGCCACCAGCACCAGCCCGGCGACGATGAACACCCACGCCATGCCGTCGGCCCAGCCGCTGTCCGGCGTCACCATGGTCGGGGTGCCCTGGGCCGCCGCCTCCGCGTTGGCTGCGGCCGCCTCCGCGGCGTTGGTCTGGGCGGCCTCGGCGACGCGCGTGAAGCCGTAGACGATCGACGCCAGCCCCAGGGTGACCAGGACCGCGCCGGGGATGTCGTAGCTCGTGTCGCCCGGGGTCTTGCTCTCGGGCACGAACGGGATGGCCAGCGCGATCGCCAGCAGCGCGACCGGCAGGTTCACCCAGAAGCACCAGCGCCAGTCCGCGTACTCGGTGAGCACGCCGCCCAGCATCAGGCCGATCGCCGATCCGCCACCGGCGATGGCGCCGTAGACGGCGAAGGCCTTGGCCCGCTCCTTGGGGTCGGTGAAGAGGACGGTCAGCAGCGCGAGGGACGCCGGGGCCAGCAGCGCGCCGAAGACGCCCTGCAGCGCGCGGGCACCGAAGAGCATCGCCTCGTTCTGCGCGAGGCCACCCAGGCCGGAGGCGACCGCGAAGCCGGCCGCGCCGACCAGGTAGGTGCGCTTGCGGCCCCAGAAGTCGGCGATGCGGCCGCCGAGCAGCAGGAAGCCACCGAAGGTCAGGGTGTAGGCGGTGACGATCCACTGCTGGGACGCCACGCTGATGCCCAGGTCCGCGGTGACGGCCGGCAGGGCGATGTTGACGATCGTGGCGTCGAGGATCACCAGCAGCACGGTCATGGCGATGATCCCGAGCGCCAGCCACCGCTTCTCGTACGGCTCGTCGGCGGGCGTCGCCGCGTCGGCGGCCGAGGTCGTGGGACGGATCTCGGTCACGGAGCAGTCCTCAGGTCGTGCGGATGGGGCCAGATCGCCGGCCGGACGCAAGGTATCGGCCTGCGATCATGTCGTCGTGCCTGTTTCGCTGGTGGTGACCTCCGACACGCACATCCCGAAGCGGTCGCGTGACCTGCCGCATTCCCTCTGGACGGCGATTTCCCTGGCGGACGTCGTCGTGCACGCCGGGGACTGGGTCGACGTGGCGCTCCTGGACCTCCTCGAGACCCGGTCGCGGCGTCTCGTGGCGGTGTACGGCAACAACGACCACGGGGCTCTCCGGGAGCGGCTGCCGGAGGTCGCCCGTGCCGAGCTGGAGGGCGTCCGGTTCGCCGTCGTCCACGAGACGGGCGACGCGAAGGGGCGCGAACCGCGGTGTGCGGCCCGGTTCCCCGACGCCGATGTCCTGGTCTTCGGGCACAGCCACATCCCGTGGGACACGACCGCTCCGTCGGGCCTGCGGCTGCTGAACCCCGGCTCGCCCACCGACCGGCGCCGTCAGCCGCACGGCACCTACGTCACCGCCGTCGCGGACGCGGGCCGGTTGCGCGACGTCGTCTTCCACGCCGTTCCCCCGCGCCGGTGAGCGGACGCCCGCCGTGGGAGGCGCGGGCCCTCGCCCTCCTGGCCTGCCCGCTCTGCGGCGCACCCCTGGCGGAGCTGCCGGGAGGAGCCGGCCTGCGCTGCCCGGAGGGCCACGCCTTCGACCGTGCCCGCCAGGGGCACGTGACCCTGCTGCCACCGGGTCATCGGCCACCCTCCGGGGACTCGGCGGCGATGGTGGCCGACCGGGTGGCCTTCCTCTCCGCCGGCCACTACGCGGGGATCACCGCGGCGCTGGCCGACGCGGTGGGGGATCGCGGCACCCTGCTGGACCTGGGGGGCGGGACGGGGCACCACCTGGCGGGCGTGCTCGACGGGCTGCCCGACGCCGTCGGGGTGGTGCTGGACTCCTCGCCCTACGCGGCGCGCCGGGCCGCCCGCGCGCATCCACGGGCGGTGGCGGTCGTCGCGGACAGCTGGGCGCGGCTACCGGTCCGGGACGGCGTCATCGGCGCGGTGCTCGTGGTGTTCGCGCCACGCAACGGCCCGGAGATCGCCCGGGTGCTGCGTCCCGACGGTCGGCTCGTGGTGGTCACGCCGGCCCCGGACCACCTCGCCGAGCTGGTCGGGCCCCTGGACCTGCTGCACGTCGACCCCGACAAGGCGGCGCGGCTGGCCGCCTCGCTGGAGCCCGACCTCGAACCGGTCGGGACGCGGACCCGTGGCCGGCGGTTGACGCTGTCACGGGCCGCCGCGGCCACGCTCGTCGGCATGGGTCCGCACGCGCGGCACACGACACCGGCCGCGATCGCCGCGGGCCTGGCCCGGATGCCGGAGCGGATCCCCGTGACCGTGTCGGTGGACGTCAGCACCTACCGGCGCCGGGGCTGACGTCGCCGGTCAGCGGGAGACCGACCGCCGCCCGCGGCCGGCGACGGCCACGTAGATGCCCAGGACGACGATGGCGCCGAGGATCGAGGCCCACCAGCCGCCCAGGTCGAAGGTCACCTCGCCGTCGCGGATGAGGCTGACCAGCAGGTTCCCGACGATGGAACCGATCAGCCCGAGCACGATCGTGGCGACGATGCCGAGATCCTGCTTGCCGGGGATGACCGCGCGGGCGATCAGGCCGGCGACCAGGCCGATGACGATCGCGAGGATGATGCCACCGATGGACATGTGCAGACCTCCGAGTGGTGGCCCGCACGAGCGGACCGGGTGCCAGGGATCTCCGGGCGCGGAGACGAGAATTCCCCGGCAGCCATGATCGAAAACTCGCCGGAGGTCACGGTCAGGGCTCGGTGAGCCGCCTTCTGGCCCCGTGTGCCGCGGCCCTTGCGCAGGTCACCGGCGCGCCTCCGTCGTGGGTCTGAGGTGCCTCGCGAGCACCGTCTAAGCTGCGGAATGTGACGATTGCCCCGGCGCCCATCGTGAGTCGGCCGAGCCCGGTCCACGTGGCGGAGAAGGGTTCGCGGCTGTCCAACCTGCTGCGGACGACCGACCACAAGACCATCGGCCTGATGTACATGGTCGCCTCGTTCGCGTTCTTCATCGCGGGCGGGTTGATGGCCCTGCTGATGCGCGGGGAGCTGGCCCGCCCGGAGCTGCAGTTCC
>CADCTN010000152.1 GCA_902805535.1 uncultured Blastococcus sp. | reverse complement strand
GGAGGTCGTTCACAACTCGATCCACTCCCCCGCCGTCGAGAACCCGCCGCGGACGCTGGAGGTGCTGCTCGACTTCTGGGCCGGCGCCGCGGTGCGGTCATGAGCCGCCTGGCGCCGCTGCCCTCGCCGGACGAGTGGACCGGCGAGGAGGACCGGCTCGGCTTCTTCGGACCCGACAGCGTCACCTGGCGCATCCACACCGACCCGAGCTACGCCGTCGGCGGACTCCGAGCGCTCATGCTGCAGGCGCTGCACCCCGTCGCGATGGACGGCGTGGCCCGCAACTCCACTGGCTTCAAGGACGAGTGGTGGATGCGGATGACCCGCACCGGCCAGTACGTGGAGACGATCACCTTCGGCTCCCGGACCGAGGCCCGGCGGATGGCGGCGCGGGTGCGCGGCTATCACCGGAAGCTCTCCGGCGTCGAGGAGACGACCGGCCGGGCCTACCGGGTCGACGATCCGGATCTGCTGCTGTGGGTGCACAACGGCGCGGTCGACTCCCTGCTCTCGACGGCCCGGCGGGCCGGTCTGCGGCTGTCCGACGAGGACGCCGACGCCTATGTGCTGGAGCAGACGGCGGCGGCCCGGCTGATCGGGGTGCCGGACGAACTCGTCCCGCGGACCGTGGCCGACCTGGACGCCTACTTCGAGCGGATCCGCCCGGAACTGGCCCTCACCCCGGCCGCCTCCGAGGGCGTCCGCCGGCTGTTCGTGCCGCCGATGAAGGGCTGGGTGCAGGTGCTCACACCCGCCCGACCGGCGTGGGGCACGTTCGTGTCCCTCGGCTTCGCGACCCTGCCCGCCTGGGCGCGACAGATGTTCTCGATGCCGGGCTTCTCCCTGACCGACGCCGCGGCCACGGCCGCCCTGCGCGCCTTCCGGACGGCGCTGCTCGCGGTGCCCGAGCGGGCCCGCTGGTCGCCGATCGTGCGCGCCGGCTACGCCCGGGTGGGCGAGCGACGGGCCGCCTGATGCGGCCGACCGACTCGGCGTCAGGCGTCGTCCTCGGCGAGGAAGCTCCAGGTCTCGCGAGCCGGGACGGCGGCCTGGCCGGTCGGGCAGCTGGGCCGGAAGTCGCACCAGCTGCACTGCCTGCCCGGGACGGCGGGGAACGCGGCGTCGGGGTCCTCCCCCGCCGTCATCCGCTCCGTGGCGCCGGTGATGTCGACGGCGATGTCCTCCGCCCGACGGACGTGGTTGGCCAGGGAGCGCTCGGTGTGCTCGAAGGCCGCCACGGTGCCGCTGGGCAGGTGGTGCAGCTCCACCCGGCTGCAGGCCCGCCGCAGGGTGCGGCGCACCCCCAGCACGTAGGCCGCCAGCGCCGGTGACCCCCGGGCCTCGTCGTCGGTGGAGGGCACCCGGCCCGTCTTGTAGTCGACGATCACCAGCTCGTCCCCGCGCAGGTCGATGCGGTCGACCCGGCCGGACAGGGCCAGCCGCTCGGTCGTGGCGCCGACGGTCCGCTCGTTGCCGACCGGCTCGTCGGTGGGGTCGAGCGTCGGTACGTACTCGGTCAGCCAGCCGGCCGCGCGGGCGCGCCACCGCTGCGCCTGGTCGGCGTCCCGGAACCCGTTCTCCGACCAGGCTGCGTACAGCAGCTGACGCGCCGCCGCGGTCGTGCGCTTCTCCACCGGCAGGTCCCACCACGACCGGAGCGCGGCGTGCACGGCCGCACCCACCGTGTTGTGGGCCCACGCCGGCCCCTTGGGCGGGGTCGGCCGGTCGACGTAGGCGTGGCGGTACCGACGGGGGCAGTCGGCGAAGGACGCGAGCTTGCTGGGCGTCGCGGAGAACAGCCGGCGCGGCATGCCCGGCATCTCCAGCTGCGCGCTCGTCCCCATGGCGCTCACGGTAACGAGCAGGTCCGACGGTTCCGGCTCAGTCGCGCAACGGCGGGCTGCCCGTGCCGGCGGCCAGGATCGCCTCGAGCTGGTCGGGCTCGGTCGTGCAGGCGCCGATCGGCGTCGTCTTGTTGGCGCCGTGGTAGTCGCTGGAACCGGTGACGATCAACCCGTGGTCGGCCGCCAGGCCGCGCAGGTGCCGCCGCTCGTCCGCCGAGTGGTCGGGGTGGTCGACCTCCAGCCCGAGCAGGCCGGCCTCGACCATCGCCGCGACGGCGTCGTCCCCCACCACGCGGCCGCGCTTGGTGGCCAGGCCGTGCGCGAAGACGGGCACCCCGCCCGCCGCCCGGACCAGCGCGATGCCCTCGCAGACGTCGGTGTCGGCCTTGGTCACGTAGTAGGGGCCGCGGTGGTGCAGCAGGGTGGCGAAGGCGTGGTCGACCGAGTCGGCCGCCCCGGCCTCGACCAGTGCGCGGGCGATGTGCGGCCGGCCGACGACGCCGCCCGCGGACCGCTCCAGGATCCGCTCCCAGGTGATGCCGTAGCCGGCGCGCGTGAGCGCCCGGACGATCCGCTCACCGCGGTGGAGCCGCTCGTCGCGCAGTCTCGCCCGCTCGGCGGCGAGACCCGGGTGGACCGGGTCGAAGAGGTAGGCGAGGAGGTGGACGCTGATCGGCGGCTGGTCGTCGGGCAGCCATCGGCACGACAGCTCCATGCCCGGGACGACGGTCAGCCCCCGCGGCCGGGCGGCCTCGGCCACCGACCAGCCGGCCGTCGTGTCGTGATCGGTCAGCGCGATGACGTCGAGGCCCGCCGCGCGCGCGGTGGCGAGCAGCTCGGCGGGGGGCTCGGTGCCGTCGGAGACCGAGGAGTGGGTGTGCAGGTCGATCCGCATCACCGCACAGCCTCCCCCACTCCCGGTGCGGCTGCCCGCGCCGGCTGCCGCCGACGGCGATCGCCGGCCCTCACTCCTGGCGGGGCGGCAGGCCCTGGATCGGTTCGGTGTCCCGGCGACCGCCCCCGCTCGGTGCAGAGGGGGGCTCGGGATTGCCCTCGTCGTCCCCGCTCGACGCCGCGCCGCCCCAGTCGCTGCCGAACAGCAGGGCGCTGACCCGGCGGTAGAGGACGTCGGCACCGGGCAGGAAGGTGATCTCGGACAGGGCCTGCTGCTGGCCGGCGGACTCGAAGCGGAAGGTCCCGTAACCGAGGACCTGCCCGAGGAGGGTCTCCTTCCAGGTGAGGTCGGTGATCCTCCGCAGCGGCAGCAGCGTCACCGTTCGCACGATCACGCCAGAGGTGAGCAGGACGCGGCGGGTGCTGACGATGAAGTGCCGCATCCACCACTCGCCGACCCGCAGCCCGTAGTGGACGAGCGCGACGGCGATCACCAGGAGACCGGCGGAGCTGGTGACCCGGTTGTCGGGGTCGAAGAGCAGCAGCCAGCCGCCCGCGACGAGGAACGGCAGGAACGTGACGGTGGGCTTGATGAGCACCGCCCAGTGCCGGCGGGTGGCGACCACGGCCGTCTCCCCGGGAAGGAGGTACTTCTCGACGTCCTTGCTCGCCCGGGACGGCAGCTCCAGGGGCGTGGGACCGGTCACGCGGCCGGCCGGCTAGACGAGGGAGCCGACGAACCGGGCGAGGGAGGACGCGGCGTCGCCGAGCGCCTCGCCCGCACTGCGCACCAGCTCGGCGGACTGCTCGGGTGCCTGGATGACGTAGAAGACGACGAATGCCACGACCAACCAGGTGACGACCTTCTTGAGGTTCACCGCCACCTCCACGGGTGAGCTCGTGCGGGCAGGTCGGGGTGCTCCGAACCTGCGGGTACTCAGTTCCACCCGGAGTGCGGCGGACTGCTTCGTCCCATGGGTAACAGATGCCCCAGCCGCCGCACGGGCGACGCGCCGACCCCGAATCGGACCGGTCGGGTTCTGCGTCAGCTCCCCGGTAGCAGGTGCTCGCTGGGCGGGCCCAGCGGCAGGTCCGGGTAGATGCGGTCGCGCAGGTCGATGAGCTCCAGCTGCTCGGCCAGCAGCCACGCGGCGTTCATCGGCCACATGACCAGCCACAGCCACACGCCGTACGCCTCACCCACGAAGGCAGCGCGGTCGTCGGTCGTGGGCACGGCCCACAGCGGGGCGCGCTGGCCCGCCGCCTTGACGTCGACCGACGACGGCCCCGCGATGACGTCGCCGGGGTCCAGGCCGGGCAGACCGGCGTAGCCGCAACCGACGCCCGTCCCGGGCTCCTCGGCGACGAGGACGAGCTCGGCGGAGCCGCCGAGGGGTGCGGGGCCCGCGCAATCGACCACGATCGCCCGGGCGCCGGGCTCTCCGCCCCAGGCCATGCCCGTGACCGACCACCCGACCGGCATCGGGTCGGGCACCCACGCGGGAACCCGGGCGTCCGCGGTGACCGCGGCGATGGCGTCGTGGGCCACCAGGACGGTGTGGTGCAGGGGCGTGACGGCGCCGTGCACGTGGCACCACGCCTGCGCGGTGGAGCCGGGCCGCACGACCAGTGCCTCGCCGCATCGGGGGCAGACCGGCGAGACGCTCATCGGGCATCACCGTCCTGGGACAGCCGGGAATCGTCAAGCAGGTGGTCGGACGAGACGTCGGCGGGGCACACCGGCGCCCGACCTGTGCCCCGACCGATGCCCCGACCTGTGCGTAGCGTCCCGAGAGTGCCAGCTGAGTGGTCGGACCAGGGAGCGCCGGTCGTGGCGTGCGTGGGCGCCGTCGTCGTGGATCGGGCCGGGCGGCTGCTGCTGATCCGCCGCGGCCACGATCCGCACGCGGGCCTGTGGTCCCTCCCCGGCGGGCGGGTCGAGGCCGGCGAGACCACCGAGGAGGCGGTGCGCCGCGAAGTGCTCGAGGAGACGGGGCTGTCGGTCAGCACCGGCGCCGTCGTCGGGCGCGTGCGCATCCCGGCCGGCGAGGTCGTGTACGACGTCGTCGACCTGGCTTGCACCCTGGATTCGCCGGACCAGCAGCCGGTCGCGGGCGACGACGCGACCGACGTCGTGCTCGCCGACGCGGCCACCCTCGACACGCTGCCGTGCACCCCGCGGCTGGTGGAGACGCTGCGCACCTGGGGCGTGCTGCCGGGCTGACCCCGGCCCGGCAGGCGTCCCACGAGGCTCATCATGCCGTCCCGGTCAGCGCGGAGTGGGCTCCGGACGGCCCGGCTGCTCGCCGCCGCGCGCCTCGCCGTAGGACTGCATGGGCACCATGACCTTGCGGCGGAAGATGCAGACCACCGTGCCGTCCTGCTTGTAGCCGATCGTCTCGACCGAGACGATGCCCCGGTCGTCCTTGGACCTCGACGGCGTCTTGTCCAGGACCGTGGTCTCGCCGTAGATCGTGTCGCCGTGGAACGTCGGGGCGACGTGGCGCAGCGACTCGATCTCCAGGTTGGCGATCGCCTTGCCCGACACGTCGGGGACGCTCATGCCCAGCAGCAGCGAGTAGATGTAGTTGCCGACCACGACGTTCTTGCCGAAGTCGGTGGACGTCTCCGCGTAGTTCGCATCCAGGTGCAGCGGATGGTGGTTCATGGTGAGCAGGCTGAACAGGTGGTCGTCGTACTCGGTGACGGTCTTCCCGGGCCAGTGCTTGTAGACGGCCCCGACCTCGAACTCCTCGTAGTACCGACCGAACTGCATCTGCTGACTCCCGACCTGGGCGACTGAGCCGGGCGCCCGGCGCCGGGGCGGTTCCCCGCTCGGCGGGGACCGCCCACCACGAGGCACCGGTGACCCGCCTGGACGGGTCGTGATCCTACGGGCGCCCCCCGGCATGGGCTGCGGGTGGCGACGAGCGCCGGCAGCGCCCGGCGCGGCGCGGCGCGATCAGCCGCGGCTCAGATCAGCGCTCCGATGCGTGCCGCCATGTCCGCCTCGTGCTGCTGGTAGGAGGCGGCCACGCTGCCGAGCAGGGCGCCCATGCCGGTCAGCGCGTCGCTCACTCCCTGGGCGGACACCCGCCACTGCTCGTACAGCTCGGTGAACTGCACCGCCGCCTGGCTGTCGGTCCACCCGTCCAGGACCGACGTGTTGATGCTGCTGGACAGCGTGGCGTGCCTACCCGCCGTGTCGGCGGCCTCGGCTCGGCACTGCCCCGCCATGTGGTTCAGGGTGGCGATGTCGACCTTCACGGTTCCTCCTCCGGTCCGGGTCCCTCCCGGTGCCGCGAACGCTAGGTCGCCCGGCGCCGTCGGCTCTCCCGCTGTCCACAGGGCCGTGGTTGTCCACAGATCGGGCCGGACCCGGCCGCAGCAGCGGTCTCAGCGGACAGGATCGCGGCCGTGGACACCCCTCTCCCCGGCGACACCGGTGGCGCGGCCGCCACCCGCTGCTGGACGCTGTCCGGCGACACCGGGTCCGTGGACGTCGAGGTCACCGCGGCACCCCAGCACCGGCTCGCCGACGTCCTGCCGGCGATCGGCCGCGCAATCGGCCGCCCGGTCGACAGCGTCTGGGCGGCGACCGGGCGGCCGCTCCCCGGTGACACCTCGCTGAGCGATATGGCGCTGGAC
Source organism: uncultured Blastococcus sp. (assembly GCA_902805535.1). Lineage (GTDB taxonomy): Bacteria > Actinomycetota > Actinomycetes > Mycobacteriales > Geodermatophilaceae > Blastococcus_B. The sequence goes on along the minus strand of CADCTN010000152.1, from coordinate 8,829 downwards.
CACGGCGCCGTCCTGGGGCTGGACCGGCCGGCGCCGCGCCCCCGGCCCGGCCCCAGGGCCACGGCGCTCGAGCTCCGCGTCGTCGGTGGTCCCGACGCCGGGCGCTCGGTCCCGCTGGACCAGGGGCGGCACGTGGTGGGCCGCGGGAGCGACGTCGCCATCGGCCTGGACGACCCCGACGTCTCCCGCCGGCACGCCGTGGTGCACGTCGGGGCCGGTGCCGTCACCGTGGCCGACCTCGGGTCCTCCAACGGCAGCCGGCTCGACGACACCGAGCTCACCGACCAGCCGGCGGAGTGGCCCACCGGGGGCATCCTCCGGCTCGGCGGCAGCGCGCTGACCCTTGGCGGGCCCACCGCACCGACCTCGGTCCCCGCGGCCGGCGCGGACGGACGCCGGCGACTGCGTCCGGCACCCCGGCTGACCGTGCCCGCCCTCGAGGTGGAGGTCCGGTTCCCCCGTCCGCCGTCCCCGCCGCCGCGACGCCGCCTCGCCTGGGTCGCGATCGCGCTGCCGGCCGTCGGCGGCGTGGCGATGGCCTGGCTGCTCCACACCCCCACGTTCCTGTTCTTCGCACTGCTCAGCCCGGTGGTGGCGCTGGGCACGTGGCTTTCGGAACGGTGGTCGGGCCGACGCAGCGGTCGGCGTGAGTCGGCTGCCCACGCGCTCGACGTCGCGGCCGCCGAGGCGCGGCTGGCCGGGGCCGTCCGCGCGGACCTCCGGACCGCTGAGAGCGCCCATCCCGACCTGGCGGCGCTGGCCGTCGCTGCACGGCGGCGGTCACCTCCGCTGTGGAGCCGGTCCCGGCGCGACGAGGACGCCCTCACCGTCCGGATAGGCAGCGGTCCCGGCCCGACCCGGGTGATCCGTGTCGACGGAGAGGGCACGCGCACCGCGGAGGTCGTGCCGCACCGTCCGGTCGTCGTCGGGCTGGGCGACACCGGTGGACTCGCCATCGTGGGTCCGCGGCAGCAGGCCGTCGGTGCGCTCGCCTCCGTGATCGCCCAGCTGTGCACGCTGCATCCGCCGGTGGAGCTGGACCTCGTCCTCGTGGCCGCCGCCGACCGGGCGACCGACTGGAGGTGGGCGCGCTGGCTGCCCCACCTGGAGCCGGCGGCCGTGCACCTGCGGTCCGCCGGTCCGCGCGGCCGGACGGTCGAGGACGACGAGATCCACTCGCGTCTGGCCGCCCTCGCCGCCCGCCGGCGCGCGATGGTCACCGGCCCGGCGTCCGGGCCGCCCGGCGGCCTCGTGGTGGTCGTCGACGGCCCGCTGGACCCGCGCAGCGCGGGCGTCCTCCGCAGCGTCCGGGACGCCGGCGTCGTGACCGTCACGATCGCCGAGGACGTCGCTGACGTGCAGGTCGACGTGGACGGGGTGCTCCGGCTGTCCGGTGAGACCGGTGAGACCGGCGTCCTGAGCCGGCGGGGCGTCCCCGACCGAGAGGCGGTCACCATCGACCGGCTCACGGTCGTCCGGGCCGAGCGGCTGGCCCGGGGCCTCGCCGCGCTGGCACCCGCAACCGCCGAGAACACCCTGCCCCGTCACGTGCGGCTGCTCGACCTGGCCACCGGGGATCAGGAGAACACCGCCCGGCCGCGCTGGGCACGTGACCGGGACCGGCTGGTCGCCTCCCTGGGGCGAACGGCACACGGCCCCTTGGAGGTCGACCTGTGCCGTCAGGGACCGCACGCGCTGGTCGCCGGCACCACCGGGTCGGGGAAGTCCGAGCTGCTCCAGACGCTGATCGCGGGGCTGGCGCTCAACCATCCGCCCGAACGTTGCTCCTTCCTCCTGGTCGACTACAAGGGCGGCGCCGCTTTCGCCGAGGCGGCGTCGCTGCCGCACACCGTGGGGGTCGTCACGGATCTCGACGGCCAGACCACCGCACGGGCGCTGCGTTCGCTCAGCGCCGAGCTCACCCGCCGGGAGGCCGTGCTGGCCGCCTCCGGCGTGGCCGACATCGCCTCCCTGCCCGGGACGGCCGACCTCGCCCGGCTGGTCATCGTGGTGGACGAGTTCGCCGGCCTCACCGAGGAACTGCCGGAGTTCGTCCCGGGGCTGGTCGCGATCGCCCAGCGCGGCCGGTCACTGGGCGTCCACCTGGTGCTCGCCACGCAGCGGCCCAGTGGTGTCGTGTCGCCGGAGATCCGCGCCAACTGCAGCCTGCGGATCTGCCTGCGCACCACCGACGAGGCGGAGTCCCGTGACGTGCTCGGGACGCCGCAGGCGGCCCACCTCCCGCTGGAGGTGCCGGGACGGGCATGGCTGCGGTCCGGCAGCGGCGCACCCACTGCCCTCCAGGTGGCCCGCGTGGCCGGCCCTCCCCCGGTCCGGAGCGTCGACGTCCCCACGGCTCGTCCCTGGGGCTGGCCCGCTCCGGGAGCGGGCGTCGAGAACCGGCGCTGCGACGTCGGGGAGAGCGACCTCGCCCGGATCAGCCGGGCACTCGCCCGCCACTGCCGGGACGCCGGGACGCCGACGCCGCACCGGCCCTGGTGCCCGCCGCTCCCCGACCGCATCCCCGCCGACGCGCTCCCGGGGGCGGGGGCACCGCGGCGGTCCGACCTGCTGCCGATCGGGGTCGTGGACCGGCCGGACCTGCAGTCCCAGGAGCCGCTCGAGCTCGATCTGGCCGAAGGCGGTACGTGGCTGGCCGTCGGCGGTCCGCGGAGCGGGCGGAGCACGCTGCTCCGGACCGTCCTCGCCGAGGCGGTCGCCCGCCTGGGCCCCGACGAGCTGCACGTCCACGTCCTCGAGGCCGGGACGGGCCCGCTGGCTGCCGCGGCGGCGGGCGTGCCGCACGCCGGCACGATCGTCAGCGCCGAGGACGCGCTCCGGACGGTCCGGCTGGTCGACCGGCTCGCTCAGGAGATCGCGCTCCGGCGCGCAGGAACCTCCGGAGACCAGTACCCGAGGATCCTGCTGCTGGTCGACGGGGTCGAGGCGGTCACCACCGTCCTGGACGAGTGCGACCCGGGGCGGGGGTCGGCGAGCCTGCTGCGGGTGATGCGGGACGGCGGCGCCGCCGGCGTCACCTGCGTCGCCACCTCCGATCGCGCCGTTCCCGGTGGGCGGCTGGCGGCGGTGGCCCGGCAACGGCTGGTGCTCCCCCTGTCCGACCGGGCCGACTACGCCGTCGCCGGCATCCCCAGCACGCGCGTTCCGGCGCACCGCCCTCCGGGACGTGCTCTGGTCGGCGAAGAAGGCCGGGAATGCCAGCTCGCGCTGCCCCGGCGGATCGTCCCCGCGCCCGCCGCCGGACTGCCGGCGTGCGAGCCGTTACGCATCGTCGAGCTGCCGCCCGATCCGGAACTGACCCTCGCACCTGCCGGCTCGGTCGTCCGCGATGCCCTCGTGCTGCCGATCGGGCCGGGAGGCGACGAAGGTGCTCCGCTCACCGTCGACCTCCGCCGTACGGGAGGCCTGCTGGTCACCGGCCCGCCGGGCAGCGGCCGCACGGCCGCACTGACCGCGTTCGCCCAGGGCCTGCGAGCCCGAGGCGTGTGGGTGCTGTTCGTCGCACCGTCGGCGGCGCCGGAGGTGTGCGAGTGGCTGCCCGACACGGTCGTCGTGGACGGCGGGGACGTCTCCGGGACCGAGGAGTGGCTGAGCAGCGTGACCGGGCGGCCGTCGGTGGTCATCGCCGACGATGTCGGCGCACCGGGTGAGGTGCCGGCTCTGCTGCGCCTTCCGACCGGCGGCGCGCGGATCCCGCTGATCGCCGCCGCGCACGCGGGGCAGCTGTCGGTCCACTACCAGGGGCCGGTGGCCGCGCTGCGTCGGACCAGGGCGGGGCTCCTGCTCTGCCCCGCCCCGGGCGACGCCGATCTGCTGGGCGTGCGACTCCCCCGCACGCCCCTGCCGCGGCGCCCGGGCTGCGGCTGGCTGGTCGAGGGCGGCGCGATGAAGCGGGTCCAGGTAGCCCGCCATCGGTCGACGCCGGCATCCGGCGCCGAGGATCAGAGCAGCTCGACCGCGGGGCCCATCTCCTGGCGGGCGTACCAGGCCAGCTCGTGACCCTCGGCCTGGTCGACGACGAACTGCGCGTCCTCGCTGCCGAGGTCGGCCTCCAGCACCACGTTCACCGCGGCACGCACGTCGTCCTCCGCGTCGGCGCCGTCGATGTGCGCGCTGGCCACCATGGACACCTCGACGTCCGCCTCCACCCGGACCGCTCCACGGTCGGTGTCCGGGTCGTCGATGGCGTGCACGGCGGTGTCCGGGACGTCCGCGGCCACGACGACGCGCCGGCGCGCGGCGGTGGGGTCGATGTCGACCAGTCGCAAGCTGGCACGGGCCGCCGCGAGGAGCGCGGCGTACTCCAGCTCCTCCTCGTCGGCCCCGGCGTCGCTGACCTCATAGAAGTGCCGCAGCTCGGGCGTCACCGCGAAGGCCGTGTGACGTCCGGGCAGGGTGCCCTCGTCCACCAGCGTCCGCAGGACCGTGGTGGTGGCAGGCAGGTACACGCGCACCCGGGTCGCTCCCTTCATCGGAAAGCGCGACCGTATCCCGGCGCATCGGTCAGCCGGCCGTCTCCACCAGCCCGGCGACCTCCTGCTCCACCAGATCGGCCAGCACCTCGACGTCCCCGACCCCGTCCCGGTCGGCGTTGAAGCCGAAGTAGACGCGCCCGTCGTAGCTGGTCATGCCGATCGAGAGCCCCTGCCCGCGGGCCAGCGGCACCACGGGGAACACCTCGAGCATCCGACTCCCCGCCGCGTACAACGGGACCTGCGGGCCCGGGACGTTGGTGACCACGACGTTGAACAGCCGGCGCGAGAGCCCGCGCGCCGCCCGGGCTCCCAGCGCGTGCAGGGTCGGTGGGGCGAACCCGGCGAGGGCGATCAGGCTGTCGGCACCTACCGACTGCCCGTGCAGCGCGACCCCGCGCATCGCATAGCTCAGCCGGGTGAGCCGGACCCGCGGGTTCGGCTCACCGACCGGGAGGTCCACGAGGTAGGAGGAGACCCGGTTGCCGGCCGCGGCGTCCTCGTCCTTCATCGACACCGGGACCAGCGCCCGCACGGTGGTGCCGGCCGTCACCGGCTCCCCGCGCGAGAGCAGCCACTCCCGCAGCGCTCCGGTCACGACGGTCAGCAGGACGTCGTTCACCGTTCCGCCGTGCGCCTTGCGGACCTTCTTGAGGTCGTCGAGCTCCGCCCGCGCGACCGCGACCCGCCGTTGCCGGCCGACCGTCGCGTTCAGCGGGCTCGGGGGCGCCGGCATGATCGTCTTGCGGGCCGTGCGCAGCAGGCCGCCGGCCACACCGCTGAGACGGGCCGCGGTGGACCGGACGTCGGTGACCGCGCCGCGCACCGTGTCCACCACGGCGGAGGGACGGCGCACGTACTCCTCGAGCGCCTCCCACACCAGCTCGCCCCCGTTGGGTGCGCGCTGTGGACGCCATTGCTCGGCCGCAGGCGTCGGGGCGTCCCGGGCGACGTCGAGCAGCACCTGCCCGATGTCCAGCGCGCTGAGCCCGTCCACGAGGGCGGGATGGGTCTTGGTGACCACCGCGACCCGGTCGTCGGACAGGCCCTCGACGAGGTAGGCCTCCCAGAGCGGGCGCCGGCGGTCCAGTGGCCGCGACGTCAACCGGGAGACCAGATCCAGCAACTGGCCCTCCGTGCCCGGCCGCGGCAGGGCCGACCGACGCACGTGGTAGTCGATGTCGAAGTCCGCGTCGTCCACCCACACCGGGTCGGCGAGCCCGCCCGGCACCTCCACCACCCGCTGTCGGTAGCGCGGCACGAGCGGCAGCCGCGCCTCCACCAGGGCGGCCAGCGCCTCCACGCCGCCGGGAGGGCGCTCGAGGACGAGCACGCCGCCCACGTGCATCGGGGTGTCCGGTTCTTCCAGGTAGAGGAAGGACGCGTCCAGTCTGGTCAGCCGCTCGACCATCGTTCTCCTCACGGTCGGGGGCTCACGCTACGACGCGACCGGCAGGTGTCCCACCTCGACCGTCACCGAGCCATCTGCTCGCGGCGCCGCCCCCGGCGCCCCGCCGGGGCGTCGACGCCGGCCACGGCGGCCGCCAGGGCCCGCAGTTCCGCCCGGAGCGGGGAACCAGGGGCCACCTCCGCGAGCGTGCGGCCCGAGGCCAGCGCCGCATCCGTGGCCCGGCGATCGGCGGAGAGGAAGAAGCGCACCGCACGACCGGCGAAGCGTTCGAGCGCCTCCCCGATCTCCCGCCGCGGATCACCGGGCACCGGACCTCGCCGGACCTGGTTGACCACGAGCACCGGGTCGACGTCGGGCAGCACGTCCCGGAGCTCCCCCAGCGCCCGGATGCTGCGCTGCAGGGCCACCGGATCGGCGCCGCTGACGCAGAGGACCGTGTCGGCGGCCTCCAGCACCGCCAGCGTGGCGCCGTTGCGCCGGGGCGCGGCCGTGTCGAAGGAGAGCTCCTCGTCGTCCTCGAGGCTGAACGCGCAATCGACCACCGTCACCTCGGTCAGCCGCCGCGCCTCCTCGAGCACCGCCGTCACCGCCCGGGGGCGCAGCTCGGGCCAGCGATCGGTGCGCGCGAGCCCGGTCAGCACCCGCAGGTGGGGACGGACCGCCCACGCCAGCCGCACCAGGCCGGCCGCGTCCAAATTGCCCGTCCCGGCCAGCCGCGCCGCACCCGCCAGGCCGGGGGACTCGTCGAGCAGCCCGAGCAGCTGGGCGATCACGCCGCCGTACACGTCGGCATCGACGAGCAGGGTGGACACCCCCAGCCGGGACAGCTCGTCGGCCATGCCCACGGCGACCGTCGTGCGGCCCGGCGCTCCGGTGGGCCCCCACACGGCGACCACCCGGCCGCGCCCGGCCGGCCGCGACTCCGGCTGCACCGGGGCGCCCAGCACCGGAAGCGCGGCGCGCGGGTCGGCGACGTCCCGGTCCGCGACCGACGTGCCGGCGACCGCCTCCCGCAGCGCACGGGCGATCGCGTCCGGGTCGGCGTCGGCGGACAGCACCTGCCGCACGCCGAGCTGCCGCAGCCGCTCGGCGGCGCGGTCGTCGCCGGGCTCCACCAGACCGACGACGGCCACCCCGGCCGCCTCGAGCAGCGCGACGGCGTCCCCGTCGAGCCGCCGGAGCTCGGCCGACAGGAGCGCCGCCTGACCCGTCCCGGTCGCCGCGACGGCCAGCAGCTCGGCCACGTCGACGCACCGGCGCACCACCGTCACCCCGTGGTCGTCACGGTCCAGCGCGCCGACGAGCTCCGATTCCCAGGCCGCCCCCGTGACGGCCGTGAAGACCTGCAGCGCCATCAGCCGGCCGGTCCCGCCGCGACGGTCGGCTCGGCCCGGCGGGGCGCCACCACGCCGGCCTGTGGGCCCTCGCCGTCCACCGACTCGCGGACCACGACCACCAACGGGCGGCCGGCGATGGCGGCGAGGACGTCGGCCGCGTCCTCGGCGGCGACTGCCACCACGACCTGGACGGCGGAGGTAGGGGTGGACAGCACGCCTTCCGAGCGCCCGGACAGCGCCTGGACCGGCGCCCGCGAGACGACCAGCGTCACGCTCCCGTCGGCCACCGCCGTGGCTCCGGCGGCGGGGTCGGCGACGGCGTAGACGTCCACCAGCTGGCCGCGTTGCAGGCCTGGTGGCACGTAGCCCGACTGCACGGGCAGGGCGAGCTGAACGAGCTCGTCGCTCTCCTCCAGCGCGGAGCGTGGCAGCAGCTCGCCCTCCCGGACGGCGCGCGCCAGGGTCCGGCCCTCCGGTCGGGTGCCGGTGGAGAGGTAGGCGCCGGCGGAGTCGTCGAGCCGCACGTCGACGGCGACCAGGTCGTCGGACGTCAGCTCCGTGCCGGCGGCGAGGTCGCCGGCGACGGCCCACACCGGCACGGTCGCGTCCGCCGCAGCCACGACCCGCGCGCCGAGCAGCACCGACGCCAGGACGAGCAGGACGCCGAGCACCAGCCGGAGATCCAGCCAGCGGGGCGGGCGCACCCGCCGCGGGGTGGGACCCGGGAGCTCGTCGGCCGCTGCGGACGGGGCGACCGGGGTCCGGACGGCGGTCACTGCAGGGTCACCTCATTCCGCACCATCGTGGCGCACCGACGCCGGCGACCTGCGTGTCGCGCGCCCAGGGAGCGGCTTGACGGCGTTCGAATGCAGATGATGCGTCATGCCTGCGTTGGCGTGCACTCGTCATCCACACGATCGGGTGTGGAGAACGTCCGACCGTCCCCGGACGGGCTGACAGACTGACCGCAACCGGACGGAGACGACGATGCCCACTCCCCGCTTCCTGACCCTCGACGACGTCGCCGAGATCCTCAACGTCTCGTGGTCACAGGCGTACGCCCTGGTGCGGCGCAAGGAACTGATCGCCATCCAGATCGGCGGGCGCGGTCAGTGGCGGGTCGAGGTCGACGAGCTCGAGCGCTTCATCCAGCAGAAGTACGCCGAGGCACGCGCCGGTTCGGTCCTGGCCGAGGAGCCGACCACCCCGTCCGAGGCCTGATCCCCCAAGGGTCGGCCCGGCTGCGGTCCCCGTGGAGCCCGCGTCTCAGCCGAGGCCGGGGAGCCCGGTCCGGACCAGGACGACGGCGCCGATGACGACGGCGCGCACGCCCTGCACCGACTCGCTGCGGCGCGGCGTGTCAGCCGGATGCTCCGCGAGCTCCACGAAGTCCGCGCCGACCCGGTCCAGCGTCCCGGTCAGCGTCCCGCCGTCGTCGAGGACCACCTGGACCGTGCTGCGGTCGCGCGCGAGTCCCCGCAGGGCCCACCGCAGGTCCAGCCGGCCCCGCACACCGCCGACCGGCTGCGCAGCGACGGTCCGGCGGCCCAGGCCTGCGACGGAACGGACGGCGTCCAGCGCGACGAGC
>CADCTN010000151.1 GCA_902805535.1 uncultured Blastococcus sp. | reverse complement strand
GAGGCCCCGGCGACCGGACCGGCGCAGGCCGGCGCCGCCCGGAACCGCCCGGGACGGTCCTCGGGCCGTGGGCCGCGGCGGGCTCGGCTGCAGCTGCGGCACATCGACACCTGGTCGGCGCTGAAGATCTCGCTGGTCCTGTCGATCGCGCTGTTCTTCATCTGGATGGTCGCCGTCGGCGTGCTGTACCTGGTGCTCAACGCGCTCGGCGTCTTCGACACCCTCAACGAGCTGTTCGGCCAGCTGGGCACCGAGGGCGGCGAGGAGACCACCAGCGAGGTGCTGACCCCGGGCATCGTCTTCGGTGGGGCGGCCATCATCGGCGCCATCAACGTCGTGCTGCTCACGGCGCTGTGCACCGTGGGCACGTTCATCTACAACATGTGCTCGGACCTCGTCGGCGGCCTCGAGGTCACCCTCTCCGAGCGGGACTGAGCGAGGACCCCCCTCCGGGGGGCCTCGCCGACCCAGGTACGCTGTTCGAGGTTCACGGGCCTGTAGCTCAGGCGGTTAGAGCGCATCCCTGATAAGGATGAGGCCGGAGGTTCAAGTCCTCCCAGGCCCACCCCGTGTCCTTGCCGGTTGCATCAGCCTCCGGCGCCGAGTCGTATCGGTCGAGGAGGTAACCCGCGTGCTGAAGAAGCTGGCACTCGCCGCCGTCGCTGCCGGGGCGCTGGCCGCCGTGCGGAAGCGCTCGAGCGGCAAGTCCGAGGCCGACCTGTGGCACGAGGCCACCCAGGGCCCCGATGCAGTGAGCACCCCGACCACCCGCTGAATCAACCGCCTGTCCGTCCCGGCGCGGGACGGCTCGGGGGACGTAGCTCAATTGGCAGAGCACCGCCTTTGCAAGGCGGGGGTTAGGGGTTCGATTCCCCTCGTCTCCACACCCGATGGACCCAGCTGCAGCCCCGTCCCCCGGCGGCTCAGCTAGCGGTCCATCGTGCTGGTCTCGGCGTGCGGCACCAGGGTGTCGCCGGCGTTCTCGGTGATCCCCGGGTAGAGCACGCGGACCGCGGCGACGGCGGCCACCGCCCCGACAAGCTGCATCAGCACGAACATGGGCACCGAGGACGGCGCGATCCCGGCGAAGGTGTCCGACAGCATCCGCGCGACGTCGATCATCGGGTTGGCGAACGAGGTGCTGGAGCTCCAGAAGTAGGCCGCGGTGATGTAGGCGCCGACGGCGAACGGCGCCATCGCGCCGCGGCCGGCCCGGACGAGTCCGAAGATCAGGACGACCAGTCCGAAGGTGGCCAGCGCCTCGGAGAGCCAGAGGCCGCCGGCGGAGCGCTCGTGGGTGGAGATGCTCACCGCTGGGAGGTCGAACATGAGGTTGGCCGCCATCGCGCCGAGCGCGCCGCCTGCCAGCTGCGCGGGGAGGTAGACGGCGACCTGCCTCGTGGACACGCCGCCGAGGCTGCGGTCGGCGAGCGTGACCACCGGGTTGAAGTGCCCGCCGGAGACCGGACCGAAGGCGAGGATCAGCGCGACCAGTCCGGCACCGGTGACCAGCGCGTTCTCCAGCAACTGCAGTCCGGTGTCGTCCGGGGACAGCCGCGAGGCGGCGATACCGGAGCCGATGACGACGGCGACGAGCCCGGCCGAGCCGAGGAACTCGGCGAGCGCCTGGCGGGCCAGCGGGGTCAGGCGCACGGCCGCTTCACCGCCGACGCGAGCCGGGAGCGCGAGGCCAGCGCGGCGTAGTGGGCCGACACGGCGTCGAGGACCTCCGGGCGCAGCCGGTAATAGGTGTAGCGGCCGGCCGGCTCGGCCTCGACGGCGCCGACGGAGCGCAGCAGCCGCAGGTGGTTGCTCAGGTTGGAGCTGGTGGCGCCGGTCTCGGCGACGAGGTGGCAGACGCACAGCTGCTCACCTGCGAGCAGCTCCACGATCCGCGTCCGCATGGGATCGGCCAGCGCCCGGAGCAACTCGTCAGTCACCGATGATGTCAGCACCGGCTGATCAGATGCGGCGGGTCCCGCCCGGTCAAGCGAACAGTGGATGAACGGGGCCGCCCCGTCGGGGGCGGTCCGTACGACCTCGGTCGGTCGTGCCCCGCAGAACGGTGGCAGAGTGGAGGGGTGACTGAATCGACTCCCGCCCGCCGCGCGGTGCTGCACACCAACCACGGCGACATCACCGTCGACCTCTTCCCGGACCACGCGCCGAAGACGGTCGCCAACTTCGCCGACCTCGCCGAGGGCGCCCGCGAGTGGACGCATCCCGCCACCCGCCAGAAGACGACCGACAAGCTCTACGACGGCACGGTCTTCCACCGGGTCATCTCCGGTTTCATGATCCAGGGCGGCGACCCGCTCGGGCAGGGCATCGGCGGTCCCGGCTACCAGTTCGGCGACGAGTTCCACCCCGAGCTGGCCTTCGACCGCCCCTACCTGCTGGCCATGGCCAACGCCGGCCCGGGCACCAACGGCTCGCAGTTCTTCATCACCGTCGGGCCGACCCCGCACTTGAACCGCAAGCACACGATCTTCGGCGAGGTGGCCGACCAGGCCGGCCGTGACGTCGTCGACAAGATCGCCGCCGTGCCCACGGCGCGCGGTGACAAGCCCGTCCAGGACGTCGTCATCGAGTCCGTCGAGGTGCAGCGCAGCTGACGCCGAACCCCGACGACGGCCCCGTCCCGGGGCCCACCCCGACCGATCAGGGGGTGGGCCCCGGAACGGGGCCCGTGGGCTGTCACCGCCACCCGGACCGGCCCACGGGCATCTCCTGCGCGCGGTGTGGACGGCCGATCTGCCCGGAGTGCATGATCCCCGCCTCGGTGGGGTTCCAGTGCCCGGAGTGCGTCCGGGAGGGGAACGCCTCCGTGCGCCCCGTCCGGCGCGAGAGCGGGCTCAAGGTGGCGGGGCGCCGCTGGGGCGCGGTCACCGTCGGCCTGATCGCGGCCAACGTCGCGATGTTCCTCGTCACGGCCATCTCCGCCGCGACCGTGGGCAACTCCCCGCTGGACAACGCCCGCTCTCCGGTATTCGACGCGCTGTCCCAGTGGCCGTACGGGGTGAGCCTGTTCGGCGAGTGGTGGCGGGTCTTCACGGCCGCGTTCCTACACATCGGCCCGGTCCACCTGGCCTTCAACATGCTGGCCCTGCTGATGTTCGGCTCCGAGCTCGAGCGGCGGCTGGGCCGCTGGCGGTACCTTGCGCTCTACGTGCTCTCCGCCCTCGGCGGCGCGGCCGCCATCCAGCTCCTGGGTGACCCACGGGTCCCCGTGGCCGGCGCGTCAGCGGCGATCTACGGCCTCCTGGGCGCCCTGGCCGTGCTCATGCTGGCCGGCCGCCAGGACCTCCGGGGCCTGCTCACCCTGCTGGCGATCAACGTCGTCATCAGCTTCCTGCCCGGCATCTCGCTGCTGGGCCACCTCGGCGGGCTCGTCATCGGCGCCGTGACGGCCGGGATCCTCGTCCTCACCCGCCGGAGACTCCCGCTGCAGCTCGCCGGCCTGGCGGTGCTGGCCGCCGTCCTGCTGGTGCTCGCCCTGACCGTTCCCACGCTCGCGGTGTTCGGCCTCTAGTCCCCGACCGGGCCGAGACCGCGCAGCTGCCGGGCGACGTCGCCGGGATCGGACCCGAGGTCGCGGCGGCCGAGGACCACGAGCACGCCGTCGTCGTCGTCGGTCCCCGCGGCGGTGTCCAGTTCGAGCGTCCGGCTGCGCACCCCCAGCCGGCGGTGCTCCCGCACGCGGACCTCCAGCAGCGCCCACGGCAGGTGCACGCCGCCCGTGAGGCCCCGGACGTCGACGCCGTCGGGACCGGCGCGAAGGCGCGGCCGGGTCGACACGTCGCGGACGACCAGGGCGAGCACGAGCAGCGCCCCGGCGCCCAGGAGCACCCGGCCCACCGGGTCGACGAGCAGGATGCCCAGCGCCAGCCCGAACCCCAGCACCGCCAGGGCGGCCGTCTCTGCGGGGCGGGGCGACCAGGTCACCGGCCCAGCCTGCCATTTCCGGTGCCGTAGCCAGGGTCCGTGCGGGTCAGCAGCAGTCGTCGTCCCCGGGTCTGTGGATGCGCACGGTGGACGGAGACGGACCGGTACCGACCGTTGCGTCGCCATCCGCCTCCAACCCGTCACCGGCGCGCGTGTAGTCGCAGGTCAGGACGGGTGCGGCGAGGGTCTGGTCGCCGTCTCGGCGTTACCCGCTTGTCGACACGTCCACAGGCGAATGCACAGCTGGGGACAGACTCACACAGCTGTAGTTACCCCGGTGGTCCTCCCGTCACATCCGTCCCACTCGGGGCATAAGTGCAGGTCAAGGCGGTTCGGGTCCGTTCCGTCTCTCCACACTCGGTGGACAACCCTGGGGGTGGAGCGCCATGTCGACCTGTGGACGATGCGCTCGGTCTGTGCACAGCGTTTCGCCGTCGACGCCAGAGGCCCCCGCCCCGGGAAGGGGCGAGGGCCTCGGGTAGAGCGGAGTGGCGAGGGGCCGGGCGTTCTAGCGCCAGCGCATCGACATCACCAGGCCGGCGACCATGGCGCCGAACCCGATCGCGAAGTTCCAGGCCCCGAGGGACACCAAGAACGGGATCCGGTCACCGGCGACGTAGTAGACGACGATCCACAGCAGACCGAGCAGCATCAGCGCGACCATCAGTGGCGCGTACCACCGCGGGCTGGGCTGCAGGGCCTTCGTCTGGGCCGAGCGCGACTGCAGCACGCCCTCCGGCGGCGTGTAGGCCGATTTCTTGCGTACCTTGGACTTGGGCAACCGACGGACTCCCTTCCACGGGCCGGGCTGTCACCCCCGGCCGGAACGTCCCCAGCCTAAGCTCCTCGGAGAGGGGCCGGTCGCGCCACATGCCGTCGCCCGCCGTTCGTCACCCCCGAGGAGGTGCCCGTGCGCCGCATCCTGCCGGTTCGGCGCCGGCTCTCACCCTGGGCGGTCCTGGTGCCCGTCGTGGCCGTCCTGGCGGGTCTGCTCTTCGCGACGTCGGGACGGACGGCCCAGGGCACGGACCTGCGGGCAGGTGAGGTCACCGAGCTCTCCGGGCTCATCGACCAGCGCGACCGGGTCATCGCCGGCCAGGAGGACCAGCTCGGCGACCTCCAGCGGCAGGTGGAGCGGCTGACCGAGCAGGCCGCCTCCCGCGACGGCGACGTCGCGGCCGCCCAGACCGCGGGCCAGGCCGGAGAGCTGTCGGCCGCGCTCATGCCGCTGACCGGCCCCGGCGTGGTCATCACGCTCGACGACGCCCCCACGCGCCCCGACGGCAGCCTGCCGGTGAACGCCCGCCCCGACGACCTGGTCATCCACCAGTCCGACGTCCAGGCCGTGGTGAACGCGGTCTGGGCGGCCGCGGCCGACGGGGTCGCCATCATGGACGAGCGACTCATCGCCACCAGCGCCGTCCGCTGCGTCGGGAACACCCTGCTGCTGCAGGGCCGCACCTACTCCCCGCCGTTCGTGGTCGCGGCGATCGCCGACGCCTCGGCGGTCCAAGCGCAGCTGGACGCCTCGCCGCAGGTCGCGGTGTTCCAGCAGGCCGTGGACGCCTTCGGGCTGGCCTTCACCGTGCGCGAGCGACCGGTCGTCGAGCTGCCTGCCTACGATGGTCCCCTGGACCTGGAGTACGCCACCGCCGGATGAGAGGAGGGGCCCCGAGCGTGACCACGCCCGCCACCGACCGCCCCGTCCTCGTCGTCGACAATTTCGACAGTTTCGTCTACAACCTGGTGCAGTACCTGGGCCAGCTGGGCGTGCGGTGCATCGTCCGGCGCAACGACGCCGTCGACGTCGACGAGCTTGCTGATCTCGGCGTCGCCGGCGTGCTGCTCTCCCCCGGGCCGGGCACGCCGGCCGGCGCCGGGGTCACCGTGCCGATGGTCCGGGCCGCCGCCGAGGCCGGCACGCCGGTCCTGGGTGTGTGCCTGGGCCACCAGGCCATCGCCGAGGCGTTCGGCGCCGTCATCGTCCGGGCGCCCGAGCTGCTGCACGGCAAGACCAGCCGGGTCGTGCACGAGGGCGAGGGCGTGCTGGCCGGGCTCCCGTCACCGTTCACCGCCACCCGCTACCACTCGCTCGCGGTCGACCCGGCGACCGTGCCGGCCGAGCTGGAGGTCACCGGAGCCACGCCGTCGGGGATCGTCATGGCGCTGCGGCACCGCGAGCTGCCCATCGAGGGCGTCCAGTTCCACCCGGAGTCGGTGCTGACCGAGGGCGGGCACCGCCTGCTCGCCACGTGGCTCGCCGCCTGCGGGCTCGCGCCTGACCCCGACGTCGTCGAGGCAGCCTCCGCCACTGCCAGCCGGCTCGCACAGCCGGCCTGAGTTCGGGGGCTCAGTCCTCGGAAGCCTCCGGGAGGGCGATGAGCAGGACGATCTCCTCGTCGGGGGCGACTGCAGTTCCTGGGCCCGGGTTGACGTTCACCACGTCTCCCTCGTCGAAGGTTCCGTCGTTCTCGGTCGGCTGGGAGCGGATGTTGGTGAAGCCCAGGCTCTGCAGTGTCTGCCTTGCAGCCGCTTCGGCCTGACCCCTGACATCGGGGACGGTGACGTCAGGGACGCCGCCGGACACCTGAAGGACGATGCGCGTGCCGCGGCCCGCCGGAGCGGCCGGCCCGGGATTCGTGCCGATGACCGTCCCGGGGGCCTCAGCGGCGTCGACCTGCTCGGTGCTGATCTGGGCGTCGGTGAAGCCGGCCTGGACGAGCACCGCCCGCGCCTCTGCCTCGGTCTGCCCGATGACGTCGGGCAGGTCGATGGTGCCGGTCGACAGTCCCAGGGTGATGGTCTGGTCGGGCGACGCCGACTCCCCGACGGCCGGGTCGACGGTGGCGACGCTGTCCGCGTCCTCGAGGGAGTCCACCTGCCGCGTGTTGATGCTGCCGGTGAAGCCGGCCTGCTCCAGCTCGGCACGGGCCTGGTCCTCGTCGAACCCGACGACGTCCGGGATCCGGATGGCGTCCGGGGCCTCCGGGGCGACCCCGACCACCAGATCCACGTCGGAGCCCTCGTCCACCTGCGCGCCACCGGCCGGATTGCTCTCCAGCACGGTGCCCACCTGGGCGTCGGTAGTGGTTTCCCGGGGCGTCACGTCGCCGACGACGAGCCCGGCGTCGGTGATCAGCGTCCGCGCCTCGGCCTCGGTCCGGTCGACCAGCCCGGGCACCTGGACCTGAGCCGTGGTCGGCTCCTGCGGGTCGTCACCGCTCATGGCGACGGCGATCGCGATGGCGCCGGCGATCAGCAGGAGGGCGAGGACGGCGACGATGGCGATGAGACGCCGCTTGCGGCGCTTGCGCTCGTCCTCGTCCTCGTCCTCGTCCCAGCCGTCGTCCTCGCCGTAGGCGCCGCCGGGGCGGGCGGCCGCGAGGATGGTGGTCTTCTCGGCGTCGCCCATGACCGGCGTGGCCTCGACGCGCTGACCGGCCAGGGCCCGCAGCAGGTCGTTGCGCATCTCGGCGGCCGACTGGTACCGGTTGGCCGGGTTCTTGCTCATCGCCTTGAGCAGGATCGCGTCGAGCTCGGCCGGGATCTGCGGGTTGATCGACGAGGGGAGCTTCGGGTCCTCGCGCACGTGCTGGTAGGCCACCGCCACGGGGGAGTCCCCGGTGAACGGCGGCGCACCCGTCACGAGCTCGTAGAGCATGCAGCCGAGGGAGTAGACGTCGGAGCGGGCGTCCACGCTCTCGCCGCGGGCCTGCTCGGGGGAGAGGTACTGGGCGGTGCCGATCACGGCGGCGGTGGAGGTCATCGTCGCCGCCGAGTCGGAGACGGCCCGCGCGATGCCGAAGTCCATGACCTTGACGGTGCCCTGGGGCGTGATCATCACGTTCCCGGGCTTCACGTCCCGGTGCACGATGCCGTTGCGGTGGCTGAAGTCCAGGGCACCGCAGATGTCGGCCGACAGGCTCATCGCGCGCTCGGGGGAGAGGTGTCCCTCCCGGCGCAGCACGTCGCGCAGGGTCTCCCCCTCGACGTACTCCATGACGATGTAGGGCGTCGCGCCGGTGGTCGTGCGATCCTCACCGGTGTCGTAGACCGCGACGATCGCCGGGTGGTTCAGCGACGCCGACGCCTGGGCCTCGCGGCGGAACCTCACCTGGAACGACGGGTCGCGGGCCAGGTCGCTGCGCAGCACCTTGACGGCCACCTCGCGGCCGAGCCGCAGGTCGCGCCCCCGGTGCACCTCGGCCATGCCGCCGCGGCCCAGGACGCCACCGATCTCGTAGCGCTCGCCGAGCACCTGCGGCGTGGTCATCGGAGGTCCTCTCGGGCGGGGTGGTGCGTCGTCCGGGCGAGGGCCTCGGCGAGCGGGCGGGAACCCCGCGGGGCGGGGTCTCCTGCGAGCAGGGAGCCGGCGGCGAGCCTATCCGCTGACCGGGCGGATTCCTGGGAGCCGGAGGGGCTCGCGATCACGGAGCCACGTCCTCCCCGTCTGCCTCAGGAGCGACCGGCGACTCCTCCGCCGGCGACTCCTCCACGGGAGGGGACTCTGATTGCCCGGACAGCGTCGTGGTCGCGGGGGTGGACGAGGACGGGGCGGGTGCCGGCGGCGACGACCCGCCGGGCTGGCTCTCCGTCGTGCGGGGCGTGGTGGTGGGTGCCGCGGAGGTCTCCGGCGCGGGCTCGTCCTCCGGTTGCTCCTCCTCGCCGCCGTCGCTGTCCCCAGGCGCGTACGCCGCCTCGGCCACGAACAGGGTCACCGGGGTGCCCGGCGCCGCCTCCCCGCTGGAAGGCGCCAGGTCGGCCACGTCGCCGGCGGCCAGGGCTTGCCCGGCCGATGCCAGCCGGTCCTCGTCCGCGAACTCCTCGGTGACGACGAGTTCCGCGGCCTCGAGCACTCGCCGCACCTCGTCCGCCGGGCGGCCCACGATCGCGGCCCGGTCGATCACGAAAGCGGCCGCCGGCGAGCTCGAGGCCGAGGCCGACGGGCTGCTGCTCCCCGCGGCATCATTGCGGCTGCCGTCGCCGGAGCCGACGAGATACCAGGCGCCACCGGCCAGGAGCAGCACGAGCACCAGGGCGGCGGCGAGCCAGGCCCATCTGCGCCGCCCGTCGCGGCCGTCCCGCTCGTCGTCCTCGGGGTACCACTGCTCGTCCTCGGGAGGCGCCTGCAGCGGCGGCATGGGGCGGGCGGGCCCGGTGGCCGGGCCGGTGCCGGCCGCCACGGTGGCGCCGGTGACGGCGATGACCTGCGTGCGCGAGTCGGCCAGCCCGTCGGCGGCCGCGGCCTGCGCCGGCCGGCTGCCCCGGCCGACCACCGGGGTGAGGGTGCCGCCGGCCGCGACGCGCCGGATCGCCTCGGCGAACGCGCCGCCGTCGGGAAACCGGTCGGCCGGGTCCTTGGCCAGCACCCGCTCCACGAGCAGGCGGACGGCGGGCGGGATGTTCGCGGGCAACGGCGGCGGCGGCCGGTTGATGTGCGCCAGGGCGATGGCGACCTGCGAGGCGCCGTCGAAGGGCCGGGCCCCGGTGAGGCATTCGTAGGCCACGACGCCGAGGGAGTAGACGTCGGAGGCCGCCGTGACCTCCATGCCCTGTGCCTGCTCGGGGGAGAGGTACTGCGCCGTGCCGACGACCATGCCGGTGCGGGTCAGCGGGGTGGCGTCGCGGGTCTGGGCGATGCCGAAGTCGGTCAGCTTGACCACGCCGTCGGGGCGGACCATGAGGTTGCCCGGCTTGATGTCGCGGTGCACGACCCCGGCGCGGTGAGCGGCGGAGAGGCCGTCGGCGGACTGGCTGAGCACGTGCAGGGTCCAGTCGACGGGCAGGGCGCCCTCGTCGTGCAGGATCGTGACGAGCGGCTGGCCCTCGACGAACTCCATGACGAGGAAGGCCAGCTTGTGGCCGCTGAGGTCGTCGACGGTCTCGCCGTAGTCGAAGACCGAGGCGATGTTCGGGTGGGTCAGCGCCGCGGTGTGCCGGGCCTCGTTGCGGAAGCGGGCCAGGAAGCTCGGGTCGCCGGTGAGCTCGCTCTTCAGCACCTTCGCGGCCACGATGCGGTCGAGGACCTGGTCGCGAGCCTTCCACACCTCGCCCATGCCGCCGACGGCGATCGGCGCGGTGATCTCGTACCGGCCGGCGAGCAGGCTCCCCGTCGACAGCGCCATCACTCCCCCTGCCCGTCGAGGTAGGCCTGGATCACCTGGCGGGCGATCGGGGCCGAGCGCTCGCCGCCGGTGCCGCCGCCGTTCGCCACGAACACCGCGACGGCGACCTGGGGATCGTCGGCGGGCGCGAAGCCCATGAACCACGTGTGGTCGGCCACGTCCGCCCTGACCTGCGCCGTACCGGTCTTCCCGGCGACCTCGACCCCGTCGATCCGGGCGGCGCGCCCCGATCCGCGGGCCACGACGCTGACCATCATCTCGGTCAGCTGGTCGGCGACGTCGGCGGAGATGGGCTCCCGCCACTCCTCGGGCTCGGTGGAGTCGATGACGGTGAGGTCGGGCGCCTGGAGCTCCCGGACCAGGTAAGGCTTCATCTGCACGCCGTCGTTGGCCACCGTGGCCGCGACCAGGGCGGCGTGCAGCGGCGTCATGCGGACGTCCCGCTGCCCGATGGACGTCACGGCGAGAGCCGCGTCGTCGACCACGTCGCCGATGCCACTGGGGGCGACCGACAGGGGGATGTCGAACTTCTCGTCGTCCAGCCCGAATGCCTCGGCCATCTCGCGGATCCGGTCCTCGCCGAGGTCGATGCCGAGCTGTCCGAAGGCGGTGTTGCAGGAGATGGTGAGCGCGTCGATCAGCGGCTGCTCGCCGCTGGGGTCGCAGCTGGAGCCGTTGAAGTTGGGGATCACCCGGCTGCTGTCGGGCAGGGGCAGTTCGGTCGGCGCCGGCACGACCGTGTCGGGCGTGTACTCCCCGTCGGCCAGCGCGGCGGCCGACACGATCACCTTGAACAGCGAGCCCGGCGGGTAGTTCTCGCCGATCGCCCGGTTCAGCCGCGGGTCGCGTTCGGCCGCCTCCAGCTCGTCCCAGTAGGCGCGGATGTCGGCCGGGTCGTGGCTGGACAGCCGGGTCGGGTCGTAGCTCGGGGTGCTGGCCATGCCCAGGATCGCGCCGGTGGAGGGATCCAGGGCGACCACCGCGCCGGTCACGCCCTCGAGGCCGGCCATGGCGGCCTCCTGCACGGCCGGGTCGAGCGTGAGGATGACGTCACCGCCGGCGGGGTCGCGCCCGGTGAACACGTCGGCCAGCCGGCGCAGGGTCAGGCGACCGTCGGAGCCGGACAGCACGTCGTTCTCTGCCTGCTCGAGCTGCGCGTTGTCGTAGATCAGCGAGTGGTACCCGGTGACCGCCGCGTACAACTCACCCTGCGGGTACTGGCGCAGGTACTTCAGCCGGCCGTCGGTGGGCACCGATTCGGCGACGGCGTTGCCGGCCACGACGATGGCGCCGCGCTCCCGGTCGTACTCCGCGGCGAGGATCCGGGTGTTGCCGGTGTCCCCGCGCAACTCGTCGGAGCGGACCACCTGGATGTAGTTGACGTTCAGGATCAGCAGCGTGAACAGCACCAGCACGCTGATCGCGACCTTGCGCAACGGAGCGTTCACGGCGTGACCACCTCGGTGGGCGCCTCGCCCAGGCGCACCGGCGGGACGGCCTGCGGGGTGGCGGGCCGGCGGGCGGCGTCGCTGATGCGGACCAGCAGGGCCACCAGCACGAAGTTGGCCACCAGCGAGGAACCGCCGTAGGCCAGGAAGGGGGTGGTGAGACCGGTGAGGGGCAGCAGGCCGGTGACGCCGCCGAGGACGACGAACACCTGCCAGGCGACGGCGAAGGCCAGACCCGCGGCGAGCAGCTTCCCGAACGCGTCGCGCACCACGAGCGAGGTCCGCAGGCCGCGCTCGACCAGGATCAGGTAGACGATGATCACCGCGACCAGGCCGAACAGGCCGAGCTCCTCACCCACCGCCGAGGCGATGAAGTCGCTCTTGGCCACCGGCACCTGATCCGGCCGCCCGCCGCCCAGGCCGGCGCCGAAGATGCCTCCGGTGCCCAGTCCGAACAGCGACTGCACCAGCTGGTAGCCGGCGCCGTCCCGGTAGGCGAAGGGGTCCAGCCAGGTGTCGACGCGCGCCTGCACGTGTGCGAAGACGTGGTAGGCGATGAAGGCGCCGCCGGCGAACAGGCCGACGCCGATGAGCAGCCAGCTGGCCCGTTCGGTGGCGATGTAGAGCATCACCACGAAGATGCCGAACAGCAGGAGCGAGCTGCCCAGGTCGCGCTCGAAGACGAGCACGAGGATCGACAGGATCCAGGCCACGAGCACCGGGCCGAGGTCGCGGCCGCGCGGCAGCTCGATGCCGGCGACCCGGCGGCTGGCCAGCGCCAGGACGTCGCGCTTGTCGACGAGGTAGGCGGCGAAGAAGACGATCAGGCAGATCTTGGCGAACTCACCCGGCTGGATGGAGAAGCCGGCCACCCGGATCCAGATCTTGGCGCCGTTGACCTCCGACAGCGAGGCGGGCAGCACGGCGGGCAGCGCCAGCAGGGCCAGCCCGGCGAGCGCCAGCGTGTAGGCGTAGCGCGAGAGCGTGCGGTGGTCACGGACGAACACCAGGAACGCGACGAACAGGGCCACACCGAGGGTGGCCCAGATCAGCTGGACCGGGGCGTCCTCGCGGGTGATGTCGCTGTCGACCTGCTCGGCGGCGAGATCGAGGCGATGGATCACGGTGAGCCCCAGGCCCACGAGCAGCGCGACGGCGGGCAGCAGCAGCGGGTCGGCGTAGGGCGCCCACCTGCGGATGACCAGGTGGGCCACCACCCACAGCGCGCTGATCCAGGCGCTGAACCCGGCCATCTCCGGCCGCAGCGAGCCGGTGACGGTGAGGTCGACGATGCACTGGGCGACGACGGTGAGGGCAACCGCGAAAGCGAGCAGCAGGGCCTCGGTGCCCCGGCGCGTGGGCACGTCCGTGCCGGTGACGGCCGCCCGCGGGTCGGTCGGGGGGGCGGCCATCAGCCGCCCTCCCGGCAGTCCACTCCCGGCTCGGACGGCGCCGTCGTCCGGGCCGACGTGGCCGGGGACGGGCTGGTGTCACCGGGCACGGATTCCGTCGGCACCGGAGCCGCCGTCGGGTCGGGGGCGGGAGCGGGAGTCGGGGTCGGCTGGACGGAGCCGGTGGACCGGCAGGGGGGGAGCTGCTGGTCCCGGAGGGCGTCGAGGATGCGGTCGGCGTCGGCGGCCCCGTCGGCCGTGATGCCGCCCCTGACCCGGCTCCGAGCGGCCGCGGTGAGGTCGGCGAGCGCCATGCCGCTGTCCCGGTCCAGCTCGAAGAAGTCGAAGCCCGCGACCGACACGTCCAGCCCCCGGAACACGGCGACCTGCTCCTCGTCGCTGCTGGCGTCCACTCCGACGAACCAGTGCCCGAGGGCCCACACGTACGTACCGACAGCCCCCGCCACGAGCACGACGAGGACTGCCACCGCCACCAGGAGGAGTCGCAGCGGGCGGCGGCGGGCGGAGGAGCCGCCGCCCGTCGGCGGTGTCGGTGGGGGCGGGGACTGGGGTTTTGGATCGGCCAGCGCGGCGCGGCCGGCGGCGGACCGGGCGTCGACCTGGCGCTGGCCGACGTTGTCGCCCGCGGCACCGTCGATGACGGGGTCCAGCCGGCCGCGGCCGCCGGTGTCCTCGACCACGTCGGCGACGATCACGGTGATGTTGTCCGGCCCGCCGCTGCGCAGCGCCAGCTCGATCAGCCGGTCGGCCGTGGACTCCGGATCGGGGTCCTTGAGCGCCTCGGCGAGGGTCTCCTCGCTGACCACGCCGGAGAGGCCGTCGGAGCAGAGCAGGTACCGGTCGCCGTCGCGGACCTCGCGGATGGACAGGTCCGGCTCGACCTCCTGGCCGTTGAGGGCCCGCAGCAGCAGCGAGCGCTGCGGGTGGCTGTTGGCCTCCTCGGCGGTGATCCGGCCGTCGTCGATCAGCGTCTGCACGAACGTGTCGTCGTGGGTGATCTGGGAGAACACCCCGTCGCGCACGAGGTAGGCGCGGGAGTCGCCGACGTGGCAGAGGGCGAGCCGGCCACCGGCGAAGAGGATGGCGGTCAGCGTCGTCCCCATGCCCTCGAGCTGCGGGGACTCGCGGATGACCTCGCGCAGGTGCTCGCTACCTTCGAAGACTGCGCCGCGCAGCGCCTGGAGCATGTCGCCCGACGGGGTGTCGTCGTCCAGGTGCTCCAGGGCGGCGATGACCACCTTGCTCGCGACGTCACCGGCGGCGTGCCCGCCCATGCCGTCGGCCACGGCCAGCAGGCGCGGGCCGGCGTAGACGGAGTCCTGGTTGTTGCCGCGGATCAGGCCGCGGTCCGAGCGCGCCGCGTATCTCAGGACGAGGCTCATGCATCCACCTCGCTGGCGCTCGGGGGGCGCGTGCGCCCGGTTGCTGTCCTCAGGTCAGTGCCGGCACGTCGTCTCACGTGCGCAGCTCCAGGGCAGTCTGCCCGATGCGGATCGGCTGCCCGGGACCGACCAGCAGGGGACCCTGGACGCGCTGCTGGTCCAGGTAGGTGCCGTTGGTGGATCCGAGGTCCTCCACGTACCACTGACCACCGCGGTTGGTCAGCCGCGCGTGGCGGGAGCTGGCGAAGTCGTCGGTGAGGACGAGGGTGGAGTCGTCGGCCCGGCCGATGAGGATCGGCTGGTCGCCCAGGGTGATCTTCGTGCCGGTCAGCGGCCCGGCCGTGACGACGAGCGTCTTGGGCCCGCGCTGGCCGCGCTTGCGACTGGGCGCCGCGGCCGCCCGCGGAGGGACCGAGGCCACCCGGCCGGTGCGGCCGCCGAAGAGGTCGGCGCGCACCACGCGGAAGGCGGCGAAGATGAAGAGCCACAGCAGCAGCAGGAAACCGAAGCGGAAGACCTGCAGGACGATCTCGCTCACCGCGCGCCCTCGCCGGGCGGCGTCGCGGCGACCGCCCGGACGTCGGGGTTCCCGCTCACGGGACGGCCAGCCCGCTCACTGGCCCTCCTGGCGGTAGACCAGCACCGAGTGACCGATCCGGATGACGTCGCCGTCGGAGAGGGTGTGCCGGTTGACCCGGCGGCCGTTGACCAGCGTGCCGTTGGTCGAGCCCAGGTCCTCGACGACGGCAGCCCCGCCGTTCAGGACGACGTCGACGTGCTTGCGGCTGACACCGGTGTCGGGGAGGCGGATGTCGGCCTCGGTGCCGCGGCCGATGACGTTGCGGCCGGTGGACAGCTCGTGGCGGGTGCCGGGGCCGTCGACCACGAGGACGTGGAGGAGCCCCGGGCGGCTGCCGGCGCGCCCGGTTAAGGACGGGCCCTGCTTGCCGGTGTCGGTGGCGACGCGGCCC
>CADCTN010000150.1 GCA_902805535.1 uncultured Blastococcus sp. | reverse complement strand
GGTTCACCCGGGTCCTGGGGCTGTCTGCCCCCCCCAAGCCGGCCGACGCCGCGGACGCCCTCGCGCTCGCCGTCTGTCACGCCTGGCGCGGTCCGGCGCAGCAGCGGCTGCGCGTCGCCGCGCTCGCCGGCGGCATCGGCGCGCCGGTCGTGCAGCGCACGCTGCCCCGCTGGACGGGGATCGCCAAGTGATCGCGTCGGTCTCCGGCCGCGTGGCCGCCGTGTCGCCGGACGGCGCGGTCGTCGAGGTCGGCGGCATCGGGCTGGCCGTCCAGTGCACACCCGGCACGATCGCGCGGCTGCAGGTGGGGGAGACGGCGCGGCTGGCGACCAGCCTCGTCGTCCGCGAGGACTCCCTGACCCTCTACGGCTTCGCCGACGACGACGAGCGCCAGCTGTTCGAGCTGCTGCAGACCGCCAACGGCGTGGGTCCCCGGCTGGCCCAGGCCGTGCTCGCGATCCACCCGCCGCGCGAGGTCCGCCGCGCGGTGTCGATGGCCGACGTCAAGGCGCTCATGCAGGTGCCGGGGGTCGGCAAGAAGGGGGCCGAGCGGCTGATCCTGGAGCTGCGCGACCGGCTCGGCTCGATCACCACCGACACCTCCCTCGAGGCCCCGGCCGGCCTGCCGTCGGTCACCGCGGTGGCGCCGTGGCGTGACCAGCTGACGTCTGCCCTCGTCGGTCTCGGCTGGTCGGCCAAGGAGGCCGACACCGCGCTCGGCCAGCTGGCGCCGGTCGCCGACGAGCAGATCGCCGCCAGCGGGGCCGTCGAGGTCGCCGTGCTGCTGCGCCAGGCGCTGCAGATGCTGGGCCGGCCGTGACCGCGCCGTTCGACCGGTCGCTGGCCGGGTCGATCGCCGACGCCCTCGGGAAGTCCGCCCCGGAGAGGGATGGGGCGGTCTCGCCGCAGGCCGGCGACGAGGAGCGCGTGGTCGAGTCCGCGCTGCGCCCGCACTCGCTGCACGACTTCATCGGGCAGCCGAAGGTCGCCCGGCAGCTGGCGCTGGTGCTCGAGGGCGCCAAGCGCCGCGGCCGGCCGCCGGACCACGTGCTGCTGTCGGGTCCGCCCGGCCTCGGCAAGACCAGCCTCGCGCTGATCATCGGGTCCGAGCTGGGCACCTCGGTGAAGATCACCAGCGGTCCGGCCATCGAGCGCTCCGGTGACCTCGCCGCGATGCTCTCCAACCTGGCGCCCGGCGACGTGCTGTTCATCGACGAGATCCACCGCATCGCCCGTCCGGCCGAGGAGCTGCTCTACATGGCGATGGAGGACTTCCGGGTCGACGTCGTCGTCGGCAAGGGTCCCGGCGCCACGGCGATCCCGCTGGAGATCAGCCCGTTCACCCTCGTCGGCGCCACCACGCGGGCGGGCCTGCTCACCGGGCCGCTGCGCGACCGGTTCGGCTTCGTCGGCCAGATGGAGTTCTACGAGCCCGCCGAGCTCCAGCAGGTCCTCCGCCGCAGCGCGGACCTGCTGGGCGTCGAGCTGACCGGGGACGGGTCCGCCGAGATCGCCGGCCGGTCCCGCGGCACACCCCGCATCGCCAACCGGCTGCTGCGCCGGGTGCGCGACTACGCCGAGGTCGAGCTCGACGGCCGGGTGACCCGCGAGGTCGCCCAGGCGGCTCTGGCCCTCTACGACGTCGACGTCCTGGGGCTGGACCGCCTCGACCGCGCCGTGCTGGAGGCGCTCGTCGTCCGGTTCGGCGGTGGCCCCGTCGGCGTCGCGACGCTGGCCGTCGCCGTGGGGGAGGAGCCCAACACCGTCGAGGAGGTGTGCGAGCCCTTCCTCGTGCGGGCCGGGCTGCTCGCCCGAACCCCGCGGGGCCGGGTGGCCACGGAGGCGGCCTGGCACCACCTCGGGCACCCGCTGCCCCGCGGTGGGGCGCTGATCAGCGGCGCCGGCGGGGCGTTCGGCGGGGGAACCGGCGCACCGACCACCCCGGGTGCGTCGTCAGAGCCCCTGTTCGACGCATAGACTCCCGGTCGCTGGCGCGCAACTCGTCCGGCCGCGGCCGTGCGCGTCCCGTCCGGTCGCCCCCTGGGCTTGTCATGGCGCCGTGCAGCAGAGATGACCGACGCAATCGAGGCGGTCCCGTTCCGGGACCGCACCCACCGCGGAGCTGGACGCGCGGTAGAGAGGCACACCTGTCGTGGAGCAGTACTTCCCGATCATCGTCCTGGCCCTGCTGGCGGTCATGCTGTTCGTCCTGCCGGCCCGGCAGCGCAAGCGCATGCAGGCCCGGGCGCAGGAACTGCAGAACGCCCTGACGGTCGGCACCCCGGTCATGACGTCCAGCGGGCTGCACGGCACGGTCGCCGCCCTGGGCGAGCAGACGGTCGACCTGGAGATCGCCCCGGGTGTCGTGGTGACCTTCGCCCGCCCCGCGATCCTCGAGGTCCGCAAGCCGCTCGCCTCCGCCGACGACGAGGGAACCGACACCGGCGCCCACGGCGCGACCGGCGGACGGCCGGCCGACGGCACGCTCTGACCCGGGGGATCACCGTGGCCAACCACTCCCGGCCGGCAGGCCGGTACTTCGCCGCCTTCCTGCTGATCGTCGCGATCCTGTACGGGCTCATCTACTTCACCGGCACCGCCCGCACGCCCCAGCTCGGCCTCGACCTGCGCGGCGGGACGACGGTGACCCTGGCCGCCCGCACGCCGGACGGCCAGGCCCCCGCCCAGGAGGACCTGGAGCTGGCCCGCCAGATCATCGAGCAGCGGGTCAACGGCCTCGGTGTCGCCGAGGCCGAGGTGGTCACCGAGGGCGACTCCAACATCGTGATCTCGGTCCCGGGTGACGACGGCGGCCAGGCACGCGAGCTGGGCCAGACGGCGCAGCTGCGCTTCCGGCCGGTCGTCTCGGGTCCGGAGCCGGCCACCCCGGCGACGTCGGAGAGCGCCGTCCCTTCCGGCGACGCGACGGCCACCGACCCGGCCGCGCCCAGCTCGGCCGCACCCAGCTCGGCTGCGCCGAGCCCTGCTGAGCCGACCGGAACCGCCGCGCCGTCGGGCGATGCGGTTCCCGACCCCGAGGCCGACACGGCTCGGCCGCCGGTCACCCAGGAGCAGGCCACCGCCGAGTACGCGACCCTGGCCTGCGACGCCGAGGCGCCCGGCTCTGTCGACCGGCCCGACGACTTCGTCGCCACCTGCAGCGAGGACGGCACGGCCAAGTACCTGCTCGGCCAGGCGGTCGTCGAAGGCACCGACGTCACCGACGCCTCGGCCGGGACCCGCGCCGGCACCGGCGAGTGGATCGTCCAGCTGGACTTCAACTCCGCGGGCTCCGCGGCGTGGGCGTCCTACACCGGCGCCAACGTGGGCAGCTCGGTCGGCATCACCCTCGACGGCCGGGTCATCTCGGCGCCGACGATCAACTCGGCCATCTCCGGGGGCACCGAGATCTCGGGCAGCTTCGACCAGGAGTCGGCCACCGAGCTGGCCAACCAGCTCAAGTACGGCGCCCTGCCGCTGAGCTTCACGCAGGCCACCGCCCAGTCGATCTCCACCGAGCTGGGCTCAGAGCAGCTGCGGGCAGGGCTATTGGCCGGAGCACTGGGCATCGCGCTGGTCTTCCTGTACTCGCTGGTCTACTACCGGCTCCTCGGCCTGGTGATGATCGCCAGCCTGCTGCTGTCGGCGGTCGTGGTCTACGCCTGCCTGGTGCTCCTGGGCCGCCAGATCGGATTCACCCTGAGCCTCGCCGGCATCGCCGGGTTCATCGTCTCGCTGGGCATCACCGCGGACTCGTTCGTCGTGTACTTCGAGCGGATCAAGGACGAGATCCGGGAGGGCCGCAGCTTCCGCTCGGCGGTGCCCCGGGCATGGGTCCGCGCCCGCCGCACGATCCTCTCCGCCGACGCGGTCAGCTTCCTGGCCGCCGCCATCCTCTACTGGCTGGCGATCGGTGACGTGAAGGGCTTCGCCTTCACCCTGGGCATGTCGACGGTCCTGGACCTGGTCGTGGTCTTCCTCTTCACCCACCCGCTGATGTCGGTGCTGTCCCGCCTCCGGTCCTTCGGCAGCAGCCGCATGTCCGGGCTCGGCCGGGTCGAGCACACCCGCCGGCCGGCCCGGACCGCCGCCCTGCGCGACCGCGACCTGGTCGGCGCCCGGGCGGGCGCCGGCGCAGACAGGAGCACGTCATGACCCGCACCCCCGAGGACGACGGCGTCGAGCAGATCTCCGACGAGCAGACGCTGGCCGACGCCGGCCTGCCGCAGGAGGACGGCCCGCACGCGCCGGCGCCGCGCACCGGCCGCGGGCTCCGCGGGCTGGGGCACCGCCTCTACAACGGCGAGGCGGGTCTGGACGTCGTCGGCAACAGCCGGCTGATCTACCGGATCACCGCGGTCGTGCTGGTGCTCTGCCTGCTGTCGATGGTCTTCCGCGGTTTCAACTTCGGAATCGACTTCGAGGGCGGCAACAGCTTCCGGGTGCCCGGGACCGAGCAGCAGCTCGAGGAGGTCCGGACGGCGGCCGAGGAGGCCGGCGCGGACGTGGCCACCGCGCAGATCGTGGGCGGCAACACGGTCCTGCTGCGCACCGGCGCCCTGGACACCGACGCCGAGCGGGCAGTCGTCGCGGCCGTCGCCGAGGCGGCCGGCGTGCAGCCGAACGAGGTGAGCCCCGAATCGGTGAGCGCCGAGTGGGGCAGCGACATCACCAACCAGGCGCTGATCGCCCTCGTGGTGTTCCTCGTCGCGGTCGTGCTGTTCCTGGCGGTGCGCTTCCAGCCCAAGATGGCCATCGGCGCCATGGCCGCGCTGGTGCACGACATCATCGTGACGGCCGGCGTCTACTCGCTGATCGGATTCGAGGTCTCGCCCTCCACGGTGGTCGGCTTCCTGACCATCCTGGGCTTCTCGCTCTACGACACCGTGGTGGTCTTCGACAAGGTCGACGAGAACGTCAAGGACCTCGAACGCAGCGCGCGCATGACGTGGAGCGAGGCGGCCAACCTGGCGGTCAACCAGACCCTGATGCGCTCGATCAACACCTCGGTCATCGCGCTGCTGCCGGTGGCCGGCCTGCTGTTCGTCGGCGCCGGCCTGCTCGGCGTGGGCACCCTCAAGGACCTCGCCCTGGTGCTGTTCGTCGGCCTCGCGGCCGGCGCCTACTCCTCGATCGTCCTGGCGACGCCGATCGTGGCCGACCTCAAGGAGCGCGAGCCGGAGGTGCAGGCGCTGCGCCGGCGCGTCCAGGCCCGCCGCTCCTCGGCCGCCCGGCAGGGCGGGCC
>CADCTN010000149.1 GCA_902805535.1 uncultured Blastococcus sp. | reverse complement strand
TCGGCCGGATCGCCCAGCCCATCGACGTCGCGGAGATGATCGTGTTCCTCGCCTCCCCGCGAGCCGCCTTCATCACCGGCGCGATCGTTCCGGTCGACGGCGGAGTCACCGCGGGTCTGCCGGTCCCCGCATGAGCCATGGGCCCGCGGGCGAGGGCGCGCACTTCGCCGCCCGCGGGCCCATGTCGTCGGCCCTCGTCCGCAACGGAGCGATCCGGGCCAGCGCCGTCCACCGCAGGCCCGCCGGGAGAACCCCGAGTGGACGGTGACGAGCAGCGGCTCTTCGCCGCGCGGCGAGGAGCCAGGCAGCCCGATCTGGTTCCCGTGGATGTGCTGGCCAGGCTCGTCGGTGGGGCGCCGAGCGTCAACCACATCGAGGAGATGGCGCTGGACATGGGGAAGCTTCTGACGACCCAGTTCCCAGCGCTCTCCGGCGAGGCGTCCCGGCTGGGCGCAGCGCGCTTCCTCGACCGGATGAGGGCCGGCGCGGCCGTGCTGTTCGAGCACTTCGGCGCTGCGGCTCCCGAGGTGGCGCACACCTCGTCGAGTGACACCGTCCGAGGTTGGGGCGCCTTCGCGACCGTGCTGGTGACCCAGGAGGTCGGCCCGCGCGTGGAGTTGCTGCTCCCCTTCGCCGCGGACGCCCACTTCGCCGTCCGCGAGTGGGCGTGGCTGGCCCTGCGGGATCTGGCAGTGGCCCACCCGCTGGTCGTCCTGCGGCACCTGGAACCGGTGGCCGGCCTCGATGACCCGCTGCTGCGTCGCTTCGCGGTGGAGTCGCTGCGTCCTCGAGGAGTGTGGAGCCGGCACATCGCCCTGTTCAAGGAGGAGCCGGGACACGCGACGGCTCTGCTGGACGGTGTTGCCCCGACGATCTCCAGGTACGTGCAGGACTCCGTGGCCAACTGGGTGAACGACGTCAGCCGGGACCATCCGGAGTGGGCGACCTCGACGGTCGAGAGATGGCGCCAGGACCACGGCCCCGTGGTGGAACGGCTCGCACGCAGGGCCCTGCGTTCCCTTCCCGCACCGGCGGTCCTCGGGAGCCGTAGCTCGGGCGATCCTGCGGCCTCCGCGTGCCGGGCTGTAACGCCTGCCCATGCCTACGGGACCGATATCACCACGTAGGGCGGTCCACCGGACACCCGACCCGCGAACTCAGCCCACCCACCGGAGGTCGCCGTGCACGACATCGTCACCACGCCGCCCGAGGCCCGTCCACCCGCGGGCATCGACACCACCCGGATCCGCTGGATCCCGGGCTCGTCCGGTGGGCGGGCATGAGCGGCCCGGCGGACACCGTGCCCTCGGAGCCGGTGGTGCCCGCGCACCTGTGGCAGCCGATCGAGGTGGCCGGGCGGGAGCTGGCCAACCGGCTGGCCGTGGCGCCGATGTCGCGGGTGAGCACCACCGGCGACGGGGTGCCCACCGAGCAGATGCGCGACTACTACGCGACCTTCGCCGCCGGCGGCTTCGGCCTGGTGATCACCGAGGGCATCTACCCGATCGGCCCCGGCGCCCAGGGATACGCCGACCAGCCCGCCCTGGTCACCGACGCCCAGGTGGCCGGCTGGCGCGCCGTCGTCGACGCCGTCCACCAGGCCGGCGGGCTGATCATCGCCCAGCTCATGCACGCCGGCGCCCTCTCCCAGTTCCTGACCGCCACCGTGGGCCCCAGCGTGCACACCCCCCGCGGACAGAAACTGGCCGAGTACGGCGGATCAGGCCCCTATCCGACCCCCAGCGCACTCACCCAGGACCAGATCGACCAGATCGTGGCCGGCTTCGCCGCCTCCGCCGCCCTGGCCGCCGCGGCCGGCTTCGACGGCGTGGAGGTCCACGCCGCCAACGGCTACCTGCTCGACCAGTTCCTCACCGACTACACCAACACCCGCACCGACGCCTACGGCGGCAACCCCGCCGCCCGCGCCCTGCTGGCCGCCCAGGTCCTCACCGCCGTCCGCGCCAGCACCGGCGGGCGCCTGATCGTGGGCCTGCGACTGTCCCAGGCCAAGGTCAACGACAGCCGCCACCGATGGCGCGATGAGCACGAGGCCACCGCGGTGCTGACCACCGTGGCCGCCGCCGCACCGGACTACCTGCACCTGGCCGGTGAGGGCCGGCCCTGGACCCAGAGCGGACAGGCCGCCGACGGCACCGCCCTGGGCCCACTGGCCCGCGCCATCACCGGCGTGCCGGTCATCGTCAACGGCGGCCTGCACGACCCCGCCCTGGCCGAGGAGGTGCTGCACACCGGCCAGGCCGACCTGGTCAGCATCGGCCGCGGCGCCCTCGCCGACCCGCACTGGCCCACCAAGATCAGAACCGGCGGCCCCACCCGGGAGTACACCGACGACATGATCACCCCCTCGGCCAGCGTGCAGAACACCATGGACTTCCTCCGCCGCACCGACCCACCCACCAGGCAGGCGCCATGAACCCCCACGACACCACCGCCGGCCAAGGCCCCTCCCTGCGGGACTGGCGCCGGCCGGCGACCGACGAGTGGCGGCGGGGGAAGGCGGCGGCGCTCGCCCTGACCTTCGACGTCGACGCCGAGAGCGCCGTCCTGGGCCGGATGCCGGCAGCGGTGAACGACCTGTCGGCGATGTCGCACCAGGCGTACGGCCCGCAGGTCGGCCTGCCCAGGATCCTGCGACTGCTGGAGTCGACGGCGACCCCGGCGACCTTCTTCGTCCCCGGGGACAGCGCCCGCCGCTGGCCCCGGGCCGTCGAGACGATCCTCGCCGCGGGCCACGAGATCGCCCTGCACAGCGATCAGCACCGATCGCTGCTCACCATGACGCAGACCGAGCAGGAGCAGGACCTGGGCGCCAACCTCGAGGCGCTCGCCGCACTGGGCGTCCGCCCGGTCGGGTACCGGGCGCCCAACTGGCAGCTCACCGCCGTCACCCTGGACCTGCTCGTCGACGCGGGCGTCGCCTACGACAGCAGCCTGATGGACGACGATCGTCCGTACGTCATCGACCATCCGCGCGGACAGATCGCCGAGCTGCCCGTGCACTGGAGCCTCGACGACTGGGAGCAGTACGCCTTCCTCCCCGAGCCCGACATCGGTCAGGTCATCGACGCCCCGTCCAAGGTCCTCGAGATCTGGCAGGGCGAACTCGACGCGATGCGCAGCACGGGGGGCTTGTGCGTCATCACCTGCCACCCGTTCCTCAGCGGACGCCCGTCCCGCCTGCGGGTCATCGCCGACCTGATCCAGGCCGCGCAGGACTACGGCGACGTCGAACTGGTCCGCTGCGACACCGTGGCCGCCCGGTTGCTCGACACCTGACGGCTGCGACGGGCGCCCCGCACCCGCGCGTGCGGGGCGCCCGTCGCCGGACGGGGCTCGGAAGCGAGCGGCGTCCCTCCCCGGCCCGTCTACGCCTGGCCTGCCGGGGTCAGTCCGCGTACTCGGGCAGCGGCGGGATCGACGTCAGGTCCATGGAGCCGTCGGCAGCGCCGGGGACATCGATGACGAACTTCCACTCGCCGTTGGGCTGACGGCGGGTGACCTCGCAGCCCCGGTGGTTGATCGAGATCGGAGTTCCGTCGGCGGCGTTACCCGTGACCGACCACTGGGAGCACAGCAGGGCCACGTCGCCCACCTGGGTCACCTGCAGGACAGCCATGTTCATGCGCTGCTCGCTGCCCGCCGCGGCCTCGATCAGCGAGGACACCAGAGCACTGCCGGGCCCCGCCTCCGAGCCCTGCTCGGGGATCTGCCGGGTGATCGAACCCTCCTCGTACAGGGCTTCCACCGCCGCGACGTCGCGGTCGTTGAAGGCATGGGCGAGCAGGTAGTCGGGGTCCTCGGGGCGCAGGGCCTTGCGTGGCATGGTCGGCTTCTTCCTCGTGAGTGGTTCCGGCGACCCGGACCCGGTCGAATCCGGTCGTTCCCGGCGCGACTTCCGCGACGACGTCCGGTCGCACCACCGCGCCCGGCGTCGATGTAGTACGAGGATGGCGGGGCCCGTTACAGGACGCCCCCAACAACGCGGGCCTCCGGGTCAGTGCCGGCCGCGGAAGCGGGCGGTCAGCCTGTCGAGCACCTCCGGCGGGAGCTGGGCGTCCTCGTCGCGGGTGGCGGCGGTGAGAACCAGCATCTGACGGACCTGCTCGACGTAGCCCGAGCAGTGGTCGCAGACGGTGAGATGCTCCTCGATTGCGGTCCGCTCCGCTGGTCGCAGACCGCCCTCGAGGTAGTCGGTGACCATCTCCACGAGCTGCTGGCAGGCCACCGTCCGGCGGCGCCGTGGTCGGCTCATGAGCCGGGTGCTCCTCGCGTCGTCGACCGCCGGCCCGTGGGCTGGACCAGTGGGTGGTCCCCGTGGCCGGGATCGTACTGACTCTCCACGGCCAGGGAGCGTCGTCCGTCGACGTCGCGGCTGTACTCCTCGATCGCGGTGCGGACCTTGCTGCGGGCCCGGTGGAGCAGCACGCGCTGGTTGCCGTCGCTGATGCCGAGCACGGCGGCCACCTCGGCGCCGTCCATGCCGACCACGTCGCGGGCCGTGATGACCTCGCGCTGACGCTGCGGCAGGGCCGCGATGGCGGTGTCGATGACCCGGTGCAGCTCCTTGGCGGAGAGGCGGTCCTCGGGCAGCTCGTGCCAGCGCACCGGAGGTGCGGACCACGCACCGGTCCGGCCCGAGCCCGACCGGGAGACGAAGCGGTCGGGATCGACCGCCGGGCCGTGGTCATCGCGCCAGGCGCTGCTGAACGGGATGCTCCTGGCCTCCCGGACGCCGCCGCGGCGGGCCGTGTGCACCAGGATCCCGCAGACCCAGGTCTTGAGCGACGAGCGGCCCTCGAAGGTGTCCAGCTTGTCGATCACCACCAACCAGGTGTCCTGGACCGCGTCCTGGGCCGCGACCTCGGTGGATGTGTAGGTGCGCGCGAGGCGGGTGAGCACCGGGGTCAGGTCGGTCACCAGCTGACGGAACCGGGCCTCGTCACCGGACTGCAGCTGGGCCAGGAGCTCGCGCTCATCCCACCGGGGCCCGGCCCGGCCGGCGGCCGATGCGGTCATCGCCGGCCCGTCCCCGCCGGGCGGGTGAGCGCCCCGCCGATCCCTCGGCTCACACCGGCCGTTCCCAGGACAGCCGGGCGGTGGCCGGGGGGCAAAGGTCCTCCTGGGAAAGGCGGCGGTGCGGACGGGTCTGACCAGCTCGGACGTCGTCGGCTGACGCCGGACAGCGCCCGGAACAGGCTGGTCCCGGGGGTGCCGCACTGTCAAGCGGCGCGGTTGCTCGGTCGGCGCGCCAGCCGGATGTCGCTCTCCCGCT
>CADCTN010000148.1 GCA_902805535.1 uncultured Blastococcus sp. | reverse complement strand
GCGGCCGCAGCGTCGGCGACGCCACGGCACGCGCCGAGGTGGCCGCCCTGTGGGGCGCGGAGGTGCCGGCCGCTCCCGGCCGCGACCTGACCGGCATCCTCACCGCCGTCCGTGACGGCGCGCTGCCCGGACTCCTCGTCGGCGGCGTCGACCCCGCCGACCTGCCCGATCCGGCGCTGGCCGAGACCGCCCTGGCCAGCGCCTCGTTCGTGGTCAGCCTGGAGATGTTCCCGAGCCTGGTCACCGAGTGGGCCGACGTCGTGCTGCCCGTCGCCGCGGCGCCGGAGAAGGCCGGGACCTTCCTGGACTGGGAGGGCCGCCCCCGGGTCTTCGACGCCACCCTGCACGGCACCGGGCGGCTGCCCGACGGCCGCGTGCTGCAGGGCCTGGCCGACGAGCTGGACGTCGACCTGCGGCTGCCGGCGCCCGAGGCGGCCCGGGCCGAGCTCGCCGCCCTCGGCGTCGTCCGCAGGCCGGTGGAGGGCCACAGGACCCAGCTGCCGGGGCTCGACGTCCCGCCGCCGCCGGCGCCGTCGTTGCGGGCCGACCAGGCCGTGCTCGCCTCCTGGCGGCAGCTGGTCGACGTCGGCACGCTGCAGCGGGACGAGCCCGAGCTGGCCGGGACGGCGCGGCAGCCGGTGGTGCGCATCGGCCCCGGCACCGCGGCCGGTCTCGGCGTCGTCGACGGCGACCGGGTCACCGTCAGCGGCGCGACCGGCTCGGTGACGCTGCCGGTCGGCGTCACCGCCATGCCCGACCAGGTCGTGTGGCTGCCGATGAGGTCACCGGGCAGCGAGGTCCGCACCCACCTCGGCACCGGCCCCGGTGGCGTCGTACGGCTGAGTGCTGCCTCGTCCCTCGCCCCGACCTCCCCGGCAGGTGCATCGTGAACCTCTGGGCAAGCCCCGACCAGCCGACGCTCGAGGACTTCGGGCAGGACGTCTGGTGGATCGTCCTGATCAAGATCGTCGGCGTCTTCGTCGTCCTGGTGCTGCTGACGCTGTTCGCGATCGTGTTCGAGCGCAAGGTCGTCGCCCGCATGCAGCAGCGGATCGGCCCCAACCGGGTCGGCCCGCGCGGCTACCTGCAGAGCCTGGCCGACGGGCTGAAGCTGGCGTTCAAGGAAGACATCATGCCGGCGCTGGCCGACAAGCCGGTGTACTTCCTGGCCCCCGTGATCGCCACGATCCCGGCGTTCCTGGCCTTCTCGGTCATCCCCCTGGGGCCGACGGTCAGCATCTTCGGCGAGCGGACGCCGCTGCAGCTCACCGACGCCCCCATCGGGGTGCTCATCATCCTCGCCTGCTCGGCGATGGGGATCTACGGCATCGTCCTGGCCGGCTGGGCCTCCGGGTCCACCTACCCCCTGCTGGGCGGGCTGCGCAGCGCCGCCCAGATGATCAGCTACGAGATCGCGATGGGGCTGTCGATCGTCGCGGTCTTCCTCTACGCCGGTTCGATGTCGACCTCGGAGATCGTGGCGGCCCAGGCCGACGGCAACCAGCTGTCCTTCTTCGGCTGGGAGTTCACCGGGCCGAGCTGGTACGCGGTCCTGCTGCCGGTCTCCTTCGTCATCTACGTGATCGCGGTGGTCGGGGAGACCAACCGCGCCCCCTTCGACCTCCCCGAGGCCGAGAGCGAGCTGGTCGGCGGGTTCCACACCGAGTACTCGTCGCTGAAGTTCGCGCTCTTCTTCCTCGCCGAGTACATCAACATGGTCACCGTCTCCGCGCTCGCCGCGACGTTGTTCCTCGGCGGCTGGCGGGCCCCGTGGCCGATCTCGATCTGGGACGGCGCGAACACCGGCTGGTGGCCGTTGCTCTGGTTCTTCCTCAAGGTCGTCGTCGCGCTGTTCGTGTTCATCTGGCTCCGCGGCACGCTGCCCCGCCTGCGCTACGACCAGTTCATGCGGTTCGGCTGGAAGGTGCTGGTCCCCACCGCGCTGCTGTGGATCCTCGTCGTGGCCACCATGCGGACCGTGTCCCGCGAGGCCGACCTGTCGACCGGTGAGGTCGCGCTCTACGTCGGCGTCCCGGTCGCGCTGCTCGTGCTGATCGGCCTGGCGATCGCCAGCCGGACGGCGAACAGGGACACCCGGCTCATGGCCGAGGAGGCCACTGCCGGGGGGGTGCACGCCACCGATCCCGAGCCCGAGGTCCTGCCGCCCGCGGGGCCGCGCCGCCGCCCCACCGGCGGCCCGCTGCGCGCCGAGGGCGGCTTCCCCATCCCGCCCATGGACCTCGCCGTCCCGCCGTCCCCGCGGCTGCGCCGCGAGCCGGTGAGCACCGACGGCACCGTCGTCGGCACGGGCCGGCGCGGGTCCACCAGCACCACCCAGGAGGACGGCGATGTCTGACAACCGCGGGCGCGAGCCCAAGCCGGGCGAGCAGGACCTGGTCCGGCGCTCACGCGGGGAGGTCGAGCGCTCGTCGGCGGGCGGGCGCAACCGGCCCAAGGTCCGCGACAGCCTGCTGCCCGCCCCCGTGCAGGGGTTCGGCGTCACCTTCGCGCAGATGTTCCGCAAGGTGACCACCGAGCAGTACCCGTTCGAGCCCAAGGTGACCAAGCCGCGCTACCACGGGCGGCACGTGCTCAACCGGCACCCGGACGGCCTGGAGAAGTGCGTCGGCTGCGAGCTGTGCGCGTGGGCCTGCCCGGCCGACGCGATCTACGTCGAGGGCGGCGACAACACCGAGGACGCCCGCTTCTCGCCCGGTGAGCGGTACGGCGCGGTGTACCAGATCAACTACCTGCGCTGCATCTTCTGCGGGCTGTGCATCGAGGCCTGCCCGACCCGCTCGCTGACGATGAGCAACGACTTCGAGCTGGCCGACGACAACCGCGGTGACCTGATCTACACCAAGGAGCAGCTGATGGCTCCGCTGCTGCCCGGCATGGAGCAGCCGCCGCACCCGATGCGCCTCGGGGACGACGAGAAGGACTACTACCTGCGCGTTCCGGGCTCGTCGCCGGCGGAACCCGTCCAGGCGGAGCGGGCATGACCGAGACGCTGAGCGGCGGGGAGACCGTCGTCTTCTGGGTGCTGGGCCCCATCGCCCTCGCCGGCGCGCTCGGCATGGTGCTGAGCCGCAACGCCATCCACTCCGCGCTGTGGCTGGTCAACACCATGCTGGCGCTGGGCGTCTTCTACGTCGTCCAGGGGGCGCCGTTCCTGGGCGCCGTGCAGATCATCGTCTACACCGGCGCGATCATGATCCTCTTCCTCTTCGTGCTGATGCTGGTGGGCCGGGACTCCTCGGACTCCGTGGTCGAGACGCTGCGGGGTCAGCGGGTGGCCGCGATCGTCCTCGGGCTCGGCTTCGCCGCTCTCGTCGGCGCCGGCGTCGCGCGCGCCACGCAGGACCTCCCCGTGACCGGCCTCGCCGCGGCCGAGGGGGAGCAGGGCAACATCGCGGCGATCGCGGAGCTGCTGTTCACCGACTACCTGCTGGCCTTCGAGGTCACCAGCGCGCTGCTGATCACCGCCGCGGTGGGCGCGATGGTCCTGGCGCACATCGAGCGCGAGCCCGGCAGCCGGCAGACGCAGAAGGATCTCTCGCGGGCGCGGTTCCTGACCACCGAGCACCCGCAGACCCTGCCCGGTCCCGGTGTCTTCGCCCGCGCGAACTCGGTCGCCGTCCCCGCGATCCTGCCCGACGGCACCCGCTCGGAGGCCAGCCTGGCGACCGGCATCGAGCCCGAGGAGCCCGACCAGATGCCGCGGCCCACCGGCCGTGAGCAGCTCGGCACGCCCGACGCCGCGCTGGGCACGCTGGACCCCGCGCCCAGTGACCGGACCACGGGCCGATGACGCTCACCTACTACCTGGTGCTCGCCGCCATCCTGTTCACGATCGGCGCGGTGGGCGTCCTCGTGCGCCGCAACGCGATCGTCGTGTTCATGTGCGTGGAGCTGATGCTCAACTCGGTGAACCTGACGCTGGTCACCTTCGCCCGCGCGACCGGCACCGTCGACGGGCAGGTCATGGCGTTCTTCGTCATGGTCGTCGCCGCGGCCGAGGTCGTCGTCGGACTCGCGATCATCATGTCGATCTACCGGACGCGTCGGTCCGCGTCGGTCGACGACGCCAACCTGCTGAAGTACTGACGGGGACCGGGTCATGGACGTACTGCCCGCCGAGGGCCTGCTCGCTGCCTCCTGGCTGCTGATCGCGCTGCCGCTGGCCGGGGCCGCGGTGTTGCTGCTGGGCGGCCGGCGCACCGACCGCTGGGGCCATCTGCTGGGGACGGCCACCGTCGTCGCCGCCTTCGTCCTGGCCGTGCTCTGCACGATCCAGCTGTCGGGGCTGGAGGAGAAGGCCGCCGACGTCGACGTCTTCACCTTCATCTCCACCGGCGAGCTCGACGTGCGGGCGGGGCTGCTCTACGACCCGCTGTCGGCGATCTTCGTTCTGCTGATCACCGGCGTCGGCTCGCTGATCCACGTGTACTCCATCGGCTACATGGCGCACGACCCCGCGCGCCGCCGGTTCTT
This sequence comes from uncultured Blastococcus sp., assembly GCA_902805535.1. Taxonomy (GTDB): domain Bacteria; phylum Actinomycetota; class Actinomycetes; order Mycobacteriales; family Geodermatophilaceae; genus Blastococcus_B. Next base: position 815 of record CADCTN010000148.1, on the reverse strand, counting down.
CGCCTACCTGAACCTGTTCGTCGCCGCGATGCTGCTGCTCGTCCTGGGCAACAGCTTCGTCGCGCTGTACGTGGGCTGGGAGGGCGTGGGCCTCGCGTCCTACCTGCTCATCGCCTTCTGGTACACCCGCCCGGCCGCGGCCACGGCGGCGAAGAAGGCGTTCATCATGAACCGGGTCGGTGACGTCGGCCTGGCCCTGGCGATCTTCGTGATGTTCGCCCAGCTGGGGACGACGTCCTACGCCGGTGTGTTCGGCACCGTGGGCACCCTGGCCGGCGGCACGATCACCGCGATCGGGCTGCTGCTCCTGCTGGGCGCGTGCGGCAAGTCCGGCCAGTTCCCGCTGCAGGCGTGGCTGCCCGATGCCATGGAGGGCCCGACCCCCGTCTCGGCCCTCATCCACGCCGCCACCATGGTCACCGCCGGCGTCTACCTGATCGCCCGCTCGGCGCCCATCTACGACCTGACCGAGACCGCGCGCACCGTCGTCATGGCCATCGGCGCGCTCACGCTGCTCATCGGGGCCATCGCCGGCTGCGCGTACGACGACATCAAGAAGGTGCTGGCGTACTCGACGGTCAGCCAGATCGGCTACATGTTCCTGGCCGTCGGGCTCGGCCCCGCGGGCTACGTCGCCGGCCTGGCGCACCTGCTGGCCCACGGGTTCTTCAAGGCCGGGCTGTTCCTGGGCGCCGGGTCGGTCATGCACGCCATGGACGACACCGTGGACATGCGCCGGTTCGGTGCCCTCTGGAAGAGGATGCCGGTCACCTTCGGAACCTTCGGCCTGGGCTACCTGGCCCTGATCGGCTTCC
>CADCTN010000147.1 GCA_902805535.1 uncultured Blastococcus sp. | reverse complement strand
AAAAAAGAAGAACCGGATGGAGGTCAAGGAGGTCAAGGACGAGTTCAAGCAGCAGGGCGTCCCGGCCGAGGTCAAGACCGCCCAGCGACGCCGCGCGATGCAGGCCGCCACCGCCCGCATGATGGACGCGGTCCCGACCGCCGACGTCGTCGTCATGAACCCGACCCACTACGCCGTGGCGCTGAAGTACGACTCCGCGCAGCCCGCCCCGATCTGCGTCGCGAAGGGCCAGGACCACCTGGCGCTCCGGATGCGCGACGTCGCCGAGGCGGCGGGGGTGACGGTGGTCGTCGAGCCGCCGCTGGCGCGGTCGCTGCACGCGTCGGTCGAGGTGGGGCGGATGATCCCGGAGGAGCTCTTCCAGGCGGTCGCGGGGCTGCTGGCCTACGTGTACCGGATCGCGGGGGCGCGGCGGGTGGCGTAGGGGTTGGCGTCTCTGTACGCAACTGCGGCATCGAGTGAAGGAAGTGCGCCTTCGGTCGGGTCCGACATCGTCGACCGCCGCGTGCGCTCCGGGGCCCTCCACCTCCTGCACCGTGGCGTCTACGCCGTCGGCCACACCGACCTCCCCCCGGCTACGGGCGCGACGGCACCCACGGCTCCAAGGCCGCCTTCGAGCGCGACCGCGCCCGCGACCAGCGCCACGCGGCCGACGGCTACCGCGTCATGCGGGTCACCTGTCGCCAGCTCACCGACCGGCCGGAGGCGGTCGTCACCCACCTCGCACGGCCCTTGGCTGACGGTGCCGGCGGGCACTAGCCTCGGCCGTTCCCGATGACCAGCCGCGGAACCCGACGCCGCCTGCGCGACAACCCGGCCTGGAGCCCCGCGGTCCACGTCCTCGCCCCGCTCGCGGCCCTCGGGGTCGTCGGCGGGTCGAACGCCTTCGGCGCCGCCGCCTGGCTCTTCCCGCCGCTTGCGGGCGCGCTCGCCGTCGCGCTCTCCTTGGCCCGTCGCGCGCCCGCGAGTCACGGCCTCGCCCTGGGTCTCGCGACCGCCGTCGCCGCCGTCGTCCTCGTGCTGCCCTGCCTCGCGATCGTCCTCACGCTCAGCCTGCTGCTCGAGGGCCTCTAAACCCTGGCGCACCACCTGCCGATGAGACCCGCGTGACGTCCTTCCTCAAGCGTGCCGGCCGCTACTCAGACCTGATCGCGGCAGGGGCCGTCGTGCTGGTGGTGGTGATGATGGTCATCCCGCTGCCGCCGTTCCTGCTGGAC
>CADCTN010000146.1:57692-57999 GCA_902805535.1 uncultured Blastococcus sp. | reverse complement strand
TTCGGGATGGACGTCGTCGCGTGGAGCCAGAACCTCACCGACGAGCGGGCCGCGGAGGCCGGCGCCCGCCGCGTGGACAAGGACGAGCTGTTCGCGACCGCCGACGTCGTCACCGTCCACCTGCTGTGGTCGAAGCGGACACGGGGGCTCATCGGCGCCGACGACCTCGGCCGCATGAAGCCGACCGCGGTGTTCGTGAACACCAGCCGCGGCCCGATCGTGACGGAGGCGGCACTGGTCGACGTGCTCCGCGAGGGGCGCATCGCCGGCGCCGGCATCGACGTCTACGACCAGGAGCCGCTGCCCC
>CADCTN010000146.1:0-57682 GCA_902805535.1 uncultured Blastococcus sp. | reverse complement strand
TTCTACCGGGACGCGGTCGAGGACGTGGCCGCCTTCCTGGCCGGGGAGCCGGTACGGGCTCTTCTCGCGTGAACGGCGACGGCGACGGCGGCACGGAAGGCAGGGCGCCGGGCACCCCGGACGCCACCGGCCCGCAGGGCTGACTGGGGCGTGACCTCGGCGGGTAGGGCTCGTTCTCCACGGCGGCCCACCCGGGTCGCACCCTGTGCTCGATGTCGCCCACGGGAGAACCGATGGTCACCCGCACCCGCACCCGCACCCGTCCGTCCCGAGCAGGACGCCGGTTCGCCGTCCTCGCCACCGCTGTCGCGCTCGCGCTCGCCGCGCTGACCACACCCGCCGGCGCGGCGCCGAAGCAGGCGCCGGGCGACGGCGGTCTGCCGCGGCTCAACATCGGCGACACCTACGTCGCCGGCATCTCCTCCGGCGGGTACATGGCGACGCAGCTGCAGGTCGCCCACTCCAGCCGCATCGCGGGCGCCGCGATCTTCAGCGCCGGCCCCTACTGGTGCGCCATGAACAGCGTCGCCGTCGCGCTGCAGTCCTGCACCGCCTACACCGTCCCGACGCCCATGCCGGTGATCTACGAGACGACCGAGCGGTACGAGGAGGAGGGCAGGATCGACCCGTTGTCGAACCTGGCCCACAGCCCCACGTACTTCTTCCACGGCACGCTGGACCCGACCGTCGTCCGCCCGGTCGCGGACAACCTGGCCGACTTCTACCGCCACTACGGCGTCCCGCTGACCTACCGCAACGAGCTCGCGGCCGGCCACGGCTGGATCAGCCCCCTCGGCCCGGTGCCCTGCGCGCAGACGGCCCCGCCGTACCTCAACAACTGCTCGCCCTACGACGCCCAGGCCGACTCGCTGCGCACCCTGCTCGGTTCGGTGAACGCGCCCAACACCGGGAAGCCGCGCGGCACGCTGCGCGCCTTCGACCAGAACAGGTACGCCGTCGCCCCCGAGCCGGGCAACGGCGACGTCAGCCGATCCGGCGGGCCGGCGATCGGCATGGGCAGCACCGGCTACGTCTACACGCCCGAGGCCTGCGCCAAGGGCGCGGAGTGCGCCGTCGTCCTCGCGCTGCACGGCTGCCAGCAGACGGCGGAGCAGATCGGCGACACCTTCGCGCGCAACTCCGGCCTCAACGCCTACGCCGACACCAACCGGTTGGTCGTCCTCTACCCGCAGGCCCGCCCGGACGGCGGCCCGGTCATCTACAACCCCAAGGGGTGCTGGGACTGGTGGGGCTACCTCGGCCCGCAGGACGTCGACTACGCCACCAAGGCCGGCCCGCAGATGCGCACCGTCATGAGCATGGTGACGGCGCTGGGCGGCTGAGCCCGCCTCACGAGGTGAACTGCTGCTCGCCGATCACCGACAGCAGCTGCAGCTTCTCGGCGTCCGCGGTGCCCGGCGCGGCCGTCAGCACGAGCAGGGTCTGCGCCTGGTTCTCGGTGAACAGCGCCTGGCAGTCGACCTCGATCTCGCCCAGCTCGGGGTGGACGAGCGTCTTGTGGTCGTCGAACCGGCGCGACACCTCGTGCTGCTCCCACACCTCGGCGAACTCGGGGCTGACATGCAGCAGACGGCGCACGATCTCGGTCGCCCGCGCGTCGGAGCCACCCGCCGTCACCGCCGCCCGCAGGCCGGCCGCCTGCAGCCGGCTCTGGTGCGCGTGGTCGCGCTCGGGGTAGCGACTGCGCGCCCCCGGGTCGGTGAACCAGCGGTAGAACGCGCTGCGCGCCAGGCCGGTGTGCCCGGTCTCGTCGCCCAGCAGGGCCCGTGCCATGCGGTTCTGCACGAGGGTGTCCGCGAGGTCGGACAGGACCAGCGCCGGCGTGTCCGTCAGCCGGTCGAACACCCGCAGCAGCGCCGGGCTGACGTGCTCGGACCGCCGTACGCGGACCGGCGCGTGGTGCCCGGTCAGCCGGAACAGGTGGTCGCGCTCGTCGAGGGTGAGCCGCAGCCCGCGGGCGAGCGCCGACACCATCTGCTCCGACGGCTGCGGGCCGCGCTGCTGCTCCAGCCGGGCGTAGTAGTCCGTCGACATGCCGGTCAGCGCGGCGACCTCCTCCCGGCGCAGGCCGGTCGCCCGCCGCCGCGGCCCGGAGGGCAGGCCGACGTCACCGGGCCGCAGCGCCTCCCGGCGGCGGCGCAGGAAGTCGGCGAGCTGGGCGCGGTCCACCCGGCCATCCTGCGCGCCGGCGCGGCGCGGATCCAGGGACCGCCGATCCCTGGACAACCGCTCCTCTCCCGCCCGGCGACGAGGAGCCGCACGGTGGAGCCATGAAGACGACGGGCAACACCATGCTTTTCACCGGCGGCACCTCCGGCATCGGCCTGGGTCTGGCGCTGCGGTTCGCGGCGGCCGGCAACACGGTCGTCGTGGCCGGACGACGCAAGCAGCTGCTGGACGCGATCGTTGCCGAGCACCCCGGCATCAGCGCCGTCGAGCTCGACGTGGCCGACCCGGCCTCGATCGCCGCGGCCTACGAGGCGGTCAGCCGCAGCCACCCGGAGCTCGACGTCCTGGTCAACATGGCCGGGATCATGCTGCCGGAGGACCTGCGCGATCCCGGCCACCTCGCCGTCGCCGAGGCCACGGTGACCACCAACCTGCTCGGCCCCATCCGGGTGCTCAACGCGTTCCTGCCGCTGCTCCTGCGCCAGGACGACGCCACGGTCGTCAACGTCTCGTCCGGGCTGGCGTTCGTGCCGCTGCCGGCCACGCCCACCTACAACGCCACGAAGGCGGCCATCCACTCGTGGACCGAGAGCCTGCGGGTGCAGCTGGCCGGCAGCTCGGTGCAGGTCGTCGAGCTGGTGCCGCCGGCGGTGCGGACCGACCTCATGCCCGGCCACCGGGACGACGAGAGCGCCATGCCGCTGGAGGAGTACCTGAACGAGACGTTCGAGATCCTTCGGGCGCGTCCTGACGTCGAGGAGGTCCTCGTCGACCGGGTGCGGTTCCTGCGCTTCGCCGAGGTCGAGGGCCGCTACGACGACGTCCTGGCCCTGCTGAGCAGCCGCGCGTCCTGATGCCAGCTGCCACGATGACCGCGTGGACACGTTCGCGGAGATCGCCGACGAGCGCCGGGAGCTGGCCGACCTGGTGTCGGGCCTGACGCCCGAGCAGCTGGCGACGCAGAGCCTGTGCGGCGAGTGGACCGTGCACGAGGTGGTCGGGCACCTGGTCGTGCCCCTGGAGGTCGGCATCCCGGGGTTCCTCCTGGCGATGCTCGCGTCGCGCGGGAGCTTCGAGGCGGACGACATCGACTGGTCCCAGGGGAGAGGTCCGGTCGTGCGGGGGAGCGCCGAGGCGCTCCTGCTGGCGGTCACCGGCCGCAGGGCCGCCCTCGCCGACCTGGGCGGGGAGGGCGTCCCGACGCTGCGCGACCGCCTAGGTTCGACGTCGTGACCGACCAGCAGCGGCAGTGGTGGACCGACGGCGAAGAGGTGGTCGGCCGCGCCGTCCAGGCGCTGACCGACGAGGAACTCGCCGCCGCCGCCGCGCCGCCGGGCTGGTCGCGGGCGCACGTCGTCGCGCACCTGTCCCGCAACGCCGACGCGCTGGTCAACCTGCTCACCTGGGCGCGCACCGGCGTGGAGACGCCGATGTACCCCTCGCGGGCGGTCCGCGACGCCGACATCGACGCCACCGCCGCGCGGCCGCCGGCGGAGATCCGGGCCGACCACGCCGCCGCCCGCGAGCGCCTGGCGCGGGCGATCGCGGAGCTGCCCGACGAGGCGTGGTCGGCGCAGGTCCGCAACGGCCAGGGGGTGCCGGTCCAGGCGTCGGTCGTGCCGTTCATGCGGGCCAAGGAGGTCTGGGCGCACGGCACCGACCTGCGGGCCGGGCTGTCGTTCGCCGACCTGCCCGCCGACTTCGCCTCCGCGCTCGTCGACGACGTCCTCGGGCTGTTCGCCTCCCGCGACCAGGTCCTCGACGTCACCGTCGTCGCGACCGACGTGGACCGGACCTGGGGCTCCGGCGGCACGCGGGTCGAGGGCCCGGTGAGCGCGATCGCCGCCTGGCTGACCCGGTCCGACGCCGCCGGGCTGCAGGGTGACGTCCCTCCGCCGCCCGCCTGGCTGTAGCCGACGGACATGGACGACGACGGGGCGCGCGTGCCCGTGACCTACGAGCACTGCGCGCACGTCGAGGGACCCTTCTTCCACGGGACGGCGTCCGCGCTGGAGCCCGGCGACGAGCTGGTCGCCGGCCGCGGCTCCAACTTCCAGGCGGGCCGGGTGTCGAACAACGTCTACTTCACCGCGGTCCTGGAGACGGCCGTCTGGGGAGCGGAGCTGGCGACGGCGCTGGCCGGGAACGGCGAGCGCGGGCGGGTGTACGTCGTCGAGCCCCTGGGGCCCTTCGAGGACGACCCGAACGTGACCGACAAGCGGTTCCCGGGAAACCCCACGCAGTCCTACCGGTCCCGCCGCCCGCTGCGGGTGGTCGGCGAGGTCGACGACTGGCGGGGGCACAGCCCGGAGGTCCTGCAGGGGATGCTCGATTCCCTGGCGGAGCTGCGTGCGCAGAGCCGCGACGTCATCGAGGACTGAACGAGGCCCGGCTACACCAGGAACCGGTAGGCCGTCGTCCCCGGCGTGACGTGCTGGATCCGCAGCGGGCTGGCCTCGATCCGCTCCAGCAGCCCGGGGAGGCCGGCCGCGGTACCCAACTCGATGCCGGTGAGCGCGGCACCGGTCTCCCGGTTGTCCCGCTTCATGTACTCGAACAGCACGATGTCGTCGTCGGGCCCGAGCACCTCGTCGAGGAACCGGCGCAGGGCACCGGGCTCCTGCGGGAACTCGACCAGGAAGTAGTGCTTCAGCCCCCGGTGCACCAGCGACCGCTCCACCACCTCGGCGTACCGGCTCACGTCGTTGTTGCCGCCGGAGAGCAGGCAGACGACGGTCTGGCCGGGCTCGACGGTGACCAGCCCGCCGCTGACCGCCGCCGGTGACAGCGCCCCGGCAGGCTCGGCGATGATGCCGTCGGTCTGGTACAGCTCCAGCATCTCGGTGCAGATCTGCCCCTCGGGGACGGCGAGCAGCTCGGCACCGGAGTCGCGGATCAGGGGATAGGTGAGCGCCCCGGCCAGGCGGACGGCGGCGCCGTCGACGAACGTGTCCATCTCCGGCAGCTCGACCGGCTCACCGGCGGCCAGGGCGGCGGCCATGTTCGCCGCACCCGCGGGCTCCACGCCCACCAGCCGGGTGCCGGGGGCGGCGGTGCGCAGCCAGGTCCCGCAGCCGGCGAGCAGCCCGCCACCGCCGACCGGCAGGACGACGACGTCCGGAGCCGACCCGAGCTGCTCGAGGATCTCGACCGCGACCGTCGCCTGACCCGTCACCGTGGGCAGCGCGTCGAACGCCGGCACCAGCGTGGCGCCGGACCCGAGCGCGTGGGCCAGCGCGGCGGCGGCCGCCTCGTCGTAGGAGTCGCCGACCACCACCAGCTCCACCATGTCGCCGCCGAGCGAGGCGATCCGCTCGCGCTTCTGCCGCGGCGTCGTCCCGGGCACGAAGACGCGCCCGCGCACCTGCAGCGCCCGGCACGCGTACGCCACGCCCTGCCCGTGGTTCCCGGCGCTCGCGCAGACGACGCCGGCGGCGCGGGCATCGGGGGAGAGCCGGCTGATCGTGTTGTAGGCGCCGCGGATCTTGTAGGAGCGGCCGACCTGCAGGTCCTCCCGCTTGAGCCAGACGTCGGCACCGGTCAGGGCCGAGAGCCGGGCGTTGCGCTGCAGCGGCGTCCGCTCGGCGATCCCGGCCAGCCGGCGACCGGCCTCCTGGACCTCGGTGCGGAACGCGGCGGCGTCGGTCGTCACGGGGACATCCTCGCCGACACCCGCAGGGAGCACCGGAGGTCGGGTCAGGTCGGCAGCAGCCGGAGCTTCGGGGAGGTGACCAGCCGCTTCTCCAGGAACACCCGGTGCCGGCCGTCCTCGTCCTGCACGAACGCCAGCCGGTCGACCAGTGCCTGCATGAGCAGCAGCCCCCGGCCGCCGTCCAGCGGCGAGCGCGGCCGCTCGGCGCTCACGGCGGCGACGTCGAAGCCGCCGCCGTCGTCGAGCACGCTGACCCGGCACACGTAGTCGTCGATCGAGACGTCGACCTGGTACTCGTCGTGCTCACCGGCGTGCTGGACGACGTTCGCGCACGCCTCGCTCAGCGCCAGCAGGATCTCGTCGATGCCACCGGCGACGACACCGAGGTGCTGCAGCGTCTGGCGGACCAGCCCGCGGATCAGGGGGAGGCTCTGCGCGTCGACCGGTAGCCGGACGGTGAAGTCGACCTTCATGGCAGCTTCCTCCTCTCGGAACCGGTGCCGTTAGGCTGCGCTGAGTTGCCGCAGCCTGCGAGGGAGCCGATTCGTTGCTGTTCGCCATGGAACGGGGGTCGGTCGCGGGGCGACCGGCTCTCACCGTACGGGGTGAGCTGGACCTGGCGACCGCTCCGGTACTCGCGCAGGCCGTCGACGGCGAGTTGAGCCCGCCGCCACGATCACTGGTGCTCGACCTGACGCCCACGGCCTTCATGGACTCCTCCGGGGCCCGCGAGCTCGTGCGCGTCGCGCGGAAGGCCGCCGCCGCGGGCGTCGCCCTGCACGTGGTGGCGCCGCACGAGAACAGCGCCGTGCGGCTCACGATCGATCTCCTCGAGCTGGGCGCCGTGGTGCCGATCGTGGCGTCGGCCGCCGAGATCCCCGCCGCCTCGGCGGAGCGGGAAGCCCGCCCGTGACCTCCCCGCGGTGAGCGACCGCAGCCCGCCCGACGCCGCCCTCCGCACCGTCCCCGAGGAAGCGCTGCTGCGCTGCGCCGACGAGCCGATCGCGATCCCGGGTGCGGTCCAGCCGCACGGGGTGCTGCTCGCCGTCACCGAGCCCGACCTGGCCGTCGTCATGGCGTCGGCCAACGCGACCGGGTTCTTCGGCCGCCCGGTCGACGCCCTCGACCAGGTGCTCGGCGACGCCGACCTGGCCCGGCTGACCGACGGCCTCGCCGAAGGCCTGACGGAGGTCGACCCGATCCGCGTGCAGGTCGCCGGAGAGCCGGTCGACCTGGTCGTGCACCGCGCCGACGGGCTGCTGCTCACCGAGTGGGAGCCGGTTCCGGGCGCCGAGCAGGCGGGCGCCGCCTGGCACCGCCGGCTGCCGACGGTGCTCCAGCGGCTCTCGGCGGCCGCGACCCTCGACGACCTCACCGAGGTGCTGGCCCGCGACGTCCGTGCCCTCACCGGCTTCGACCGCGTGATGGTCTACCGCTTCGACGCCGAGTGGAACGGCGAGGTGGTCGCCGAGGACCGCCGCGCGGACCTCGAGCCGTTCTTCGGCCTGCACTACCCGGCCAGCGACATCCCCGCCCAGGCGCGCGCCCTGTACGCCACGAACTGGATGCGGCTGATCCCCGACGCCGCCTACCGGCGGGTCCCGCTCGAGCCGGCCGCCCACCCGCTGACCGGTCGCCCGCTCGACCTCTCCGGCGCGATGCTGCGCAGCGTCTCGCCGGTGCACCTGGAGTACCTGGCCAACATGGGCGTCCGCGCCTCCATGTCGATCTCGCTGATCGACCGTGGCCGGCTGTGGGGGCTCATCGCCTGCCACCACTACGCCGGGGCCCACCGGCCCGCCTACGCCGACCGCACCGCGGCGGAGTTCCTCGGCCGGACGGCGTCGCTGCTGCTGCACACCAAGGTGGCGGCCGGCGAGCAGAGCGGCGTGGTGGAGGTGGCGCAGCGGCAGGCGCAGCTGGCGGCCGTCGTCGGCCGCACCCCGCGGGAGCTGGCCGCGGTGCTCACCGACGGCCCGGTGACCGCGCTGGACCTGATCCCCGCGGGGGGCGTCGCCGTGCGGATCAACCGGCAGCTGCGGCTGCTCGGCCGGACACCGCCGGCCGAGCGGGTCGGTCCGCTGGTGAGCGCGCTGCTCGCGGCCGGCGCCCCGGTCACCGACGCCGTCAGCCGCGCCGTCCCCTCCGCCGCGGACCTGGCCGGCACCGCCAGCGGAGCGCTCGTCGTGCCCGTCGGCGGAGACGACTTCCTGGCCTGGTTCCGGCCCGAGACCGTGCGCGAGGTCGCCTGGGCGGGCAACCCGCACCTGTCCAAGACGACGCAGACCGACGACGGCCCGCGGCTGAGCCCCCGCCGCTCCTTCGACGCGTGGAGCGAGACCGTCCGCGAGACCGCGCAGCCGTGGCGGGAGCACGAGGTGGCCGCCGCCCGCACGCTCGCGGCCGCCCTCACCGACGCGGCGCTGAGCTGGGCAGCGGAGGACAACCGCCTGGCCACGGCCCTGCAGCGCACGCTGTTGCTGGAGGAGCTGCCCACGGTCCCCGGTTTCGCCCTCGCCGCCCGCTACCTGGCCAGCGCCGAGGACGTCGTCGGCGGCGACTGGTACGACCTGGTGCCGTTGCCCGGTGGCCGGGTGTCGATCGTCCTCGGCGACGTCGCCGGCCACGGCCTCGCGGCCGCCTCGATCACCGCGCAGCTGCGCCACGCGCTGCGGGCCCACCTGCTGCGCGCGTCCGGGCCGGGCGTCGCGCTGGACGGGCTGAACGAGGTCATCGCCGCGCTGCTGCCCGGCGAGATGGCCACGGCCGTCGTCGTCGAGCTCGACCCGGCGACCGGCGAGGTCGTCGTCGCCAACGCCGGTCACCTGCCGGTACTGCACGTGACGTCGACGGGTACGCACCTGCTGGCCGAGGGGCGGGGGCCGGCGCTCGGGCTGCTGGACGCCGCCGGGTACCGGGAGACCCGCGTGCGGCTGGCCGGTGCGGACCGGCTGCTGCTCTACAGCGACGGCCTGGTCGAGCGGGGCCGCAACGGCCTGGCCGCGGGGCTCGAGGCGCTGCGGGAGGTCGTCCGCCTCGCGCCGGCCGAGCCGCAGGCGCTGCTCGACGCCGTCCTCACCGCCATCGACCCGCCCGACATCGACGACGTCACCTTGGTGGGCATCGCCCGGTCCTGAGCGGCTAGAGGTAGCCGCCCAGGTCCGGCGTCCGACGGTCGCCGACGTCCACGCGCTGCTCGCGCTGCGCGAAGAGCGAGGCGAGCGTGACCGGCCCCTCCGGGGCGGCCGCCGCACCGCCGAGCCAGGTGCGGGCCTCGGCGGGGGACAACGGCTCGAACTCCACCTGGCTCAGGCATCGCCCGGGGCGGGTGATCGCCGGGTGCAGCCGGCCGACCTCCTCGTTCGTGGTGAGCAGGACGAGCACCTTCAGACCGTGCCCCAGGATCCCGTCGCACAGGTTGAGCAGCCGGCCCAGCGAGGCGCCCGAGCGGAGCTTGGCGTCGGTACGCAGGTACTCGTCGCAGTCCTCGGCCACCACGAGGCGCCAGCGACCGTCGTCGCGCTCGTCGTCGTCGCCGTGCGCGCCGGCCACCTCCAGCAGGTAGTTCGGCTCGGCGAACAGCTTCTCCGGGTCCATGACGTAGTGCGGCCGGCACCAGCCCGCCCACTCCCGGCTCAGCGCCCGCACGGCAGTGGTCTTTCCCGTTCCCGGCTCCCCGTGCCACAGGACCAGGCGCCCGGCCCGGCTGTCGACCCCGGTCAGCGGCATCAGCGCCGCCAGCCCGTCGGCGGTGCGTCGCGCGTAGTTGCCGGACGCCTCCGACCACGTCGGAGCGGACACCCGCCGCGTCGACATCTGGCCGAACCCGTCGCCGTAGGACCAGAACCCCATGCGCAGCGAGCCCTCCACCTCCACGACGCGCTCGCTCGCCGCTGCCGAGATCCGCGTCAGGAGCGCCTCGACGGACGCCAGGTCCGTGCCGACGACCGACACCCGCGTCACCCCGTCGGCCACGGCGAGGCTGATGAGCCGGTCGGGCGAGCCGGCGACGAGCGTCCGCTCGCCGCGGTCGCTCTGCTGGTCCAGCCGGACGACCACGCCGTCGGGCAGCAACTGCTGCGGGTCGTCGATCGTCCCCGGTACCTCCGCCGTCCGGAGGTAGGGCATCCCGTCGTCCCACTGGGCGCGCACCAGCAGCGCGGTGGCGAGGTCGTCCGCCTGGTGCAGGTGGACGACGGGCCGCACGCCGCGATCGGACGGCGGGTCGGCGGTGGACACGGTTCTCCTCAGGACTCGGTGCGTGGGTGGGGACGGTACGGAGCAGGTGGGACAGGAGCCGGTCACCGGTCCGGCGTTCCGCTGGGGAACGCCGGACCGGTGATCAGTCGCCCTTGACGTTGACGATCTGGCGCAGCGTGTGCCGCACCTCGACCAGGTCGGCGGCGTCGGCCATGACCTGGTCGATCGGCTTGTACGCGTCGGGGTGCTCGTCCAGGAAAGCGTCCGAGTGCCCCCACGCGATGCCGGTCATCCGCGCGTCCAGGTCCGTACGCGTGAACCGCTTACGGGCAGCCGAGCGCGAGAAGTTCCGGCCCGCGCCGTGCGGCGACGACATCAGCGACGGCACGTTCCCCTTGCCGACGACGACGTAGGACGCCGTCCCCATCGACCCGGGGATGAGGCCCGGTTCGCCCTCCCGCGCCGAGATCGCACCCTTCCGCGACAGCCACACCTCGCGGCCGAAGTGCCGCTCCCGCTCGGTGTAGTTGTGGTGGCAGTTCACCGTCTCGGCCCGCTCGACTTCGGTGCCCGAGAAACGGCCCAGCTGGTCGACGCAGCGGTCCATCATCTCCTCGCGGTTGAGGTAGGCGAACCGCTGCGCCCACCGCAGCGCCTCGATGTACGCGTCGAACTCAGGCTCCCCCTCCACCAGGTAGGCGAGGTCGCGGTCGGGCAGCTGGATGTGCCGCCGACGGCACTGCTCCTGCGCGATCCGGATGTGCTTCTGCGCGAGCTTGTTGCCGACACCGCGCGAGCCGGAGTGCAGGAACAGCCACACCCGGTCCTCCTCGTCGAGCGAGAGCTCGATGAAGTGGTTGCCCGAGCCCAGCGAGCCCAGCTGCTGCGGCCAGTGCGCCACCGCGGCGTCGGCCTGCGACGCGCCGGGCAGCTCGCGCAGCTCGGCGATCCGCGGCTCCGCGCTCGCCCGGATCTTCTGGTTCCGGCCACCGGCCGACAGCGGGATGGACCGCGAGATCTGCCCGTGCAGCACGGCCAGGTCGCGCCCGGCGACGTCCTCGGCGGTGAACTGGGTGCGGACGGCGATCATCCCGCAGCCGATGTCGACGCCGACTGCGGCCGGGATGATCGCGCCGTCGGTCGGGATGACCGAGCCGACGGTCGCACCCATCCCGAGGTGGGCGTCGGGCATCAGGGCCAGGTGCGGGTGGATGAACGGCATCGCGGCGGTGCGCTCGGCCTGCTCGCGGGTGGTGTCCTCCAGGATCGACGCCCAGCTCAGCAGGCGTCCGTTGATCTTCTCCATCGTCCTTTCGATTCGCTCCGAGGTGGTCAGGGGTGCTGCGCAGCCGGTGCAGTCAACAGGGACCACCGGAACCGCGCAGCTCCTTTACCCGGCCGGGGCCGAGTGAGCAGTTGTGGTCGCCGACACGCGCGGACACGCCGGGGACGGCGACCACAACTGCGCAGTCGCGTCCGCGGGCGGGCGGATCGGACGACGAAGCCGGATCAGACGGTCAGCAGGCCGTTGGGCTGCTCGACCAGGCGGCCGCGCTGGAGGGCCAGCTTCAGCGCCGCCTCGAGCGGGGGCGTGATGGCCGGGGTGCGGCGCTTGTAGCCGAAGATCGCCGCCGTCTGGGTGAGCAGCTCCTCGGCCATCATCCCGGCGCTCGCCCGGCACAGTGCCGCCATCGCGTTGCCGATCTCCTCCGGCGCGACGTGGTCGATCGGGCGGTCGGTGCTCGCGGTCTGCCGCCGGAAGCCGGTGTAGGTGTCCGGGGAGACGCCCTCGGGCCACAGGTGGTCACCGACGACCGCGGACGGCGGCAGCAGCGACAGCAGGGTGTTCTTGCGGCCCTCCGAGGCCCGGTTCAGCCCGAACGCGTTCACGGTCAGCTTGGCCAGCCGGTCGACGTGGATCGGGCCCTCGGCCTTGATGCCGGCCGCCAGCACCCGCCGCACCGGCCGGGCCGCCTTCGACGCGGGCAGCTCGTCGAGCAGCGACTTCTCACCGGCCGGCTTGGGCAGCCACGGCACGAACGGCGTCTCGCCGTCCATCGCCGCCGGGCCCGACGGCTTCCGCGCGGGCGCTGCCTCGGGGGCCGGCCGCGCAGGCGCGGCGGGAACGGCGACCGACGCCGTCACCGAGGACCGCAGGGCGGCGACGCCCTTGAACGACTCCTGCGCCGCGGTCGGCAGCTGGATGACCGGGGCGACGGGGGTCGACGGCATCGCCTCGACCGCCTCCACGAGCCGGTCCACGACGGCGCCGGGCGCGGCCAGCCACGAGGGCAGCCACACCCGCTCCACGATCGGCCAGCGCAGCATGTCGCCCAGCACGTCGACCGGCAGGCCGTCGCGGTCGCCCACGGTGCCGCGGCGGGCCCACGCGGGGCCGTCGAGGAGCACCGCCATGAGCGGCGTCTCCGGGTCGTCGGCGCGGGCGACGGCGAGGTCGACCTTGAACTCCGAGAGGCCGACGTCGGTCCGCACCACCAGCCCGCGGTCGCGCAGGGCGGCCGCGATCTGCTCGCGGTGCCGGTCCACCACGGTCGCCGCGCGGGCGTCGCGGGGCAGCACGTCGGTGCCCTGGGCGGCCATGTCGAGGTAGGCCCGCAGGTGCTTGATGCCGACCGACGACGTCTCCTCGGCCCGCAGCTGCTCCGGGTCGAACGAGGAGAACACGACCACCTGGCGCCGGGCCCGGGTCACCGCGACGTTGAGCCGCCGCTCGCCGCCCACCCGGTTGAGCGGCCCGAAGTTCAGCGGCAGGTCGCCGGCGGCGTTGGGGGAGAAGCCGGTGGAGAAGAAGACGACGTCGCGCTCGTCGCCCTGGACGTTCTCCAGGTTCTTCACGAACAGGCCCTCGCCGTCGGCGCGGTCCAGCGCCTGGGCCAGCCGCTCGTCGTCGGCGTCGCGCAGCAGCGCCTCGATGTAGGCGCGCTGCTGGGCGTTGAAGGTGACCACGCCGATCGAGGGGACCGCGTCGATGCCGTCCCACTTGGGCACCGCGTCGAAGCGCCGGCGGATCTCCGCGACGATCGCCTTGGCCTCGATCGGGTTGGTGCGCAGCAGCCGCCCGGCGCCCGATCGGTGGAACGTCCCGGGCACCCGGACCAGCGAGACCCCGCGGCCGTCGGGCTCCGACGAGGGCCGCCCGTGCGTGGGCGCCGGGAACGAGGACAGCCGGTTGCCGTAGTACTGGGCGTTGGAGAACGCGATCAGCGACTCGTCCTGGCTGCGGTAGTGCCACGACAGCCACTGCCGGGGCACCCGGGCCTGCACGCACTCGGAGAGGATCGACTCCTCGTCCTCCACGGCGGTCTCGGCGAGGTCCGCGGCGTCGTCGGACACCGACGACGGCTCGGCGAACGACGTCGGCGGCATCTGCTTGGAGTCACCGACCACGACCGCCGCGCGGGCACGGCCCAGCGCACCGACGGCGTCGGCCACGCGGATCTGCGAGGCCTCGTCGAACACCACGAGGTCGAACAGGCCGGAGACGGCGGGGAAGAACCGGGCCACCGAGTCCGGCGACACCAGCACGCACGGCATGACCTGGGTGATCAGCTCGCCGTACTGCGCCAGCAGCTGCCGCACGCCCAGCCCGCGGCGCTGCTTGGCCAGCTCCCGCTGCAGGGCGCCGACCTGGCCGGAGCCCGAGGCCGCGTCGAAGGGCCGGGTGGACAGGACCTTCGCGGGCAGCGCCGTCGTCAGGTGCTCGCGCACCGACCGGGAGGCGCGGGTGAACCGGCGGATCGCCTTCTCGTGCGCCCCGGCGTCGAACATGTCCAGCCCGGCGGCGTCCAGCCGCTCGGTGACCGAGGCCGTCGCCAGGCCGTGGTCGAGGGCGCGCACGGCGTCGTCGGCCTTGATCGCACCGGTCAGCAGCAGGGCGCGGGCGTCGAAGAGCCCGGCGAAACGGAGGGGCTCCAGGGTGTCCAGGAAGGTGACCCAGCGGCGCAGCGACATCAGGCTGTCCACCCCGCGCTCGGGCCGGGTCATCGACCACCGGAAGACGATGCCGTCGTCACCGGCCCACGCGGCGAGCTGGTCGGAGCTGGTCCGGCCCGCCGCGATCAGCTGGGTGACGGCGTCGCGCAGGCGGGTCACCGCCGCGGCCGCGGCCGGACCGGACGGGAGCCCGGCGACGATGAGCTTGCGGAGCTGGACGTGGAAGGTCGTGGAACCGTCGACGGCCGCGCCGGCCTGCCGCAGCCACTGCACCTGGCGGGCGAGCAGCTCGCCGTCGAGGAAGGGGTTCCAGCCCTCGGGCACCGCGAGGCCGGAGATGGAGCCGGCCCGGCTGGCGATCGCCTGCACCGCTGTCTGCACCCGCCAGAGGTTCTCCACGACGGCCGGGACGTCCTTGGGCCGCACCGTCGCCTCGGGGCGCAGGTAGGGCTCGAGGTGGTCGCGGACGGCGATCAGCCGCCGCCGGCGGCCCCACCAGGACGACGCCGCCGCGGTCTGCGCGGCCACGTAGATCTCGGCCAGCGGCAGCGCGAGCACCTCGGGGGCGCAGACGTCCAGGCCCGGGTGGCGGAAGGCGGTGAAGGCCGCCAGCTCGCCGAGGACCGCCGAGGTGGCCGCCGTCCAGAAGGCACCGAAGGTCTCGTCGATGACGTCCAGACCGATCTGCGGGCCGCTCAGCACGTGCGCGAGGGCGTCGAGGTCACCGGCGGTCCGCGCCCGACGCAGCACGCCGGCCAGCTCGGGGACCGCCTGCGCCTCCCGCACGGCCTCGTCGACCTCGGCCGCGGCGGCCCGGGTGGCGGGGAGGTCGATGTCGGGGGAGTCGACGAAGGCCCACGGGTGGCGAGGCGAGGGCCGGGTCAGGTCGGCGATGTCGGGGAGCAGCGCCAGCTCCACGCGCACCGAGCGCAGCACGTCGGCCGGGGCGTTGGCCACGAACGGCATGGGCACCGGGAGCGGGTCCACCTCGGTGCCCGACGCCAGCTGCGACGTCCGCGCCGAGTACAGCGACAACCCGACGGCGTTCTCGGCGTGCAGCCGGTCGGCGTAGCGCGCCAGCATCCGGCGGGCCGAGCGCAGCGACTCGCCGTCGGCGGCCAGGCCCTGCTCGTCGACGGAGACCGCGTGCTCCAGCGCCAGCCGGATCTGCGCCCGCACCATCGAGGCGCGCGAGCCCTTGTCGTGCAGGTCGAGGGCGAACATGCCCATGCCGACCGAGTCCAGCCGCCGCGCGACGACGTCCAGCGCGGCCCGCTTCTCGGCGACGAACAGCACCCGCTTGCCCTCGGCGACCGCGCGGGTGAGCAGGTTGGTGATGGTCTGGGACTTGCCGGTCCCGGGTGGGCCCTCGAGGACGAACGTCCGGCCGGCGGTGGCCTCGGCGATGGCCCGCAGCTGCGAGGCGTCGGCGGGCGCGGGCAGCTCGGCGGCCAGCTCGTCGAGGTCGACGTAGGGGGCGGTGTCGCGGGCCGCGTCCTGGAATGCCTCGGTCGGCTCGTGCACCAGGTGGGAGACCAGCGGGTTGTCCGCGAAGTCCGACCAGTGCTCGTCGAGGTCCTTCCACAACCGGAACTTCGCGAACTGCAGGATCGCCAGGTCCGCCGTCGACTCCACCCGGTAGGGCAGCCCGTGCCCGACCAGCGCCGAGCGCATCGCCTCGAACGCGGCGTCGAGGTCGAGGGTGCCGTCGACGGCCTCGGTGAGCGTCGGGACGGTCAGGCCGTGCAGCTGGCGGAGCTTCTCCAGCAGGCAGTAGTTGGGCGTGCTGGAGCCGGAGTCGTCGAGCGACAGCCGGTAGGAGCCGGTGGCGCCCAGCGGCGCCAGGACGACGGGGATGAGGACGAGCGGGCTGCGCAGCGGCCGGCCGTCGAGCTCCCAGACCAGGCTGCCGAGCGCCAGGTAGAGGTTGTTGGCGCCGGTCTCCTCGAGCACCGTCTTCGCCTTGTAGGCGACGTTGCGCAGCTTGGGCAGGTAGTTGCCGCTCGTGACGTCGGCGTGCACCTCGCGCCGCTCCACCAGCAGCGCGGTGAGCTGCTCGGGGGGCAGGTCCCTCGCCGAGGTGATCCCGCGCTCGGCCTGCACGGCGGCCAGCTGGTCGCCCGGCAGCAGGGTGATCGGCGTCCCGTCGTGGACGAAGTTCTCCAGCGCGCCCAGCGACGTGGGCGGGATCGTCAGCGCCAGCCCGGAGCGCTCGGTGTAGTTGATCAGCCGGTTGCGCAGGCTGAGGTCGAGCAGCGCGTTCTTCCACTGCTGCACCCGCGGCGGCGCCTCCGGGCGGGACGACGGCGCCGGGACCGGCGGCACGGGCTTCGCCGGCGCGCTGTGCAGCGCCGGCCGGTACTCCACGACCTGCAGGACGCCGTCCTCGTCGCGGGCCCGGGCGGGCAGCGGGAAGATGCCGTCCTTGCGCGCCCGGTGCACGTCGGTGACGCCGAGGATCCGGTCGAGCTCACCGGTCAGCCAGCCGGTGTAGGCCGGGGTGTGCAGGTCGGCACCGGGCTCGCCCATGCTGGTCAGCAGGGTGGTGTCCACCAGGCCGATCAGGCCGAGGTCGACCAGGTTGACCAGCGGAGCGGCGTCGGTGGTGGCGGCGCTCTCCGCGCTGCGCTCCTCGCGCCAGTAGCCGAGGAAGGCCCCGCTGCCCCCGGCCCGCCCGCCGGTCGCCGCCGACCCGTCGGCGAGC
Organism: uncultured Blastococcus sp.; assembly: GCA_902805535.1. Classification (GTDB taxonomy): domain Bacteria; phylum Actinomycetota; class Actinomycetes; order Mycobacteriales; family Geodermatophilaceae; genus Blastococcus_B. The sequence continues at coordinate 40,982 of CADCTN010000146.1, read as the reverse complement.
CACAGCAGCGGCCGGATGCCGGCCTGCTCCAGCGCGGCCGCCATGACGACGGCGGTGTCCAGCGGCGTGCCCACGCGCCAGGTCAGGACGTCGCCCGGCGAGCGCACCTGCTGGCCGAGGTCGGCCCAGCTGGTCGGCGGCTCGCTGTAGCGGATCCCGCGGCGCTGCAGCACCGCGGCGACGGCGGACACGATCTCGTCGACCCGCTCCGGCCCGTCGGCGTACGCCTGGATCGAGCCGCGGCCGGTCCGCTCCTCCAGGACCCCGGCCGCCTCGCCGACCACCGCGGTGATCGCCGGGTGGTTGGGCAGCACGTGGGCGGCGAGCATCTCCAGCGCCAGCGGCAGGGGAGTGGCCAGCCACTGCTGGGCGGCGAGCACCTGGACGACGCGGCTGCTCTCCCCGAGCACCTGCCGCTCGCCGTCCGGACCGTCGGTGAGCACCTCGACCTCGATGACGCCGGGCCGCTGCTCCTCGACGTGCAGCATCGCGGCGGCGTCCATGACCAGGCCGAGATCGGTGAGGACCGTCGTCCGGCCCTCGTCGAGGTCGGCCAGCAGCTCGACGGTCTGGGCGATCGGACCCTCGGCGTCGCGGATGCCCAGCCGGACGACGGCCGCCCGGACCGGGCCGCCGTCGTTGGTCAGGGCGAGCCGCGACACGACCGGGATCCGGTTGTGGGCCAGGGCGTAGCTGAGGACGGGGGTGGACGTGATCTCGATGGAGACCGCCGCCCGCGGGGCGAGGACGTCGCCCACCTGGATGTCGGCAGTGCTCTCCATGTCACCTGTCTACCGGAGCGGACCGATCGGTCACGCCATGCTCCCCGACGGACGGGGCTGGTGTGACGGGTGGGTCGGTTCGTTGCCCCGGATCACAGCCGGCGCCCACCGGGGGTGTCCACTGATGGGGCGGTCTTCGGTCCGATCCGGTTCCGCGATCCCGGGACGGCGTTAGCGTCCGTCGATGAGCACCGGAAGGCTGCCCACGATCGGGGAGCTGATCGCCGACGGGGCGGCCATGCTGCCCGAGCCGTTCAGCCGCGCCGCGCTGCTCAACTGGGTCAGCGCACGCCGCCCCGACGTCGGCGTCTCCTCGATCGCCGCCCAGATCCAGCTGGTGACCGACAACGCCGGGCATCCGCCCACGGACCGCCCTCCGCTGCTGCACCGGGTCGAGCGGGGCCGCTACGTCCGCCACCGCGGGGCGCACGCGGAGGAGACCCCGGCCGAGCTCGGGAGCCGGCTGGTCCTGATCGGTTCCTCGGGCGCGACGGCGACCGAACCGGCGCCGGCCGCCGACTTGTTCCTCAGCCCCGGCTTCGCCCGCGCCCGCGACGCCGCCGTCCGCGCCCGGCTGCCGTGGTTCGTGCTCAGCACTGTGCACGGGCTGCTCGACGCGGGCGACGTCGTCAGCCCCGTGGCCGCGCAGATCGGCGACCGGTCCGCCGGTTACCGGACCGCCTGGGGGGAGTGGGTCGTCGCGCAGCTGGCCGAGCGGGTGCGCCTGGACGGCGTCACGGTCGAGGTGCACGGCGGCGTCGACTTCGCCCAGCCGCTGCGCCGGCCGCTGGCCCGCCGTGGCGCCGCCCTCGAGCTCCCGCTGCCCGGCGCGTGGGAGGAACCTGGCCCGGACGCACCGGACGCACCCGTGCGGGGCGCGTTGGGCCGGCTGCGCGACCTCGTCCCGGGACGCCCGCGACGGCTGTGACTCCTGCGGCGCGTCCGCGCCTTCCTGACACCTGTGCGTGCCGACCAGGCCCGATGCTGTCGCCGGCTCTCCGCGAGCCGCGACGACGGGAGGGTGCATGTTCGGGGTCCCGATCGAGGTGCTGGTCGGTGCGTCGGTGGTCGGCGGGTCGGCGCTGCTGGTCGCGCTGTTCCTGGTCGAGCGGGCCTCCAGCCGCCGGGCGAGCCGGCGACGGCAGGCCGCGACCCCCGCTCGCGCCGTCCCCGGTCCCCGCCGGCCGGCCGACGAGGTCGAGCCCGAGGGCCCGGTCCCCTTCGCCGGGCCGGGCGTGCGCGGGCGCCTGTTCCAGTACGGCGGGGACGGCCCCGGCTTCCCGGTCGACGCGCCGTTCGCCGTCGTCGCCATCGAGACGACCGGCCTCTCGCCCGCCGCGGGTGACCGCATCGTCGAGATCGCGGTGGTCCGCGTGGACGCCTCGGGCCGCGTCCTGGACGAGTACGACACCCTGCTCGACCCGGGTCGCGACGTCGGACCGGCGTTCGTGCACGGGATCTCCACCAGCGAGGTGCTGGGCGCCCCCACGTTCGCCGACGTCGCCGGCGACGTGCTGGCCCGGCTCGACGGCGCCGTCGTCGTCGCGCACAACGCGGCGTTCGTCGAGCGGTTCCTCGCCGCCGAGCTCGCGCGGATCGGCGTGACGCTGCCGCTGAACCCGGCGCTGTGCTCGCGCTGGCTCGCCCGGACCACCCTGCGGGCCCCGGACCAGCGACTGGACACGCTGGCCCGCGTCCTGGGCCTGCCGGTCGCCGGCGTGCACTCCGCGCTCGCCGACGCCCGCACCGGAGCGGTGCTGCTGCCGCGGATGCTCGCGCTGCACGGTGAGCCCCCGCGCTACCTGACCGGGACCCGGCCGATGCCGCAGCTGCACACGGCGGCCGGGCCACGGACCCGCCCCGGGGAGCCACGCCGCGCCACCGGAGGCTGGCTCCCGTCGATGACCGCCCGGCTGCCGCGGGCGGTCGTGGACGCCCCGAACGCCGACTCCCAGCGCTACGTCGACGCCCTCGCCGCCGCCCTGGCCGACGGCCGGATCCTGGGCGGGGAGGGGCAGCTGCTGGCGCGCCTGGCGGCCTCTGCCGGCATCAGCGGCGACCAGGTGGTCGCCCTGCACGGCCGGGTGCTCGGCCACCTGCGGGCCGGCGCGCTGGAGAACGCCATCCTCACCACCGCGGAGCTGCGGCAGCTGAAGACGGCCGCGAGCGGCCTCGGCCTGCCCGACTTCTTCGACGAGCTGCGCCCGACCTCGCCGCAGGACGTCATGGCGGCGCGGCTGCGCTGAGGCTCCGTCCGGAGCCGTTCCACAACGGCCGCAGCCGTGCGACCATCGGGCATGACCACGGCACGCCACCTCCGGGTCTCCGACGCCGAGCGGCAGGACGCCGCGGCGCGGATCGGCGCCGCGTGGGCCGAGGGACGGCTGGACGACGCGGAGTACGACCGGCGCCTCGAGCAGGCATTCGCCGCGGTGACGTACGCCGACCTCGACCAGCTGTTCACCGATCTGCCCGGACCGCGGCCCGTCGCCCCGCCACCGCAGTACGCGCCGCCCGTGCAGCGCCCGGTGTCCTGGCTGCCGGCGCCGGTCTGGAACCGGGGCGCGGTCGGCCAGGTGCGCGGCACCGGGCTGCAGCTGCTGCTGTTCACCGTCACCGTCGGCATCTGGGGCTACGTCTACTTCTTCCAGACCCACGACGAGATGAAGCGGCACACCGGCGAGGGGATCGGCGGTGTCCTGGCGCTGGTGCTGGCCGTCGTCTTCTGGATGGCCTCCCCGTTCCTGCTCAGCCACGAGGTGGGCCGCCTCTACGAGCGTCGCGGTCAGCGCAGGCCGGTCAGCGCCCTCACCGGGCTGTGGTTCTTCCCCGGCATCCTGATCCTGATCGGCCCGGTCGTCTGGTTCGTGCTGACCAACCGGGCGCTCAGCGGCTACTGGCGGAGCGTCGGCGCCCGCTGACGAGCGCCGTCCGGGAAGGCCTCACCCCCGTCAGGGCGTGAGGAACCACAGGAACTGGGTGTCCTCGCGCGGGGAGTCGCACTCCCCGATGGCCAGTGCCCCGGTCGGCGCGGGGAGCAGGGCCCGGACGTCGAGCCGGTGGTAGCACCCCAGCCCCTCCGGCAGGAGCGCCTCGCCCGTCGTGAGGTCGACCGCGCGCACGCCGATCGGCGCGGGCAGCACCGCCCAGACCTGAGCCGGGTCCACCACGAGCGCGTAGCCGTAGACGCGGTCGGCCAGCTCCGCCAGCAGCGGGCCGGCCCCGCCGCCGTCGGGCACCGCGAGCAGCCACGAGCCGGCCTCCACCGTGACGAGCAGGAACACGGTGCCGTCGGCGGCTCCGGTGACCGACTGGGTCTCCGCCCCCTCCGACAACCCGGTCACCCGCGCCGCGCCGCCGGCCGGCTGGAGGTCGGCGTCGTACCGGAGCAGCGTCGGGATCCGGTTCTGGGGCACCTCCGTGGGGGAGGCGTCGAACACCAGGGTCACGCCACCGGCCGGCCGGGGGAGGAGACCGGCGAGCTGGTCGCCCATCGGGTAGGCGGAGCTCGCCGCGACGTCGTCGGCCAGGTCGCGCTCGCCGACGACCCGTCCGGTCGCGACGTCCACCGCCAGCAGCGCCTCGCGGACGCCGGCGTCGGTCACCGTGCTCAGCACCAGGTGCAGCCGTCCCGACCCCGCGTCCAGCGCCGACCGTCCGGTCGAGGATCGGACGTCGTCGCTCGCGGCGAGCAGCACCGCCGTCCGGACAGCGCCCGTGGCCGGGTCGACGGCCCGCAGCCCGAGCCCCTCGGCCCCGAGGTCGCCGACGACGAGCACCGAGCCGTCCTCGGCCACGTGCATGTCCCACACGTCCGCCACCCGCGGCAGGGTGACGGTCCCCGCGATGGCGTCACCCCGCAGCGTCACCAGGGACTGGGGCAGAGCCCGGTCCGCGGGCGCGAGCAGGGCGTAGGCACCGCCGTCGGGCACGGCGACGGCCGAGACCACGCGGGCGAAGGTGCCCGGGGTCGCCGCCGTCAGGTCGATCGCCGCCCGCACCTGCGTCGCCGGGCCCGCGCTCGGAGGTCCGCCGGTCGGGGGCCCGGGATAGCCCGGCAGGTCCGTCGACGGGTCGGTCGGGCGGACCGGTCCGGGGTCTGCCGCCGTCGGTGTCGGCTCGGGTGCTCGGTCCTCCTGGCCGACCGGGCAGCCGCTGAGGGCGAGGACGAGGCCCGCCGCAGCCAGCACGGCAGCCGCACGACGCCACCGAGTCATCCCTGAGGTGTAGCACTCCCCGCGCCGGAAGGGGCTCCTGGGCGGGCGTCGGCGGGGGAGCATGGCTCCTGCCACGAGAAGGCCGGGAGGACAGCCGATGATCACACCGCAGGAGCCGCCACCCCCGGACGCCGGGCAGCCGGCCGGGGGCGCGCCGTACGGCTACCCCGCTCCTCCGCCGGGCTTCCCGCGGCCGAGGCACGGGCAGGACGACCGGCCGATGCCGCCGGTTCCCGGCTACGCCGGGTACGGCCGGCCACAGGGGCCGATCGGGCAGCTCCGCCCGACCGGGATGATCATCGTGCTGTTCCTCGTCACGCTGGGGATCTGGGGCTTCGTCTACTACTTCCAGACCCACGAGGAGATGCGGCGGCACACCGGGGAGGGCCTGGGTGGCGTGCTGGCGCTGGTCATCGCGATCGTCTTCGGCATCGTCAGCCCGTTCCTGCTCAGCCACGAGGTGGGCCTGCTCCACGAGCGGCGCGGCCGGGAGAAGCCGGTCACCGCGCTCACCGCGCTCTGGTTCTTCCCCGGGATGCTCGTCCTCGTGGGCCCGTTCATCTGGTTCGTCCAGACCAACAACGCGCTCAATGCGCATTGGCGGAGCGTGGGGCAGACGCGGACGACCCTCGTCTGAGGATCAGGAACCGGAGAACCGTCGCTCGAGCCGCTGCACCTCCGGCAGGCCGACGAGGTCGGTGAACTGGTCGAAGGTCGGCAGGGCGCCGAGGGCCGCCGTCGGCACACCGTCGCTCCTCAGCGCGGCCAGCAGCGATCGGATCCCCGCGGTCGCGGCCAGCAGCGTGCCGATCGGGTAGATCACCAGGGAGAACCCCAGCTCGGCGATCCGCTCCAGCGACAGCGCCGGCGTCTTCCCACCCTCGGCCCAGTTGAAGACCAGCGGGGCCACGCCGCGCAGCTCGGTGGCCACGTGCTCGACGTCGGCCTCGGAGGTGGGGGCCTCGACGAACAGGACGTCGGCACCCGCGTCGGCGAAGGCCCGCGCGCGGGCGATGGCGTCGTCGGTCCCCGTGACGGCGACCGCGTCGGTGCGGGCGATGATCAGCAGGTCGGGGTCGCGCCGCGCCTGGACGGCGGCCCGGACCTTGCCGACCATCTCGTCGGTCTCGATCAGCAGCTTGCCGCTCATGTGCCCGCACTTCTTGGGCATCACCTGGTCCTCGAGCTGGATCCCGGCGACGCCGGCCTGCTCGTAGAGCTGCACCGTGCGGACGACGTTGATCGCGTTGCCGTAGCCGGTGTCCGCGTCGGCGATGACCGGCACGTCGACGGCGGAGACGATCCGGCGGGCGTTGTCGACCATCTCGGCTCCGCTGAGCAGCCCGACGTCGGGCCGGCCGATCAGTGACGCCGTCGTTCCGAAGCCGGTCATGTAGACGGCGTCGAAGCCGGCCTGCTCGATCAGCCGGGCGCTCAGGGCGTCGTAGGCGCCGGGCGCGACGAGGGGTGCCGGACCGCTCATCAGCTCCCGCAGGCGGGCCCTCGGTGCGCGTCCGTCGCTCAGCAGCTCCGCCATGACGGCCCAGGTTCGCACACCATCGCCCGAGGGCGATGATCGCCGACGCCGGCCGAGCGGATAGGTGACGGTCGGATTACAGGTCGTCCCACGGGGCGGGAGCCGTCCAGATCCGTCGTCCTCACCTGCGATGGTCGCAGCGGTTCGACCCCGCGGGGGACGTCGGAGTTCGAGGAGGCACCATGACGTGCACGCACTGCAGCGCCGTCGAGCAGCGCGGCCGGTACTGCGTCGGCTGCGGGAAGCTGCTGCCGCCGTCCCCGCTCCCGGCCCGCCGGGTCAGGCTGGCGCCCCGCCACCTCTCCGACGACGACACCCAGCCGGTCCTCCGGTTCCGGGTGCACCCCCGGCTCCCCGTCGAGGACGAGACGGCGGCCGTGGTCTGACCGTGCCTGCCGGGGACCCCCGTCCAGGGGGTCCCCGGCCCGCTCAGCGGGTGCCGGCGAGCTCCGGCCTGCGCTCGGCCGCCGGGTCGCCGCCGCTCGCGCCGATGCCGTCGCTCTCGCGGATGCCGTAGCGCCGGTAGAGCCGGCCCAGCGGTCCCGGCGCCCACCAGTTGGCGCGGCCGAGCAGCCGCATCGTCGCCGGCACGAGCAGGATCCGGACGACGGTCGCGTCGATCACGATCGCGATCAGCATCGCGACCCCGATCATCTTGATGAAGGTGATCCCCGACAGCGAGAACGCACCGATCACCACGAGCAGCAGCAGCGCGGCGCTGGTGATGATCCCGCCGGTCCGCTGCAGGCCCGTCGCCACCGCCGTCGTGTTGTCGCCGGTCCGGTCGTACTCCTCCCGGATCCGCGACATCAGGAACACCTCGTAGTCCATCGAGAGCCCGAAGACGATGGCCAGCACGAGGATCGGCTGGGTCGCCTCCACGAATCCCGTGGGGGTGAAGTCGAGGAACCCGGACAGGTTGCCGTCCTGGAAGATCCAGACCAGCGCGCCGAACGAGGCGCCCAGCGACAGCACGTTCATCACCACCGCCTTGACCGGCAGCACGAGCGAGCCGAAGGCCAGGAACAGCAGCACGAACGTCGTCGCCACCACGAACAGCGCCATCCACGGCAGCAGCGACGCGAGGCTGTCCAGCAGGTCCACCAGGATCGCCGTCTGTCCGCCGACCAGCGCCGCGCCGCCCTCGGGCACGGGGACGGCACGGATCTCGTCGACCAGGTCGCGGGCGTCGGTGGACAGCGGGTCGCCGGCGTAGGCGACGTCCACCCGCGCGGTGCTCCCGGCCGCGTCGGAGACGGCCGCGCCCGCCACTCCCGGGATCGCCGCCACCTCGTCGACGTAGGCCTGCAGCGCGGCGGCGCCGGCCGGGGAGTCGACGGCGTCGGGGAGCGTGACGACCGCGTCGATCGGGCCGCGCTCGCTCGCCGGGAACTCCTCGTCCAGCCGCTCCGACACCACCCGGCTCTCGGTGCCTTCGGGCAGCGCCCGCTCGTCGATGCCGCCGAACTGCACCCGCAGGAACGGCAGCGCCAGCGTCACGAGGACGACGGTGACGACGACGGTGTACATGACCGGGCGGCGCATCACGCTGCGGGCGATCCGCGCCCAGGCACCGTGCTCCGTACCGTCCCGGTGGTCGACCACCCGTTCGCGGCGGCGGAACACCCGGCGCAGCCACGGCCGCACCGACAGCGCGTCGACCTTCGGCCAGAGCATCGCCAGGAGCGCCGGCAGCAGGGTGAGGGCCGCGAGCATCGCGATCAGGACCGCGCTCATGCCGCCGAAGCCCATCGAGCGCAGGAAGACCTGCGGGAAGATCAGCAGCCCGGCCAACGAGATGGCGACCGTGACCCCGGAGACGGCGACCGTGCGGCCCGCGGTGGCCATCGTGCGGGCCAGCGCGGTCTCGGTGTCCGGCTGGCGCCCGATCTCCTCGCGGAACCGGCTGACCATGAACAGGCCGTAGTCGATCGCCAGACCCAGGCCGGTGATCGTGACGACGTTGACCGCGAAGATCGAGACGTCGGTGACCATCGAGAACCCGCGCAGCGCGGCGAACGAGCCCAGGATCGCCACCACCCCGATGGCCAGCGGCAGCCCGGCCGCCGCGAGGCTGCCGAAGATGACCACGAGCAGGACCGCGAGGATCGGCAGCGAGATGGTCTCGGCGCGCGCGATGTCGGCGCTCACCCGCTCGTTGATGTCGCGGTTGATCGTCGTCCCGCCGCCGAGCTGCGTCTCCAGGCCCGGCGCGGTCAGGTCGTCCTCGATCGCCTCCAGGCCCGCCGTGCGCTGGTCCTCGTCGCCGGCGAGGGTGAGCAGCGCGTAGGTGGCGGTGCGGTCCTCGCTGACCAGCTGCGGGGAGCCGGTGCCGAAGAACGTGACCGCCTCCTCGACCACGTCGCGCGGCAGCCCGGCCAGGCTCGCCTCGACCGCCTGGGCGTAGGCCGGGTCGTCGACGGTGAGCCGGTCGCTGGAGTACAGGACCACGACGTCGCCGCCGCCGCGGCCGAGCTCGCGCTCGGCGAGCTCGCCGGCCAGCGAGCTCTCGCTGCCGGGGTCCTCGAACCCGCCGCCGGTCATCGCCCCGAAGACGCCGGTGCCCCACACCCCGGCGAAGGCGACGAACGCGAGGGCGAGGGCGACCACCCAGCGACGACGGCGGTACATCACCCGGCCGAGGGCCTCGAACATGGCGTCTCCAGTGCTAGCGTCGGGTCAGCAGTGAACGGTGTTAGCGAACGGTGCTCACTGTGCTAACGGTGTTCACGCATGTCAAGAGGATTGCCGAGGAACGATGAACGAACTGCCGGCGGAACCGCTGAGCCGCCGCGATCGCCAGCGCGCCGACACGGTGCGCGAGATCAAGGAGACGGCCCGCACGGTGCTCGTCGAGCAGGGGGTCGACGGCCTGGCCCTGCGCGCGGTCGCGCGCCAGATGGGCATGACGGCGCCGGCGCTCTACCGCTACTTCGACAGCCGCGAGGACCTCGTCGAGCACGTCGTCGCCGACCTCTACGACGAGCTCACCGACGTCCTGGAGGCGGTCCGGGACGCGGCCGACCCGCCCTCGCCGGGGTACCAGCTGCTCCTGGTCGCCCGCGCGTTCCGTCGGTGGGCGACGACCCACCACGCCGAGTTCGGCCTCCTCTTCGGCAGCGCGGCCGAGCGCGTGATCGAGCCGGGAAAGCTGCACGGAGACGGTGAGCGGCCCCCGCAGGTGGCCGGGCGGCGCTTCGGCGGGGTCTTCGCCGAGCTGGTCGGGCGGATCTACCTCGAGCAGGGCTTCCCCGTTCCCGACGAGGACGACCTCGACCCGGCCCTCCGGGATCAGTTGCAGGCGTGGTGCGCCAAGCTCCCGGTGGCCCTCCCGCTCGGCGTCATGTCGGTGTTCCTCTCCTGCTGGATCCGGCTGTACGGAATGGTCTGCATGGAGGTCTTCGGGCACCTGCGGTTCGCCCTGGACGACGCCGAGCCGATGTTCGAGGCGGAGCTGCGCGCGCTCGGCGTCGTCCTCGACGTGGCAGGGGAGTACCGACCCCCCGCGACCTGACCCCGCCGGGCCCGGGACGGGCCGTGACGGGGCTCACTGCTAGCAATACGCTTGCAGGAGTTAGCACTCCGGATCTGCGGGGCATGGACAAGACCGTCAGGTCATCCCCGATTCCTTGGAGTTGTTCCTTCGTCATGACCGACAACAACAGCAAGCTCATCAACCAGCTGCGCGCCCTCGTCCTGCTCACGCAGACCGAGGAGCAGGTCGCACGCACCCGCATCTCCCAGGCCCGCACCGACGCCGTCCGCCGGGAGCTGACCCAGAACGCCGACAACGCCGCCGCCCGCTCGTTCGAGATCACCGAGCAGCTGCGCGCCGTCGGCGGTGTCCCGGACGTCGTCACCCCTGCGCTCGGTCGGCTGTCGGCCACGCTCAAGGCCACGTTCGAGCAGGCCGCTCCCTTCGAGGAGGCCCTGCTCACCGACCTCGCGCTCGAGCACCAGCTGCTCGACCGCGCCACCTACGTGAAGGTCCTCGCCGACCAGGCCGGCCAGACCAAGGTCCGCCAGCTCGCCGAGAAGCTGATCGAGGCGCACAAGGCGACCGTCGAGTGGCTGACCGTCGTCCTCGCCGAGGAGGCCATGGGCGGCCCCGTCGCGCTCGTGCCCACCCCGGTGCAGAAGGTCGCCGGCGGTGTGGCCCGCGCGGTCAACGCCCCCGTCCGCTTCTGGGCCAACACGGTCAACAACGCCGTCGACACGGTCCGGCACGCCGGTGAGGAGACCTCCGACCGGTTCTCCGCCGTCACCGACCGCGCCGCGGCGCTGACCGGCGCCGTCCGCGAGACCCTGGTCGCCGGCCGCAGCGCCACGCTGCGCCGCGCCGAGCAGGTCGCCGATCGCGAGGGCAACAAGGACGCCGCCAAGGCTGCCCGGTCCGCCCGCGAGGAGCTCGGCGACGTCTCGGCCACCGAGTTGCCGATCGCGAACTACGACAACCTCTCGGCCGGCGACGCCGTGAAGGCGATCAAGGACCTCCGTGAGGCCCGCGAGATCCGCGTGGTCATCGCCTACGAGGAGGCCCACAAGAACCGGGCGAACGTGGCCAGCGCCGCCCAGACCCAGCTGGCCGCGCTGGCGAAGGAGGCCGTGGGCGTCACCAGCTGACAGCGGCCCCGGGCCGGGGTCGACAGCAGCACGGAAGGGTCTGCACCTCGTCTGAGGTGCGGACCCTTCCGCGTGTGCGCCCGGGTCCGCTCCGTAGCGCCCCGCTGGGATACCGCGGGGTATCTGGGGTCACGTGGGGTGGGAGTTTGGCGCGCCGAGGCGGACGGGGAAGTCTTCAGGCATGAGCATCACCCCCGAGACCCTCGAAGCGGAGTTCTCGCTCCCCACGGCCGCGACCCGCTTGGACTTCCTCAGCCGCCGCGACAACGGCGACACCACGCTCAACACCGTGCACGAGGCGGGCGAGGACGACTGGAGCTCGCTCAGGACCATCGACACGTCGCTGGACACCTACGAGGCGCTTGAGCTCCTCGCCCTGGGCGAGGTGGTCTCCCGCAAGGCGCACGACAGCCAGGTCATCGGCATCCGCGCCGCCCTCCGTGGGGGCGCCGACTGGAATCAGATCGGCGCTGCACTGGGCATGTCGCCCGACGAGGTCTACGACGCCTTCCAGGAGGCGATCACCCGTCAGCTGGACGACGACGCAGCCGCGGCCGCCCGCGAGCTGGCCGGCGCCCGTCCCGCTCGCTAGCGGACCTCGACGCCCTTCCAGAACGCCACGCGGCCGGTGATCTCCTGGGCCGCGTCCTTCGGGGTCGGGTAATACCAGGCGGCGTCCTTGTTCAGCTGTCCGTCGACCTCGAGGTCGAAGTAGGAAGCCGTGCCCTTCCAGGGGCAGACGCTGTTGGTCTCCGAGGGACGCAGCACGTCCTCGCGCACCGCGTTCCGGGGGAAGTAGGCGTTGCCCTCGACGGTCACGATGTCGTCGGACTCCGCGATGACGGTTCCGTTCCAGGTTGCTGTGGTCATGCTGTGATCATGCCCCTTCGCGCAAACGGGCGGCTCACCAGCGCAGGGGGTACATCTCCCGCGACTGGGCCGTCCGGCACGCGCGGCAGTGACCCCAGCTGACGATGCTCAGCGGGCTGGTGGCCGCCCCGCACTCGGGGCACTCCACGAACTGCTGCGCCGCGGCGTGCGCCTCGCTGATCTCCTTGGACCGTTCCTCGTGGATGGTCTGGTCGCCCCGACAGGGGCAGCCCAGCGGAGCTTCGGCGCAGCGTCCTGGCCACGTAGCGACGGGGTGCCTCCCAGAGGGCAGAGATGTGGTGGTGTCCCTGACGTTACTCAGGCGCGCCAGCCCCCGCGTCCCCCGCACGGGTCCATGTCCCCGCGCATGCACCCAGGGGACGGGGCGATGTCTCGCCCGGGGACTCTCAGGAGTGCAGGAGGGCGAAGGTGGCGACGGCGTGCACGAGGCTCTTTCCCTCCTGCTCCACGTCGGCCTCGCAGACGGTCAGGTGCTCTCCGCGGGTCCGCACGCGGGCGGTGACGGCGAGGTCGCCGGGCGTTCCCGGACGGAGGTAGGTGACGGTGAGCTGACTGGTCGCGGGCACGTCGTCGTCGGTGGTGGACCGGACCGCCGCGCCCATCGCGGTGTCCACCAGGGTGGCCAGGACCCCGCCGTGCAGGGTGCCTGCCTGGTTGAGGTGCTCCTCCCGCGCGGTGAAGGAGAGCCGGGCCGAGCCGTCGTCGGCGACCTCCGCCCGCGCACCGAGTCGTTCCGCGAACCCGCCCACCGCACCGTCGTCAGTCATGCGCGCCTCCTACCCGCGGCGCCGCCGGCCACGCGGGAGGGGTCGGTGGGGCGTCCGGGTCCCGCGGAACGCATCGTGACCGCTCCGTCGTCCCGCCCCGGTCGCGTCTGCCCTGGTCGGCGCCTCGGTCGGTGATGATCTGCGTCGATCGCACCACTTCCGGAACACGCACAGGAGTTCTCATGACCCACCCCTCCGACCCCGACGCGCCGGCCGCCCAGCCGGGTACCCCCGACGGCGCCTGGGCGCCGCCGCAGGGTGGGGCGCCCGGCGCTGCGCCGCAGCAGAGTGGCGCCAAGAAGTGGCTGCCCATCGGCGGCGCGGTGCTCGCGGCCGGCGTCGTCGGTCTCGGTTCGCTGACCGGCTGGTTCGGCGCCGGCGAGCCCGAGGTCGGCGACTGCGTCCAGATGCAGGGCGAGACGAGCTTCGAGGCCGTCGACTGCGGGGCCGAGGAGGCCGAGTACAAGGTCGTGGGCATCCATGGCGAGGAGCTGACGTGGCCGGACTTCGAGGAGGCCGCGTCGGTCGACGAGGTCTGCCAGAAGTTCGCCACGTGGGAGGTCGCGCTCTGGATCGGTGAGCTGGAGACCGAGCCGGGCACCGTCTACTGCAGCGAGCCCGTCTGATCCCGCACCCGCCCGTCGAGTGCCCCGCCGGTCCCGCCGGCGGGGCACTCGTGCGTCCGGGTCCGGCACCGGAGGCCCCGGCACCACGCTTCTGGAAAAATTCTCGGCCGACGTGTCGATTCCCGCGATGGCCGTTCGACGTGTCAGTAGAGCGGGGTCCACGCCGGACACGACGACCGGCCTCCACTCACCCGATGGACTCGACGAAGGAGAGCTAGCGATGCGTTTCATGGTGATCGTCAAGGCGACCGAGGAGAGCGAGCAGGGCGCGCTGCCGTCCCGCGACATGCTCGAGGCGATGGGCGCCTACAACGAGGAGCTGGTGAAGGCCGGCATCCTGCTCGACGGCGACGGCCTGCGCCCCAGCTCCCACGGCGCCCGCGTGCGGTTCGACCAGGACGGCAACGCCAGCGTCATCGACGGCCCGTTCGCCGAGACCAAGGAGCTGGTCTCCGGCTACTGGGTGTTCGAGGTGTCCTCCCGCGAGGAGGCCATCGAGTGGGCGAAGAAGGCGCCGTTCCGCGGCGGTGAGCTGGAGATCCGCCCCTTCTCCACCGCCGAGGACTTCGGCGAGGCTTTCACGCCCGACCTGCAGGAGCAGGAGAACCAGCTGCGCGGCACGCTCGCCGAGAACCGCGGGGCGTGACCACCCCTCCGGCCCGGACGGCGTCGACGGCAGACCTGCACCGCGTCGTCGACGCCGTCTGGCGCATGGAGTCCGCCCGCATCGTGGGTGCGCTGACCCGCGTCACCGGCGACGTCGGCCTGGCCGAGGAGCTCGCCCAGGACGCCCTCGTCGCCGCGCTCGAGCAGTGGCCCGGGACGGGGGTCCCGGCGAAGCCCGGTGCGTGGCTCATGGCGATCGCCAAGCACCGGGCGATCGACTCCTTCCGCAGGTCGCAGAACCTGGTCCGGAAGACCGAGGAGCTCGGCCGGGACCTGGTGACCCGGGAGGCCGTCGAGGAGGACTGGGCCGCGGCGCTGGACGAGGTCGTCGAGGACGACGTCCTGCGGCTGGTGTTCATCTCCTGCCACCCGGTGCTCTCCCGCGAGGCGCGGGTGGCCCTGACACTGCGGCTGGTGGGCGGTCTGACCACCGAGGAGATCGCCCGGGCGTTCCTCGTGCCCGAGAAGACGCTGGCTCAGCGGATCGTCCGGGCCAAACGCACCCTCACCGCCGCGCGCGTGCCGTTCGAGACACCGTCGGGTCCGGAGTTCACCGCCCGGATCGCCTCCGTCCTCGAGGTGCTCTACCTGATCTTCAACGAGGGCTACTCGGCGACGGCGGGGGAGGACCTCGTCCGGCCGGCGCTCTGCCAGGAGGCGACGCGGCTGGGGCGGATCCTCGCCGGCCTGGTGCCGGAGGAGGCGGAGGTGCACGGGCTGGTGGCGCTGATGGAGATCCAGGCCTCCCGGCTGGCCGCGCGCATCGGCGCCGACGGCCAGGCGGTCACCCTCGCCGACCAGGACCGCACGGCCTGGGACCGCGTCCTCATCGGCCGCGGTCTCGCCGCCCTTCGGCGCGCCGAGGACTCGGGCGCCGCGCTCGGCCCGTACGGGCTGCAGGCGGCGATCGCCGCCTGCCACGCGCGTGCGGTCAGCGTCGAGGAGACCGACTGGGCGCGCATCGCGGCACTCTACGAGGCGCTCGCGGAGCTCACCCGCTCGCCGGTCGTGGAGCTCAACCGTGCGGTGGCGGTGTCCCGCGCCTACGGGGCGGGCGCCGGCCTGGAGCTCGTCGACGCGCTGGCCGGCGAGCCGGCGCTGCAGGGCTACCACCTGCTGCCCACGGTCCGGGGCGACCTGCTCGAGCAGTTGGGACGACGGGACGAGGCGCGGGAGGAGTTCGAGCGCGCCGCGGCCCTCACCCGCAACGAGCGGGAGCGGGCGCTGCTGCGCGACCGTGCCGCCGCCTGCGGTCCCCGGCTGGACGCATGATCGCGTCAATCCGGCAGGGCGTTCTCCGCCAGCTGGTCGAGCAGGCGGCGCAGCTCGGCGACGTCCGCGTCCGCCAGCCCGGCGCGCAGCCGGCCGTCGAAGGAGGCAGCGGCACGACGCAGCCGGAGGAACAGCTGCCTTCCCGATTCCGTCACGGTGACGTGTTGCGCTCGGCGGTTGGTGTCCGCCCGCTCGCGGTGGACGAGACCGGCCCGCTCCATCCCGTCGAGGTGGTGGGTGAGGGTCGGTTGCCGGACGCCGATCGCGCCGGCCAGGTCGGCCTGCGTGCGGTGGTCACCGGACGTCAGGGCGCGGAGCACCTGCCAGACCGGAGTGGAGCCGCCGGCAGCGACGAGGATGTCGTCGAACGACCGGCTCAGCTGCTTGGCGACCCGGCCCACGAGCATGTTGACCGGCTCGTCCGTGGGGGTCATGGCCGCAGTTTAGAGATCTAACCGTTAGCCGTCTCATCGTCGGTCCCGGCTCAGACGAGGGCGTCGTCCGCACCAGCCCGCGGCTGGCACGACGGACGGCCGCGCGGGGTGCGTCACGATCTCGGGAGGCGTGGCAAGGGGCCGCGAGCCGCATCGGTTGTGCCCAAGCAGCACGGGTAGGGCGCGGGCATGGACTCGCCGACGCCCGAGCTGCAGACCATGTCGCTGGGCCTCTACGACGTCGTCCAGTTCGCGCTGCTCGGCGCCGGCTTCGCCCTGCTCGCGTACGTCCTCTATGCGTGGAACAGCAAGGACGAGGTATCGGTCCGGTACCGGCCCTCGGCGCTGGCCGGGTTGTGCCTCGCGGGCGTCGCGGCGGTGGCCTACCTGATCCTGTACCTGGACTGGGACAGCGGTTTCTCCCTCCAGGGCGAGGTGTACGTGCCGAACGAGGAGGCCCGCACCTCGGAGGCGACCCGCTACATCGACTGGTCGGTCACGGTGCCGCTGCTCACCGTGGAGCTGCTGGCCGTCTGCTCGGTGGCCGGGGCCGCGGCCCGTGCGCTGCGGTTCCGGACGATGGCCGCGGCGTTCCTCATGGTCGTGACCGGCTACCTCGGGTCGCAGGTCCTGGCCGAGGGTCGGGACCGGACGGCGCTGGTGGTCTGGGGGCTCGTCAGCACGGTCTTCTTCGTCTACCTCTACGTCGCCCTCATCGGCGCCGTCCGGCGGTCGCTCCCCTCGATGGGGGCGGAGGCAGCGGCCAGCCTGCGCAACGCGACCACCGTCCTGCTGGCCAGCTTCGGCGTCTACCCGCTGGTGTACGCGGTGCCGGTGTTCGCCGACGTCACCCCGGCCTGGTTCACGGCGATGCAGGTGGCGTACTCCGCGGCCGACGTCGTGGCCAAGGTGGGGTTCGGCGTCCTGGTGCACAAGGTGGCGAAGCTGCGCACCGCCGAGGACGTGGCGGCCGGCCGGGACACCCATCCGGAGCCGGTGTGGTCCAGTCACGTGCACAAGAGCGACGGCGTGCTGCCCGGGCTGCGAGGCGTGGCGCGACCGGCAGCCGAACGGTAGTGACGGGTCAGGCCGGTTCCCGCCGCATGGGCACGTGCGGGATGCCGTCCTCCACGTAACCGGGACCGCTGAGCCGGAAGCCGAACCCCTCGTACCAGCCCTGCAGGTGGGCCTGCGCGCCCAGCGTGACGGGGAACCCCGCGCACAGCGCGATGCCCTCGTGCATCAGGCGGGCGGCGAGCCCCCGGCCGCGGAACTGCGCTGCCGTCGCCACCCGCCCGATCGCCCTCGTCGCGCCGTCGTCGAGCACGCGGATCGTGGCGGCCACCTCGCCGTCGGACTCCAGCCAGAGGTGCACCGTGCTGGGCTCGACGTCGCGGCCGTCGAGCTCGGGGTACGGGCACTCCTGCTCTACGACGAAGACGTCCACCCGGAGCCGGCACAGGGCGTACACCTCGAACGGGGTCAGCTCGGCGAACGGCGCCCGGCGGAGGACGAACGGGTCGGTGGTGCTGGCACTCATGCAGCAGTTCTAGCCGACGTGGTCCCTCGGCCCGTCAGCGACGTGTCGACCGGTCGATCCGGTGACATGTCGACGCCGTCAGATCCCGAGGGCCGCCTTGGCCTGGTCCACCAGCTGGTAGTGCCCGACCGCCCAGAAAGCGACGCCGGCGGCCGCCAGGCCGCCGATGGTCACCGCCGCCGAGGAGACCGGGTGCTGCTTGGCGTGCTTCCAGGCGTCCTGCGCCTTGCGCTTGAAGATGGCGAAGAACCGCGCCGCCCAGAGGAACTCGCTCGACCAGATCCACAGACCGATCAGCACCGGCGGGATGGTGAGCGGGCCCGGCAGGGCGGTCAGCGCGATGCCGAGCAGCACGAACAGCAGGCCGACGACGAACACCCCGATCCGCCACGGCAGCAGCAGGCTGGGACTGCTGTGCATGCGCTCGCGGAACGAGCCCGGCTTCACCGGTCGGGGCTTGCCCAACCCGTCGGCGCAGTCGGGGCACCGGGTGGCACCGGCCGCCTCCGAGCGCGGGTGGCTGGTTGTCCGGGTCACGGGACCTCCGTCCTCGGGTTTACGGGGGCTCAGGCGGTCGGGGTCGAGGCTGAGATGCCCTGCGCGACCTCGCTCGGGCGCTGCTGCTCGCCCGCGTAGGAGCTGATGGCCACGATGGCGCCGGTCAGGGCGGGGATGACCCACTGCAGGGTGTCCAGCTGCTGCTGGGCGGCGGCCACGTCGGGAGCCAGCGCCTTGGTGCGCCGGCTGGGCTTGGTGCCCCGCTTCGACGGCGGGTTCTCGGCGGAGGAGATCTTCTGCCCGAGCACCCGGCTGTAGGCGGTGGCGCCGAGCGCGGCGGCGGTGAGCAGCGTCTTGAGCGTCGACATCCCGGCGACGCCCTGCTGGGCGGCGACCCGCTGCTTGTTGGCCCGCAGCTGACCGACGCTGCCGATCAGGTGGGCGCCGATGGCGGCCGCGTTCACCGGGGTCCAGCGGTCCCAGCCGGCGTTGGCGACCCGGCCGGTGGCCGCGTCGCTGCCCGCCTCACCGGCGGCGGCGTTCAGGGCGACGGCGTTGGCGAGCGTGCCGCCGAACCAGGCGGACAGGCCCAGGTCGTGCAGGGAACGGGACAGGGTGTTGCGGGCCATGACGGAACTCCTCGGTCGGTGTGGGGTCCGTCGCCCCTACCCTCCAGCCCGCGGAGCCATGCCCGTTGTGCGCAATCGACCGCCGGGCTCACGTGCCGTAGCGCAACGCCGCCCGCTCGCGCGCCTTCGCGGCCTCGATCTCCCGGTCCTTGGGTGGCGCGGTGGTGACCAGGGAGTCCAGCAGCCGCGCGGAGGCCGCGGCGACCTCCGCCACGGCGCGCTCGAACGCCTCCGCGTTGGCCCGGGACGGCTTCGTGGCCCCGCTGATCTTGCGCACGTACTGCAGGGCCGCGGCCTGGACCTCGTCGTCGGTCGCCGGCGGCTCGAAGTTGGACAGTGGGCGGATGTTCCGGCACATGCTCCGCAGCGTAGATAAAGGACCCCGTGCTCAGGCGGCGAAGCCGGCGCGGTCGACCTTGCGGTGATAGCGCTCGCCGAGCTTCCCGCCGATCAGCGCGCCCAGCAGCGTGACCACCAGGAGGGCCACCAGCGTGACGATCCCGGCGGTGGTGGCCGTGCCCTCGTCGATCGGGATGCGCGGCAGGTTGAGGTCCTGCAGCACGTTGTACTGGGCGCCGAGGATGGCGCCGAGACCCGCGAGGACGAGGACCACGGCGAGGCCGATCAGCCAGACCGCGATGCCCTGCCGGGCGCCGTCGAAGCGGGCCATCCGCCCGGCGACGTAGCCGCCGGCGAGGTAGGCGAGGAAGAGGACGACGAGGACGGCGATCCCGCCACCGAGGCCCAGCGTCTCCGCCTGCTCGACGGCCTCGTCGGAGCTGTCGATGCCCTGCGCGAGGCCCAGGGCCACCCCGGCCGCCGACAGCAGCGCGGTCAGCAGGACGGCCAGCCCGTTCGCCGACAGCCAGCCGAAGAACGCCGCGCCTCCCTTCACCCCACCGAACACGGCCCGCTGCGCGGCCACTGCGGCGCGGGCATCGGCGACCGAGGCGGTGGCAGGCGACGCGGTGGTGGGCGTGGCGGTGGCGCCGTCGGTGCGGAGCGGGGCGGTGCGCTCAGCCGGCGCAGCCTCGCGGGCCGTCTGCTGGGAACCGTCGTGCCGGGTGTGCTCGGTGTCGGCCATGCGTGGTCTCCTGGGTGCCGGTGGGTCAAGCGATCCGCCTGGGATCCGGGCCGTGGTGTCCGTGGTGCACAGCGGCAAACCGGCCGGCACGGACGCTCACCGGTCCGGATGACGACAACCACCCGGACGGGGGACCATGACGCTCCTGCTGGTCGATGCGGCCAATGTCGTCGGCTCCCGCCCGGACGGCTGGTGGCGGGACCGTGCCGGCGCCACCGGTCGATTGCTGGCCCGGCTGGGCACGCTGCCCGGTCGCACGCTGACCGCCCCGGACGGGAGCAGCCTGCGGTGCGACCGCGTGGTCGCCGTCGTCGAGGGGCAGGCGCGTGACGTACGGGCACCCGAGGGCGTCGAGGTCGAGCGCTCGTCGGGCAGCGGGGACGACGCGCTCGCGGCCCGCGCCGCCGGGCTGGTGGCGGCGGGCACGCCGTTGCTCGTCGTCACGGCCGACCGTGGCCTGCGCGCCCGGTTGCCGACCGGCACCCCGGTGGCCGGGCCCGGCTGGCTGCTCCGCTCCCTCGACGGGATCGGTTGTGCACCACCTGCATGACTGCTCCGGCGGCCGGGTAGCGCGAGGTGGTCGCCGAAGTCGATCGGGTCGACGGCCCGTCCGCGCGCCCCAGGAGTGCAACCAGTGCCCGTACCGCCCGACCAGCCCGGACCGCCGACCGCCCTGATCACCGGCGCCTCCAGCGGCATCGGTCGCGCGAGCGCACTGGCGCTGGGGGAGCGAGGTGCGCGAGTGCTCCTCGTGGCGCGTGGCCGTCAGGCGCTCGAGGAGGCCGCCCGCGAGGTGCGCGCGGCCGGCGCCGCCGAGGCGCTGGTCTGCCCGGCGGACGTGCTCGACGAGGCCGGGCTCCGCGGCGCGGTGGGCACGGCGGTGGAACGCTTCGGCCGGCTCGACCTGGTCGTCCACTCCGCCGCGGTCATGGCGTACGGACGGATCGAGGACGTTCCGCGGGAGACCTTCCAGCGGGTCGTCGACACCTCGCTGCACGGCACCGCCAATCTGGCCCGCGTCGTGCTGCCGGTCTTCCGGGAGCAGCGGGCCGGGCACCTGGTGGTGGTGAATTCGCTGCTCGGCAACGTCGCGGCGCCGCTGATGGGCAGCTACGTCGCGGCGAAGTGGGGGCAGCTCGGGCTGGTGCGCACCCTGCAGCAGGAGGTCCGCGACGAGCCGGGCATCTCGATCTCGCTCGTCCAGCCGGGCGGCGTCGACACGCCCATCTACTTCCAGGCCGCGACGTCGATGGGCAGCACCGGCCGGCCACCGCCGCCGGTGTACTCCCCGCAGCGGGTGGCGCGCGCGGTGCTGTCCACCGTGGACCGGCCGCGGCGCGTGGTGCAGGCCGGGCTGTTCAACCCGCTGATCACCGCCGGCTTCCGCCTGGTGCCGGGCGTCTACGACCTCCTGGTCGGGCCGCTCCTGACCCTCATGGCGGTGGCGAACGACGACGTGCCGCCGACCGAGGGCAACGTCTTCGAGTCCCGCCCGGCGGGCAACGCCACCGAAGGCCGCTGGCGCAGCATCTGAGGCCCGGCGTCAGAGGCCCGGTGTCCGAGGCCCGGTGTCAGAGGCAGGGTGTCAGAGCGGCGTCACGTAGGCGCCGCTGATCCCGCCGTCGACCAGGAACTCCGACGCCGTGATGAACGAGGAGTCGTCCGACGCCAGGAAGGCGACGGCGGCGGCGATCTCCTGCGGCTCGGCGAACCGGCCGACCGGGATGTGCACCAGGCGCCGCGCGGCCCGTTCGGGGTCCTTGGCGAAGAGCTCCTGCAGCAGGGGGGTGTTGACCGGCCCCGGCGACAGCGCGTTGACCCGGATGCCCTCGCGCGCGAACTGCACCCCCAGCTCCCGGGACATCGCCAGCACGCCGCCCTTGGACGCCGTGTAGGAGATCTGCGACGTCGCCGCCCCCATCCGGGCCACGAACGACGCGGTGTTGATGATCGAACCGCGGCCGCGGGCCTGCATGTGGGGGATCGCCGCCTTGCAGCAGAGGTAGACCGAGGTCAGGTTCACCTCCTGCACGCGACGCCAGGCATCGAGCCCGGTGACCAGGATGGAGTCGTCGTCCGGAGGGGAGATGCCGGCGTTGTTGAAGGCGATGTCCAGCCCGCCGTAGGTGTCGACCGCGGCGGCGAAGAGCGCGTCGACCTGCTCGGGGGAGGTGACGTCGACCTGCACGAACAGCCCGCCGACCTCCTCCGCCGCGGCCTTGCCGCTCTCCGGGTCGACGTCGCCGACGACCACGCGGGCACCCTCCGACGCGAACCGGCGGGCCGTCGCCAGCCCGATGCCGCTCGCCCCGCCGGTCACCACAGCGACCCGGTCGACCAGCCGCCGCACCGTCGATCCAGCCACTGACGTCGTCAGTTCGCTCCCGCGGCCCGCTGCGCTCACGCCTACTCCTCCGTCGCGATGAAGACGTTCTTCTCGTCGGTGAACGAGTGCAGCGCGTCCGGCCCGAGCTCGCGGCCGAGGCCGGACTGCTTGAAGCCGCCGAACGGCGTGGAGTAGCGCACCGACGAGTTGCTGTTGACCGACAGGTTCCCGGCCTCGATCCCGCGGGAGACGCGCAGCGCCCGACCGAGGTCGCGGGTCCAGATGGAGCCGGACAGCCCGTACTCGCCCTCGTTGGCCATCCGGACGGCGTCGTCCTCGTCGGCGAACGGGACCACGGCGACGACCGGGCCGAAGATCTCCTCCGTCACGGCGGGCGCCTTCGGGTCGACCGGCGCCAGAACCGTCGGCGGGAACCAGAACCCCGGACCGTCGGGGGCCGAGCCGCGGAACGCCACGGGGGCGTCGTCGGGCACGTAGGCACGGACGCGGTCCCACTGGCCGCGGCTGATCAGCGGGCCCATCTGCGCCGTGTCCAGCGAGGGGTCCTCGACCCGGAAGCCCGTGACCGCCGGCTCCAGGAGCTCCAGGAAGCGGTCGTAGACCGACCGCTGCACCAGGATCCGGGACCGGGCGCAGCAGTCCTGGCCGGCGTTGTCGAAGACGGCGGAGGGAGCGCTCGCCGCGGCCTTCTCGAGGTCGGCGTCGGCGAAGACCACGTTCGCGCTCTTGCCACCGAGCTCGAGGGTCACCCGCTTGACCCGGTCGGCGCAGCCGGCCATCACGCCCTTGCCGACCTGGGTGGAGCCGGTGAAGACGATCTTCCGGACGTCCGGGTGCTCGACGAGCCGCTGGCCGACGACCGAGCCCTTGCCCGGCAGCACGGTGAACACGTCCTCGGGCAGCCCGGCCTCCAGCGCCAGCTGCGCCAGCCGCATCGCGGTCAGCGGGGTCAGCTCGGCCGGCTTGAGCACGACGGTGTTGCCGGCGGCGAGCGCCGGGGCGAACGCCCAGCCGGCGATCGGCATGGGGAAGTTCCAGGGCACGATGACGCCGACGACGCCGAGCGGCTCGTGGAAGGTGAGGTCCACGCCCCCGGCCACCGGGATCTGCCGGCCGAAGAGCCGCTCGGGCGCGGCGCTGTAGTAGGTGAGGACGTCGCGGACGTTGCCGGCCTCCCAGCGGGCGTTGCCGATGGTGTGCCCGGCGTTGCGCACCTCGAGCCGGGCGAGCTCCTCCACGTGCGCGTCGACGACCTCCGCGAACCGGCGCAGGAGGCGGCCGCGGTCGGCCGGTGCCACCTTCCGCCAGGACTGGAACGCCCGGCGGGCGCGGGCCACGGCGGCGTCGGTGTCGGCGACGTCGGCCAGCGCGACGGTGTCGACGATCTCCTCGGTGGCCGGGTTCACGACGTCGTAGGACGTAATGTTCACAGCCGCTCGAACCCCCGGAAGCGCTCCCAGTCGGTGACCGCCCGGCCGAAGGCGGCCAGCTCGACCGCGGCCATGTTGGCGTAGTGGTCCACCACGTCGTCGCCGAAGGTACGGCGGGCGAAGGCGCTCCCGCGCCAGAGGTCGCGTGCCTCGGCCAGTGTCGTCGGCACGTGCTCGGCGTCCGGGTCGTCGTAGGCGTTGCCCTCGAAAACCGGCTCCAGTTCGAGCTCCTCCTCGATGCCGGCGAGGCCCGCGGCCACGACCGCCGCCGTCGCCAGGTAGGGGTTCACGTCCCCGCCCGGGATCCGGTTCTCCAGCCGCAGCGAGGCGCCGTGCCCGACCAGCCGGAACGCGCAGGTGCGGTTGTCCCGGCCCCAGCGCAGCGCCGTCGGGGCGAAGGAGCCCGGGACGAACCGCTTGTAGGAGTTGATGTTCGGCGCGAGCAGCAGGGTGAGCTCGCGGGCGTAGCGCAGCTGCCCGGCGACGAAGGACCGGCCGACGTCGGACAGGCCGTGCCCGTCGGCCAGCACCAGCGCGCCGTCGGTGCCCCGGAAGCTGCAGTGGACGTGGCACGAGTTGCCCTCGCGGGCGTCGAACTTCGCCATGAAGGTCAGCGCCATGCCCTCCAGCGCCGCGATCTCCTTGGCCCCGTTCTTGTAGATCACGTGGCCGTCACAGGTGCGGGGCGCCTCGTCGTAGCGGAAGGCGATCTCGTGCTGGCCCAGGTTGCACTCGCCCTTCGCCGACTCGACGACGAGCCCCGCGCCGGTCATGTCGTTGCGGATGCGCCGCAGCAGCGGCTCGATCCGCGCGGTGCCCAGGACGGAGTAGTCCACGTTGTACTGGTTGGCGGGGGTGAGCTCGCGGTAGCCGGTGTCCCAGGCCTGCTCGTAGGTGTTGCGGAAGACGAGGAACTCGAGCTCGGTGCCGACGTAGGCGGTCATCCCGGCCTCGGCCAGGCGTTCGGTCTGCCGGGCCAGCACCTGGCGCGGCGAGGCGAGCACCGGGCTGCCGTCCTCCCACCGCAGGTCGGCCAGGACCATCGCCGTGCCGGGGTTCCACGGCACGCGGCGCAGCGTGGCGAGGTCGGGCTGCATCACGAAGTCGCCGTAGCCGGTGGACCACGACGACATCGCGTAGCCCTCGACGGTGTTCATGTCGACGTCGACGGCGAGCAGGTAGTTGCACCCCTCGGTGGCGTGCTCCAGGACGACGTCCAGGAAGTACCGGGCGTGCAGCCGTTTGCCCTGCAGGCGGCCCTGCATGTCGGTGAACGCGACGAGCACGGTGTCGACCTCGCCGTGGTCGACCAGGTGACGCAGGTCCTCGACGTTGAGGAGGCCCTGCCTGCGCTCGGTCACGGCCGGACCCTAGGTGTCCCGCGTCGCGCCCCACAAGCGCTGCCGCCGCCGTCACCGGATCGGACCCGGCGCACGCGCGCTTCCCCATTGACCTGCGGTGGATCAGCGCCCACCCTGACCGGCCACCGAGTTCGCTCCCACCAGGAGACGCCCATGTCCGCACCCCAGCCCCGCGGCGCCTCGGGCGTCACCTACACCCATGCCGCCGATGGCTACTTCGACAAGCGCGGGCTGACCCGTACCGCCGGGTTCTGGGGCCTCTGGGGGCTCGGGGTGGCGGCCGTCGTCTCCGGCGACTTCTCCGGGTGGAACTTCGGCATCAGCGGCGCCGGGTGGGGCGGCTTCCTCATCGCCACGGTGATCGTCACGCTGATGTACGTCACCATGATCGGCAGCATCGGCGAGATGGCGTCGGCGATGCCGCACACCGGCGGCGCGTACTCGTTCGCGCGGTCGGCGATGGGCCCCTGGGGCGGGTTCGTGACCGGGCTCGCCGAGACGATCGAGTACGTCGCGACGACGGCGGTGATCGTCTACTTCTCCGCGTCCTACGCCGACAGCATCACCGACGAGCTGTTCGGGCTGTCGATGCCGGGCTGGGTGTGGTGGCTGATCCTCTACGGGCTCTTCCTGCTGCTCAACATCGCCGGCGCCGAGGTGTCGTTCCGCTTCGCCGTCGTCGTCGCCGTGCTGTCGCTGGCGGTCATCGCGCTCTTCGCCGTCATGGCGCTGTTCTCCGGGGCGCTGGACTTCGGCAAGCTCCTCGACATCGAGCCCGAGGGCGGCAACAGCACCTTCGTGCCGTTCGGCTGGTGGCAGGTGGTCCTCGCGATGCCCTTCGCGATGTGGCTCTACCTGGGCATCGAGGAACTGCCGCTGGCCGCCGAGGAGTCGCACATGCCGGCCCGCGACATCCCCCGGGCGGGCATGTGGGGCCTGGGCACGCTGATCATCAGCGGGGGACTCGTCCTGGTGCTGAACCCGGCGGTCGTGGGCGCCTCGGCGATCGGGGAGTCCGGCGAGCCGCTGCTCGACGGCTTCCGGGCGATCCTGCCCAACAGCGACCTGGCCGCGGTCCTGTCGCTGTTCGCGCTGATCGGCCTGTTCGCCTCGCTGCAGGGGATCATGTACGCCTACGGGCGCAACATCTACTCGCTCTCGCGGGCCGGCTACTACCCGAAGGTCCTGTCGCTGACCGGCTCGCGCAAGACGCCGTGGATCGCGCTGGTCGTCGGTGCGGTCATCGGCATCGTCGCGTTGGTCCTGGTCGACACCGGCGGGGAGACGGCCGGGGCCATCGTCCTCAACATCGCGGTGTGGGGAGCGGTGCTGGCCTACCTGCTGCAGATGGTGGCCTTCGTGCTGCTGCGCCGGAAGTTCCCGACTGCCGCTCGGCCCTACCGCAGCCCGTTCGGGGTGCCGGGTGCGGTGTTCGCCGGCGCCGTCGCGGCGCTGGTCTTCGTGGGCGTGATGCTCAACGAGGACTACCGGCAGGCGATCATCGCCATCGCGATCATCTACGTCGTCGCGCTCGCCGTCTTCGCCGCGTTCGGCCGGCACCGGCTGGTGCTGTCGCCGGAGGAGGAGTACGCGATGACCGGCGGGTTGCACGGCGACCCGCAGGCCGAGGGCTACGGCGCGGTCGACGTCGAGAACATCGACGTCAATGACATCGACCCGGAGGCGCGGTCGCGCACCCGCTGAAGCCGGTCAGCCCGCGGCGGCCACGTGGGCGGCGAACAGGCGGGAGTCGACGCCTCCCTCGGGATGGCCCTCCTCGGGGTGCCACTGCACGCCCAGGCAGAACCGCCGGCCGGCCGCCTCGACCGCCTCCACCACGCCGTCCTCGGCCCACGCGGACGGCGTCAGCTCGGGCGCGATCCGGTGCACCGCCTGGTGGTGGTGGCAGGCCACCGGCGCTGTCGGGCCCAGCAGCCGGTGCAGCTCGGTGCCGGGCTCGGTGTGCACCTCCCGGCGGTGATAGGTCCCCGGGCCGGGGTCGTGCACCCCGGTGTCCTCGACGTCGGGGAGGTGCTGCACCAGGTCACCGCCCAGGGCCACGTTGAGCAGCTGCATGCCGCGGCAGATCGCGAGCAGCGGCAGGTCGCGGTCCAGCGCCGCCTGGAGGGCGAGGAGCTCGGACTCGTCCCGTTCCGGCCGGACGACGGCGGTGTGCGGTCCGGCGGTCTGGCCGTAGCGCGCCGGATCGACGTCGGCGCCGCCGGCCACGATCAGCCCGTCGAGCCGGTGCACCACCTCGGCGCTGATCGCCCCGGTGGGCAGCAGCACCGGTTCGCCGCCGGCCCCCGCGACGGCGTCCGCGTACGAGGCCGGGAGTAGGACCGCGGGGACGCGCCACGTGCCCCACTGCGCCGGCTCGCGGTAGGTGGTGATCCCGATCAGCGGCCGCATGCGGGTCAGTGTGCCCGCCCGTCGTCAGCCGCTCGGTTCTCCCGGGCCCCGACTCCCGCCCGCCGAGTCGCCCGCCCGGTCGCCGCGGTGGTCGCCCACGTGCCGCTCGACCGACACCGCGTGGGTGAGCCCGTGGTGGGAGTGGGACTCCTCGATCTCGTGCGCGGCCTCGGTGAGGACCGGGACGATCGACCTGCGCGGCAGGAACCGCCGGACGACCGGCCACAGCAGGATCAGCGCGACGATCACGTAGACGACGATCGCGAACGGGTCGACGAGGCCGCTGAGGGCGCCGTTGCTGATCTGCAGCGCCTGCCGCAGCTCCTCCTCGGCGAACGGCCCGAGGATCACCCCGATGATCGCCGGCAGGATCGGCAGACCGAACCGCCGCATCATGAAGCCGAGCGCACCGATCGCCAGCAGCAGGAACAGGTCGAACGACGAGGCGTCGGCGGCGTAGGCGCCGAGGCAGGAGAAGAACAGGATGCCCGCGTACAGGTACGTGCGAGGGATGCGGAGCAGCCGGGCCCACAGCGGAGCCAACGGCAGGTTGAGCACCAGCAGCGCCGTGTTGCCGATGAAGAGGCTGGCGATCAGCCCCCACACCAGGACGGGCTCGGTCTCGAAGAGCCGGGGGCCGGGCTCGATGCCGTAGCTGGTGATCGCGGCCAGCATGACCGCCGCGGTGGCCGTGGTGGGGATGCCGAGGGTCAGCAGCGGCACCAGGCCACCGGCCGCCGAGGCGTTGTTGGTCGCCTCCGGGCCGGCGACACCCTCGATGGCGCCCTTCCCGAACTCCTCCGGGTGCTTGGACAGCCGCTTCTCGGTGACGTAGGAGAGGAACGTCGGGATCTCCGCGCCGCCGGCCGGCACGGCGCCGAACGGGAAGCCGATGGCGGTGCCGCGCAGCCACGGCTTCCACGACCGGCTCCAGTCGGCCCGGCTCATCCGCGGGTTGCCGACCGGGGTGATGTCCAGGGGCCGGCGACGCAGGTGGGCCGCCGTCCAGAGCGCCTCGCCGACGGCGAACAGCCCGACCGCCACCACGATGACGTCGATGCCGTCCGCGAGCTCGGGGACGCCGAAGGTGAGCCGCTGCTGCCCCGAGGTGAAGTCGATCCCGATCAGCCCGATGGTCAGGCCGATGCCGAGTGCGGCGAGGCCCCTGACCCGCGAGCTGCCGAGCACGGACGTCACCGCGATGAAGGCGAGCAGCATGATCGCGAAGGTGTCGGCGGGGGAGACCTCCACGGCGAGGTCGGCGACCAGCGGGGCAACCAGGGCGAGCAGCAGGGTGGCGATCGTGCCGGCGACGAACGACCCGATCGCCGCGGTGGCCAGGGCCTGGGCGGCCCGCCCGCTCTTGGCCATCTTGTTGCCCTCGATGGCGGTCACCACCGACGCGCTCTCGCCGGGGGTGTTCAGCAGGATCGAGGTGG
Organism: uncultured Blastococcus sp.; assembly: GCA_902805535.1. Taxonomy (GTDB): domain Bacteria; phylum Actinomycetota; class Actinomycetes; order Mycobacteriales; family Geodermatophilaceae; genus Blastococcus_B. The sequence continues at coordinate 12,427 of CADCTN010000146.1, read as the reverse complement.
TGGAGCCGCCGTACATGCCGCCGTAGTAGATGCCGGCGAACATGATGATCGCGGTGGTGACGTCCAGGCCGCGGGTCAGCGGGAGCAGCAGCGCGATCGTCATGGCCGGGCCGATGCCCGGCAGGACGCCGATCGCCGTGCCGAGGAGCACGCCGAGCAACGCGTACAGCAGGTTCGTCGGCGTCAGCGCCGTGCCGAATCCGCCCATCAGTTCGGTCAACGCGTCCATCAGAGGATGCCCTTCAGGATGCCGACCGGCAGGCTGGTGCCGAGACCGAGGACGAACAGGTACCAGCTGCCGACGGACAGGACGAGCGCGATGACGGCGTCCCGGACGTAGTGCCGGCTGCCGAGCGCATAGGCCGATCCCCAGAACAGGATCGCGCCGGAGATCGGCCAGCCGAGCGGCTCGATCAGGAGCGCGTTGGCGATGAACGCCGCCGCGAGCATCGCGACCGTCTTCCAGTCGCTGCGGCCGGTGAGCTCGATGTCCTCCCCGCCCTCCGGCTCACCTCGCCCGCCGCGCCACACGTCGACGGCGAGGAAGCCGGCCACGACCACGAGCAGCGAGCCGACGGCGATCGGGACGGCGCCGGGGCCGACCGGTCCGCGGGCGATCCGGCTCTCGGGGAGCAGGAGCGCCTGGACGATGACGAGGATCCCGAGAGCCCCGAGGAACAGGGCCACTCCGAGCTCGGAGCGGCCCTGCTCCTGGGTGCCGCCGGGGGCGGCAGAACTCATGCCAGGCCCAGCTCGCTCATGACGGTCTCGACCCGGCCGCTCTCCTCGCCGAGGAAGGACGTGAAGTCCTCGCCGGTCGCGAAGGAGTCGGTCCAGCCCTGGTCCTCGAGGACCTGCTGCCAGGCCTCGCTGTCGTGCATCTCGGTGACGGCGTCCACGAAGCGCTGCGTCTCCTCCTCGGAGATGCCCGGCGCCGCGACGATCCCGCGCCAGTTGGCGAACACGAGGTCGATGCCCTCATCGCTCAGCGTCGGCGCGTCGACGCCCTCGACCGCCTCCTCGCTGGTGACGGCCAGGATGCGCACGTCGCCCGCCGCGGCGGACTCGGTGACCTCGCCGACGCCGGTCGCGGCGAACTGCACGTCGCCGCCCAGGATGCCGGCCAGCAGCTCGCCGCCGCCGTCGTAGGGCACGTAGTTGACCGCGACGGGGTCGACGCCGACCTCCTGCGCCAGCAGCATCGGGGTCAGGTGGTCGGGCCCACCGGGGTTGGAGGCGCCGCCGACCGGGAGATTGGCCGGATCGGCCTTCCACGCCTCGACGAGGTCGTCGATGGACTGGAACGGGGAGTCGCCCGGGACGACGATCGCCTCGGCCTCCTCGATCAGCTTCGCGATCGGGGTGGTCTGGTCGAGGGTGGCCTCGGACTGGTTGCTGAACTGCGCGCCGACCACGCCGAGGCCCATCTGCATGAGCAGCTCGGCGTTGCCCTCCTCGTTCACCAGCCGCTGGAGGCCCACGGTGCCGCCGGCGCCCTCGAGGTTGAACACCTCGATGCTGCTGGCCAGCTCCTCGCCCTCGAGCACCGCGGCGACCTCGCGGCCGGTGGTGTCGTAGCCGCTGCCGGGGGAGTTGGGAATCATCATGCGGAGGCCGCTGATCGGGCCGTCGCCGCCTTCGGAGGCGGACCCGCCCTCGGCGGTCGTGCCGCACGCGGTCAGCAGCAAGCCGCCGGCGACGACGCCGACGGTGAGCTTCCGCAGGGAAGCAGTGCGCATCATTCCTCCTGGGTGTCCGGCGGGTTCCCACCGATGCACAGGAAGGTGGCAAGCGGGGTGGGCCGTGTCACGCTTGCGTGCGCAATGAGCTTTGTGTTCCTTGTGTCCACGGTCACCAGCGGCCGGCCGGGTGGTCGGCTGCAGCTCCCGTACCCGCCCCGTCGCCAGGAGGACCCGTGACCCGCCGGCTCTCGCTCGCCGGCCAGCTGCTCGCCCTGCAGGTGGTCATCGTCTGCGTCGTGCTGGTGGGCGTGGCGGCGGTGACGGTGGCCCAGACGACGAAGGGGGCGCAGGCGACCGAGGGACGACGGGCCCTGGCGGTGGCCGAGACGCTGGCCAACGCGCGGATCTTCCGCGAGGCGGTGGACGAGGGCGGGGTCGCCTACGTGCGGGTCGCCGCCGAGAGCACCCGCAGCGTCTCGGACTCCGCGTCGGTCGTGGTGGCACTGATCGACCGCACCGTCATCGCCAGCGAGGACCCCGGTCAGCTGGGCGACCGGATCCCCGTGGGGGACAGCACGGTCCTGGCGGGGCGGGCCTGGGAGGGGGAGCGCGAGTTCGACGGCAGCCCGGCCGCGGTGGCGATGGTCCCGGTGCTGAACGGGCCGCGGCGGCAGGCCGCGGGGTTCGTCGTCGTCACCCGGGTCTACCCGTCGGTGCTGGACGGGCTGGCCGCGGCGGCGCCCAACCTGCTCACCTACCTCGGCCTGGCCAGCGCCATCGGCATCGTCGGCTCGCTGCTCGTGGCCCGGCGGGTGAAGCGGCAGACCCTCGGCCTGGAGCCGGCCGAGATCACCGGGCTGGTCGAGCACCGGGACGCGATGCTGCACGGCATCCGCGAGGGCGTCGTCGGCCTGGACCTGCGCGGCCGCGTGACGCTGATCAACGACGAGGCGATCCGCCTGCTGCACATCCCGGGGGACGCGCTCGGCCGGACCCTCGTCGAGCTGGGCGTGAGCACGGAGATCCTCGACGCGTTCCTGTCCGGGGAGGTGGAGCGGGACCGCGCGGTGGCGAGCGCGGGCCGGGTGCTCGTCGTCAACCGGCTGCCGATCACCAGCAAGGGCCGGCTCATCGGGTCGGTGACGACGCTGCGGGACCGCACCGAGCTGCTCGAGCTGCGCCGCGAGCTGGACCTCACCCGGCACGTGACCGACACGTTGCGGGCGCAGGCCCACGAGTTCAGCAACCGGCTGCACACGATCGCGGGCCTCATCGAGCTGGGCGAGGCCGAGGAGGCCGTGCGGTTCGTGCACCGGGTCAGCTCCAGCCGCTCCGAGCTCAGCGCGGACGTCACCGCGGCGGTGCGCGACCCGTCGATCGCCGCGCTGCTCATCGCCAAGGCCAGCCAGGCCGCCGAGCTCGGCGTCGACCTGCGGGTGGCGCCGGACTCCGCCCTGCCCGTGCTGGCCGACGAGCTCAGCACCGACGTCGCCACGGTGGTCGGCAACCTCGTGGACAACGCCCTGGACGCGGCCTCGATGGCCGCACAGCGGTGGGTCGAGGTGTCCCTGGGACTGGTGGACGGCGAGGTCGAGGTGGTCGTGCGCGATTCCGGGCCCGGCGTGCCCGCCGGCATGGAGCGCGAGGTGTTCCGCCGCGGGATGTCGACCAAGGATCCGTCGACGGGCGAGCAGGAGTCGGCGGAGCGCGGCATCGGTCTCTCGCTGGTCCACCTGCTGTGCACCCGGCGGGGTGGCGAGGCGACGGCCTCCTCCGCCGGTGGGTCGACCTTCACCGCGCGGCTGCCCGCCGATCCGGCGCTGGTGGCGCCGTGATCGGCGTCCTGATCGTGGACGACGACTTCATGGTGGCGAAGGTGCACTCGGCCTTCGTCGCCGCCCTGGACGGGTTCGACGTGGTCGGGACGGCGGCGACGGGGGCGCAGGCGCTCGAGGAGGTCGAGCGGCTGCGCCCGGACCTGGTCCTGCTGGACGTCTACCTGCCCGACATGACCGGGCTGGAGGTGCTGCGGCGGCTGCGCTCGGCCGGGTCCCCGGTCGACGTCGTCGTCATCAGCGCGGCCCGGGACGTCGACAGCATCCGCAGCGCGCTGCACGGCGGCGTCCTGCACTACCTGGTGAAGCCGTTCGACCGGCGCACCTTCGAGGAGCGGCTGCGCAGCTACGCGGCCCTGCGCGGGGACCTCGCCGCGCTCGACGTCGCCGGGCAGGGCGACGTGGACCGCGTGTTCGGCGGTACCCGCGCGGGCGCGACCGCCCCCGTGGTGACCCCGAAGGGGATCGCGCCGGAGACCCTGGAGCTGGTGCGCAGCGCGCTCTCGGACGCGGCCGGGGAGGGGCTCTCCGCGACCGAGTGCAGCGAGCGCACCGGGCTGGCCCGGGTGAGCGCGCGGCGGTACCTCGAGCAGCTGGTCGCCCAGCAGCAGGCCGACGTGCGTCAGCGGTACGGCACCGCCGGTCGCCCGGAGCGCCGGTTCACCCTCCGGGCGTCGGCCCGGGGGTGAGGCGTGCCCCGGCGGACGCAAGGACCGAAACAACCGATAGGCACGCAATGCTGACGTCGGCGAGCGGCCCGGCGAAGCTCCCGGCATGACCATCGTCGTGGGCTACGTCCCCACCCCCGAGGGCGAGGCGGCGCTGACCGCCGGCATCAGCGAGGCGCGGCTGCGCGAGGAGCCGTTGCACGTCGTGAACACCTCGCGCGGTGAGTCTCTCGTGGACAGCCGCTTCGCCTCCGAGGACGCGCTCGCGGGGGTGCGCGCCCGCCTGGCGCAGTCCGGCGTGGCGCACGAGATCGACCAGCACGTCGGCAGGTCCGAGGCGTCCGACGAGCTCGTGGACATCGCCGACCGGGTGCGGGCCAGCCTCATCGTCATCGGCCTGCGCCGCCGCTCGCCCACCGGCAAGCTGATCACCGGCAGCCAGGCGCAGCGCGTCCTGCTCGACGCGAACTGCCCGGTGCTGGCGGTGAAGGCCGCCTACTAGAGATCGAGGTCGAGGCCGTCGCCGGGGCCGGACGCGAGGTTGCCGAAGATGGTCCGCAGGCTCTGCGCGAGGTGCTCGGCGACGGCGGACGCCGCTTCGTCGGCGTCGCCGGACAGGATCGCGTCGCACATGCGCAGGTGCTCGACCACGGACACCTCGACCCGCTGCGGGTCGACGTGGGACAGGTTGCGCAGGCGCGCGGTGTGCGGCCGCAACTCGGCGATGGTCCGGCGCAGGTGCTCGTTGCGGGTCGCTCCGATGATGGCCCAGTCGAACCGGTCGGCGAGCGCGTAGAAGGCCCGCGACCGGGGCTGCGACGGTGCCCGGCGCTGGATGCGCAGGAACTCGCTCCGCATGGCGGTGAAGTCCCGCCGGAGCGCGGGGTCTCCGCCGGCGGCGTCGGTGGCCTGCCGGACGGCGGCCGGCTCCAGCAGCCCGCGGAAGTCGAACAGGTCGCGGACGCTCTGCAGCGACACCCGGGAGACGCGAGCGCCCTGTCGCGGCACCAGGTCGACCAGCCCCTCGGACGCCAGCCGGCGGAGGGCCTCGCGGACCGGCGTCCGCGAGGCACCCGTGCGCTCGACCAGGGACAGCTCCGACAGGGGGGTGCCGGGCGCGAGCTCACCCAGTTCGATCTCCTCCCGCAGCCGCCGGTGCACGAGGTCGGCCTTGCTCTCGTCGGGGGAGCCGGGGACCTCCGGTTCCGCGGTCATGCCGCCGCCTCCGGGAAGGGCACACCGGTCTCGCCGGCCAGCGCGCGGAGGTCGGCCAGCGACTGCTCCGCCAGGACGACGCCACCGGCGGCCAGGTTGCCCGCCGCCGCGCGGTCCTCGACCTCGCCGGGGTAGAAGACCTCGTCGAACCCCTGCGCCAGCGGGACCTCCTTCACCTCGCCGATGAGCTGCGCCACCCGCACCTCGTACGCGTCGCGGTCGCCGAAGGCGATGGGGTCCAGTGCCAGGAAGAGGTGACCGCAGCCGCTGCGCGCGTCCGCCTCGTAAGGGCCGTGCACGCCCGTGCCCACGGAGCTCCCGGTCAGGGCACCGGACAGCACGTCCATCATGAAAGTGATCGCGTAGCCCTTGTGGCCTGCCATCGGCAGGACCACTCCGAGCAACCCTTCGGCCGGGTCGGTGGTGGGGGCGCCGTCCGCGCCGAGCGCCCAGGTCTCCGGGATCCGCTCGCCACGGTTCTTCGCCAGGTGGATCTTGCCGCGGGCCACGGCGGTGTTCGCGATGTCGACGGCGACGACGCGACCGCCGGGCGCGGGTGCCGCGATGGACCACGGGTTGGTCCCCAGCCGCTTCTCCCGCCCACCCCAGGGGGCCATGGCCGGGCTGGCGTTCGTCGTGAGGACCCCGACGCACCCCTCCTCGGCCGCCCGCCGGGTGAAGTACATGGCCGCGCCGAAGTGGTTGGAGTTGCGCACGCCCACGACGCCCACGCCGTGGGCCCGCGCCCGGTCGACCGCCGTCCGGCGGGCCCGCTCGGTCAGGACCTGACCGATGCCGTCCCGGCCGTCGAGCGACACGAGCGGCCCGGTGTCGGCGAGCACCGCCGGCTCGGTCCGGGCGGTCATCGCGCCGCTCCGGATGCGCGCCGCGTACCAGGGCAGCCGGAGGAGGCCGTGCGACTGGTGACCCCAGAGATCGGCCTGGACGAGGCTGTCGGCGACGAGGGCGCCGTCCTCCTCCGGCACGCCCAGCGACGTCAGGACGTCCGTCCCGAACGCGCGGAGGGCTTCCGGTGCGATCCGTGCTGCCGCCATGTCGTCCTCGTCCTTAGCTGTACGCGTTGCTGTATACAGTCTTGCATACGTCAAGCGACGAGAGTGAGGACAGCGGATGTTCAGCTTGCTGGTCCAGATGCAGGTGCGCCCCGGGCGCCGGGACGAGTTCCTGGCCGCCATCGCGGTGAACGCAGCGGCCTCCGTGCGCGACGAGCCGGGGTGCCTGCGGTTCGACGTCTGCGGGGTGGAGTCCGACGAGAACCGTTTCCTGCTCTACGAGCTCTACGCCGACGCGGCGGCCTTCGCCGCGCACAAGGCCGCGCCGCACTTCACCGAGTGGCGGGCCGTCGCCACCCGGGTCCTGGCCGATCAGGTGAACACGCCCGGCCGGCTGCTGGTCACCCACAGCGCCGAGGAGTCCGCGTGAGCAGCCGGCCGGTCCCGCCGTCGATGGTCCTGCGCCCGGACGAGATCGAGCGCTTCGACCGCGGCAACGGCGTGGTGACACTGCCGTTCGTCGGCAAGTGGAACTGCGCGACCAACCGGGTCACCACCGGGATGACGGTCTTCTCGCCGGGCACCGGGATCCCCCTGCACTCGCACAACGTCGAGGAGTCGGTCCTCGTCTTCGAGGGCGAGGCCACCGCGGTCATCGGGGACGACGAGTTCGACCTGGTGGCCGGTCAGGCGACCTGGGTGCCGGCGGGCGTTCCGCACTGCTTCCGCAACCGCGGCGAGGGGTCGATGACCATCTACTGGGTCTACGGCGGACGCGACGTCACCCGCACGGTCACCGCCACCGGTGAGACCTTCGAGCACCTCTCCCAGGGCGACCGCGGAGCGGCCTCGCCATGAGCTCGGCGGGACGCTCGTACCGCCTCGGCGTGCTGCTGGGCGACGGCATCGGCCCCGAGATCGTGCCCGTCTCCGTGCGCGTCGTGGACGCGGCGTTGGCCGCCGTCGGCGCGGGAGTGTCGACCCGCGACCTCGGTGGGACCGCGTCGACCGGCGAGTTCACCGACGCGGTCGTGCGACGCCTCGCCGAGCGCTAGGTCGCCGGCCCGCCGTCCACGGCCAGCCGCCGGGCCGCCACGCCGACCAGGGCGAGGGCCCCGGCGGTGGCGGCGAGCACGCCCGCGGCACCCACTCCCGCCGCGACGAGACCCACCGCGCTGGGGATCAGCACCTGGCCGAGCCGGTTGCCGGTGAGCCGCAACGACATGGCCCGGCCCCGCAGGCCCGCCGGCGCGACCTCGGCCAGCCACGACATGGTCAGCGGCTGCCCGACGCCCAGTCCCAGGCCCAGGAGGACGACGACCACGGCCACGAGGACCGGCGGCAGGGGAGCCGCGACGACCCCCATCGAGACGGCCGACAGCGCCACGCTCGCCATCATCAGCCGGCGCCGGCCGACCCAGCGGACCAGTCGGCCGAGGAAGAGCCGCGAGGCCATGGAGGCGACGGCGCGCAGGGTCAGGAGCAGCCCGACGAAGCCTGCGGCCAGACCACGGTCGGCGCCGAGGGCCGGCAGGTAGACGAGGGTGATGTCCACGGCGGCGAGGACGACGCAGCTGACCAGCAGGGCGCGCAGCAGCCCCGGCAGGCGCAGCAGCGTCCCCATGCCGCCGGTCTCCGGAACGCTCCCCGCCTGCTCGCGGGCGGGCATCCGCAAGAAGGCCGTGCACACCAGGAGGACGACGCCGAGCGCGGTGGCCGTCCAGAAGATCGGCGTGGTGTCGGGCAGGGATCCCTTCCCGCCGATCAGGGTGATGAGCGCGGGTCCGGCGGCCTGACCCAGCGACGCCGCGAAGGTGTAGTGGCCGAAGGCGGTGTCGAACCGTCCCGGGCCGGCGGTGTTCGCGACGGCGGCCTGCTGACCGACCACCGACAGCAGGTGGCCCGTGCCCAGGACGACGCTGCCGAGGACCAGGCCGGCCGCGCCGCCGCGCTCGGTCGCGAAGACGACGCCGGACAGGGTCATGAGGACGGCGCCGACGAGCATCACCCGGCGCTCACCGAACCGGTCGGTGGCCTGGCCCGACGGCACGGCGAGGAGCAGGGGCACGATGGCGAAGGAGGCCGTTAGCGCGCCCAGCCAGGCGACGGGGACGTCCAGTTCGAGGGCCCGGTAGGCAGACGTCGGACGCAGGACGAAGGTGACGATCTGCGTCAGCGTGGAGTGCAGCAGCAGGACGGCGAGCAGCGTGCGTCCCGGCCGGCTCACGCCGGGGCGTCCGTCCGGGCCAGGCGGTCCAGGGACCGGGCCCCGAGGCTGGTCTCGACGTGCCGGCGCATCAGCTCGGCGGCGGTTCCCGCATCGCCGTCGCGGACCGCCTCGAACAGCCGCCGGTGCTCCGTGGCGCGGGCGTCGCGCTCCTCGTCGCTCCGGCCGGTCTCCAGGCCGTGCCGGCGGTAGCGGTCGGACTTCACCCACAGCCCGTCGAGGGTCTGCACCAGGAGGGCGTTGTGCGACGCGCGATGGATGGCGGAGTGGAACCGGTGGTGGCTTGCCAGCTGGGTGGCTGACGGACTGCTGCTCAGGGCCTCGAGGCCGTCGAGGGCGGCTCGGACGTCGGCGAGGTCGGACTCCGTGCGCCGCTGGGCGGCCAGCGACGCGGCCAGCGGGTCGAGGCTGCGGCGCAGCTCCAGCAGGTCGCGGGCCTCGGTCGCGTCGAGGGGGCGAACCCGCGCGTCGCGGTGCGCGTCCAGCTCGACCAGGCCCTCCTGCTTGAGCCGGCGGAGGGCCTCGCGCAGGGGAGTGGTGCTGATGCCGATGGTCCGCGCCAGCGAGGCCTGCGCGAGGACGGAGCCGGGCGCCAGCTCGCCGGACACGATGAGGTGCCGTACGCGGTCGTAGGCCAGGTCGCTCTTGGTCGAGAAGCCGGCGGGGAACTCGGACATGCGCCTCCTCACGGGACTCGTTATAAATTATAACCTCACGCCAACGAGGAGAACGAGTGACCATGCCGACCTTCGCCACCACCGACCTGAGCGACCAGAACCCGGACGCGCAGGTCTGCGATCCGGTCTTCCAGGCCTTCGGCGGCCGGACGTCCTTCAGCGGGCCCCTCACCACGGTGAAGGTCTTCGAGGACAACACGCTGATCAAGCAGGCGGTCGAGGGGCCGGGGGAGGGCCGCGTGCTGGTCGTCGACGGCGGTGGCTCGCTGCGCTGCGGACTGGTCGGCGGCAACCTGGCGGCGTCCGCAGCCACGAACGGCTGGGCCGGTCTCGTCGTCTACGGCTGCATCCGGGACGCCGACGAGCTGGCCGAGCAGCCGATCGGCGTCCGGGCGCTGGCCGCCTTCCCGCGCAAGAGCGAGCGGGGGCTGCACTCCGGTCAGGTCGGGCGCACGGTCGTCTTCGCCGGCGTCACGTTCCGCGAGGGGGAGTGGCTGTGCGCCGACAGCGACGGCGTCCTCGTGCTGCCGCAGGCCCCTGCCGCCGGCTGACGCGCTCGGTCAGCCGCGGCGGAGCAGGCGGGCGAGCCGGTGGGTGCGGCCGACCGTCAGTTCGGCAGGCGAGGGCGGCTCGGGGGGATCGGTCAGCGCGGCGTGGCGCTCGTGCAGCCGGCTGCGCACGTCGTCCGGCGTGTAGGCCCGGCGCTGGCGCTCGTTGCGGGCCAGCACCGCGCCACCGGCGGCGACACCGGCGAGGCCGGCCAGTCCGAGCAGTTTCCAGAGGCGCACGCTCCGTAACCTAGCGCCCGTGGCAGAGCTGGCACTGGACAAGGCCGTGGACCTCACCCGCACCGGCGACGTGTGGGTCTTCCGCGGCGCCTCGATCGCCGACCGGACGATCCGCGCGCTGACCAACGCGCCGGTCAACCACGTGGGCATGGCCGTCGTCCTGGAGGACATGCCACCGCTGCTCTGGCACGCCGAGCTCGGTCGTTCGCTGCCCGACGCCTGGACCGGCACCCATCAGCGCGGCGTCCAGTTGCACGACCTGGACGACGCCGTCACGACCTGGCGCCGCCGCTACGGCCAGCGAGCCTGGCTGCGGCAGCTCGTCGGCCCGGCGGAGGACGGCGGGGTGACCCAGGAGATGGAGGACGCCGTCCTGCGTACCATCGCTCGCCTCGACGGCCGACCGTTCCCGACCACCCGCGGGCTCGCACGCGGCTGGGTCAACGGCCGCCTGCGGCGCAGCACGTCTGCCGAGACCGTCTTCTGCGCCGAGCTCGTGGCCGCCACCTACACCGCGATGGAGCTGCTCCCGGGCGACCGGCCGCTCAACGCGTACGACCCGGGCAGCTTCTGGTCCGGTGACGACCTCGAGCTGCTCCAGGGCGCCCGGCTGGGGCCGGAGATCCCGGTCGACGTCCCGCTCGCTGACTGACTCACTCCCGCCGCACCCGGTACGTGGTCTGCACCATCCCGCCCCGGTAGCTCTGGGTACGCACGTGCTCGAGCGCCACGTCGGCATCCAGCTCCCCGAACGGCGTGTGCCCCGTCCCGATGAGCACCGGCACGCGCGAGAGGGTCAGGTCGGCGATCAGCCCGGCGCGCAGGAACGCGTGCACCGTCCGGCCGCCGTCGACGTACAGCCGCCGGTAGCCGGCCGCCGTCAGCGCCTCCACCGCCTCGTCCAGCGACCGGTGCACGGTGATGCGTCGGTCGGCACCGGGATCGAGCCTTGTGCTGAGCACGTGCACCGGCTTGCCCTGGTAGGGCCAGTCGCCCATCGGGGCGATGAAGTCGTAGGTGCTGCGGCCCATGACCAGCGCGTCGATGCTGCTGAGGAACTCGCCGAAGCCGAAGTCGCCGCCCTCGCCGTCGTCGGGGGCACCGCCGGCGTCGTCTCCGCCGGTCAGCCAGGAGAGGTCGCCGTCGAGCCGGGCGATGAACCCGTCGACGCTCATGCCGAGGAAGACGTGACCGGTGAAGGGAGCATCCATGCCCGACACCTTGACGCAGCGGTACGACGAAATCGGACTCGTACGGTCCCGCAGCTCCGGCCGCCGGAGGACCCTCAGTCCCGCGGTGCGACCACCAGCGCCACCGCCGCGTACGCCGCCGCGAGGCCGCCGCTGATCCGCGCTGCGGGGCCGTACCGCGGCGAGGCGAGGAACGGCACCATGGTGGCGGCGTGGATCAGGTCCACGGCCGAGCCGAGCCTGACCAGTCGCGGGCTCGCCGACACGAGCACCGCGCCGTGCTGAGCGACGAGACGCGCGCCGAGTGCGCGCACCAGCCACAGCTTGTCGATGGGGAACGCGGGGGCGATCGTGTCGACGACCTGGAGCGGCCGCGTCAGCAGGACGACGCCGGTCGCGGCACCCGCAGCGGCCATCAGCCGGGTGAGGACCTGGCGGGAGGGGGCGGCTGCTGCGGTCATCGATGTCCTCCGAGGCGTCGAGCGGTGTCCGTGCACGCTACGTCTCACGCCCGAGACAAGTAGGAGGCCCGGGTGTGCGCGATGGCGAGCCGGCTCCCCGGCAGCCGATCACCAGTAGCGCCGGAGGGCTCGGCTTCTGCGAGAGTCCTGTCGAGTCCCTGAAGGCGGCTTCAGACATCCCACGGTTCTAAGCCGTCAAGCGGCAGCTTGATCGAGTTTGGTGTGCCAGGCGGTGGCTTCGTCGTAGCGGGTGTGGTGGCGCAGGCAGCCGTGCAGAATGCCGACGAGTCGATTTGCCAGCGAGCGCAGGGCCTGGTGGTGGGTGGCGCCGCGGGCGCGGTGGCTGTCGTAGTAGGCCCGCGCTCCCGGCGAGGTGCTGAGCGCGGCGAAGGCCTGCCAGTAGAGGGCGTCGGCCAGACGGCGGTTGCGGGCGGGGCGGGCGAGCACCACCCGCCGGAGCCCGGAGGCGCGGGTGATCGGGGCCATGCCGGAGTAGTTCTTGCGGCCTTTGGCGTCGGCGTAGCGGTGCGGGTCGTCTCCGAACTCGGCGAGCACCCGGGCGCCCAGGATCGGCCCGAGCCCGGGCTGGCTCAGGTAGATCTCAGCGTCCGGGTGCCGGCCAAAACCCGCCTCCACCTCGCCCCGCAGCGCCTCGACCTGGGTCACCAGGG
>CADCTN010000145.1 GCA_902805535.1 uncultured Blastococcus sp. | reverse complement strand
ACGGTCTGGCGTTGCCCGCCGGACAGGGACGCGATCGGGGTCCGCAGGCTGGGGATCTTCGCGGACAGCTGGGTGAGCAGGTTCCAGGCCTGCGCCTCCATCCCGACCTCGTCGAGCCGGATCGGGGACAGCTCACGACCGAGGAACAGGTTCTGGACGACGTCGAGGTTCTCGCACAGCGCCAGGTCCTGGAAGACCGTGGCGATGCCCAGGGCCAGCGCGGCGCTCGGGTCGACGGTCTCGACCGGCCGGCCGTCGAAGGTGACGGTGCCCGAGTCGGGCCGGTGCACCCCGGCCAGGACCTTGACCACCGTCGACTTCCCGGCGCCGTTGTCCCCGACCAGGGCGACGACCTCACCGGCGGACACGTCGAGGTCGATGTCGGTCAGGGCGCGCACGGCCCCGAAGGTCTTGTTGATCCCGCGCAGTCGCAGGAGTGGATCGTCGTTCCGGACGGGTGGGGTGAGGACCGCAGAGGACATGACATCGGCTTCCGTGCAGGCAGCGAGGGGGGAGGGCGACGGTGTGCGCCGGGCGTCCGGCGGGGTCCCCCGGCGAGCTGCCGGGGGACCGCAGCCCGGTCAGGAGATGGTCAGCCGTGCACAGTCGTCGCTGTACTCACCGGCGCAGAGCTCGGCCGCCTCGACCAGACCGGTGTCGATCATCTCGGCCTTGAGGTTCTCCGCGGTGATGACCGTCGGGGTGAACAGCTGGCTCGGCGCGTCGAACAGCGTGGTGTCGGCCTGCGGCTCCTCGCCGTTGATGAGCTGCAGGGCCACCTCGGCGGCTGCTGCGGCCACGATCTCGCTGGGCTTGGAGATGGTGTTGTACTGGTCGCCGCTCAGCACCAGCTGCAGACCGGCCAGCGTGGCGTCGTTGCCCGTCGTCGGCGGCACCGGGGTGACCCCCGCGGCGCGGAAGGCGGCGATGGTGCCACCGCCGGTCCCGTCGTTGGCCGCCACGACCCCGACGATCTGACCGGAGAAGCGCGAGATCTGACCGCTCACCCAGTTCTGCGCCTCCGAGGGCTGCCACTCCGGGGTGTCGAACTCCGCCAGGGTCGGGTACGCGCTGGCGTCGAGGACGCTGTCCACGCCGTCCCGGATGAGGCCCGCCGCTGCGTCGGTGGGCGAGCCGTTGACCTGCAGCAGGCCGGCGCCGGTGGTCGGCACGCCCAGCTCCGTCAGGTGGTCGACCAGCGACTGGGCGATCAGGGCCCCGATGGCCCCCTT
>CADCTN010000144.1 GCA_902805535.1 uncultured Blastococcus sp. | reverse complement strand
CGCGCGACCGCGCTCTGGCTGGTGCCCAGGCGATCGGCGAGCTGCTGCTGGGTCAGGCCCCGGTGGCGGCGGGCGTCGCGGACGAGGGAGCCGATGCGCCTCGTGGCCGTCGACTCGGGCGCGGGGGCGCCAGCGGTGGACTCGTGCGTCCGGCCGTCTGCGGTGCCGGTGGCGGGGTCGATGAGTGTCACGGCCGCCACGTTATCTCTCGTGTGAGATAGCGCCCGGTTCCGACTCGCAAGCGGCTTCCGACCGCCAGACTGCGGCCATGGACGTTCTGGTGACCGGCGGGACCGGGCGGCTCGGGCAGCGGCTGACGGAGCCCCTCCAGCACGCCGGCCATGCGGTGCGGCAGATGTCGCGCCGGGGCACCGGCCCCGGTGGGGTGCGCGGGAACCTCGCCAGCGGCTTCGACCTCCCGGCGGCGCTCGCCGGCGCCGAGATCGTGGTGCACGCCGCCAGCGATCCGCGGGGCGATCCGTGGCAGACCGACGTGGCCGGCACCCGGCGACTGGTGCAGGCGGTGGACCGGGACCGGCTGCGGCACCTGGTCTACCTGTCCATCGTCGGGGTGGACCGCATCCCGTACGGCTACTACCGCGCGAAGTTCGCTGCCGAGCAGGTGCTGCTGGCCTCCGGCCTGCCGGTGACGCTGCTGCGGGTCACCCAGTTCCACGACTTCGTCGACCTCCTGCTCGACAGGGCCCGGCGTGGTCCCGTGCTGCCGGTGCCGATGGGCTGGCGCGTGCGGCCGGTGGACGTCGGGGAGGTGGCCGAGCACGTGGTCGACGTCGCCGGGCGGCCGCCGGCGGGCGGGGTCGTCGAGTACGGGGGTCCCGAGGACCTCTCGGCAGCCGAGCTGGCCCGCACCTGGGCGGCCACCCGTGCGCCCGGCGCGCACGTCGTCGCCACGCCTGTCCCGGGGAAACTGGGGGCGGCCCTCCGCGACGGTGCGGCCCTCCCCGGCGGCGGTGAGCGGGGGCGGCGCACCTACGGCCAGCACCTGCACGGATGACTGCCACGACGGTCGACCTCAGGCGGGAGCTGCGCAACCTGTACTCCGCGACGTCGTCGCCGGCTCTCCTCGACGTGCCGGAGCTGCCGTTCCTGATGATCGACGGCCACGGCGACCCCAACACCGCGCCGGTCTACCGGCACGCCGTGCAGGCGCTCTACTCCGTCGCCTACGCCGTCCGGTTCGCCCTCAAGCGGGCCGGGGTCGACGCGCGGGTCATGCCGCTGGAAGGGCTGTGGTGGACCCCGGACATGTCGACGTTCTCCACCGAGGCGAAGTCCGACTGGAACTGGACGCTGATGATCCTCCTCCCCGGGCAGGCGACGAGCGACGTCGTCGAGGAGGCACGCACCCGGACGGCGCAGCAGAAGGGGCTCGAGGCTATCGGGCGGGTCCGGTTCGAGCGCTTCGCCGAGGGGCGCGCCGCGCAGGTGCTGCACGTCGGGCCCTACAGCGCGGAGCAGCCCACCGTCGCGGCACTGCACGCGTTCATCGCCGAGCAGGGGTGCCTGCTGTCGGGCAAGCACCACGAGATCTACCTGGGCGATCCGCGGCGCGCGGCTCCGGAGCGGCTCAGGACCATCATCCGCCAGCCGCTGGCCCGTCCGCAGGATCAGCTGACCGCTGCGGTCCTGCCAGATCCCGTGGCAGATCCGCCGGTGCGGGAGCTGCGTCCGATATCCGCCGGACACTGTCCGAGCGCCCGCCTAGGGTCCGACCGTGACCACCCAGACGGCGCTCCGCGTGAATCCGACGACGACGCCCGACGGCCGGACCATCGCCGCCGTCGCGGTGACGCTGCTGGCCTGGGCGTCGGCCTTCGTGGCCATCCGCGGGGTGGGTGAGGACCTCTCGCCGGGAGCGCTGGCGCTGGGCCGGCTGCTCGTCGGTACGGCGGTCCTCGGCCTGCTCCTGCTGGGCCGCGGCTGGGTGCGGCCGCAGGGCCGGGAGTGGGGTCTGCTCGCCGTCTGCGGCATCGGCTGGTTCGGGGTCTACAACGTCGCGCTGAACGCCGCCGAGCAGTACCTGGACGCCGGCACGACCGCGATGCTGGTGAACATCGGCCCGATCCTGATCGCAGTCTTCGCCGGACTGCTGCTGGGCGAGGGGTTCCCGCGCTGGCTGCTCGTGGGCATCACGGTGGCCTTCGCCGGCGTCGTCCTCATCGGGGTGGCCACGCGCGGGGCCGACACCGACGTCGTCGGGGTGGTCCTCTGCATCGTCGCCGCGGTCACCTATGCCGCCGGCGTGGTGGCGCAGAAGCCGCTGCTGCGTCGGCTGCCCGGCCTCCAGGTCACGTTCATGGCCTGCGCGATCGGAGCGGTGTGCACCCTTCCGTGGGCCGGTGCGCTGGTGGACGACCTGGGGGCGGCCCCCGCCGGCTCCGTGCTCGGCATGGTCTACCTCGGGGTGGTCCCGACCGCCCTGGCGTTCAGCACCTGGGCGTACGCCCTGCGGCGGATGGACGCCGGCAAGCTCGGCGTCACCACCTACCTCGTGCCGCCGCTGGTGATCCTGCTCGGCTGGCTGCTGCTCGACGAGGTGCCGCCGGCGCTGGCCCTCGCGGGCGGAGCGGTGTGCCTGGCGGGGGTCGCGCTGTCGCGCCGCCGGAGCCGGGTGCGCCCACCCGTGCCGGTGGCGCAGGAGGCCGGTCCCACCACCTGAGAGTCAGCAGCAGGCGGCGCGGGAGGTCGGCGTGGAGGTACCGGACTGGGCGCAGGTGGTGGCCGCGGCCACCCGGGCGCCGTCGATCCACGACAGTCAGCCGTGGCAGTTCGTCGCGGCGCCGGACCGGCTCGACGTCTTCCTCGACCGGGACCGGGCCCTTCCCGTGCTGGACCCCACGGCGCGCCAGCAGGTGATCAGCTGCGGCAGCGCCGTCGAGTTCGCGGTCGTGGCGCTCTCGGCCGCCGGGTACGACGGCGAGGTCTACCTGCTCACCGACGACGGTGACCCCGACCACCTGGCGACCATCACCCTGACCGGCCGGCGCGAGCCCACGGAGGAGGACCGGACCCTGGCGGAGACGATCGGCCACCGGCACCCGGTCGGGGCGGCCCTCCAGCCCCGTGCCGTGCCCACCGGGCTGGCCGACCGCCTGCAGGAGGAGGGGCACCCCTACGGCACCTGGGTCACGCCGGTCCCCGAGCCTGCGGAGCTGGCGGCCTGGTTGCGCGGCGAGTCCTCCGGCGGGGACGTGGTGCCCGATGGCCCGGACGCGCCACCGGGTGAGGGGACGCGGCCCATCGTCGTCCTGCTGGGCGCCGACGGCGACGACCGGTACGCCTGGCTGCAATCGGGCCGGGCGCTGGGCCGGCTCCTGCTGGTCGCCACCGCGGAAGGGCTCGCCGCCTCCCCGCTCACCCAGGTCCTCGACCGGCCGGCCGTCCGCGCGCGGATCCAGGCCCGGCTCTCGCTGGCCGGGCCTCCGCAGATGCTGGTGCGGATCGGCCGGCCGCCGGAGGCGAGCGGCGCGGAGAGCAAACCCCGGCCGGTCGGCGAGGTGCTCCGCCTCGTGCCCGCCGCGGGCTGACGGCCAGAGTCAGTCGCGT
This sequence comes from uncultured Blastococcus sp., assembly GCA_902805535.1. GTDB lineage: Bacteria > Actinomycetota > Actinomycetes > Mycobacteriales > Geodermatophilaceae > Blastococcus_B. The sequence continues at coordinate 1,794 of CADCTN010000144.1, read as the reverse complement.
CGGCGCCCGGGGCTCGCCCAGGGGTCGTCGGCGTCGAGGTCGTCGTCGAGCACCGGCCGGGTGTCCGGCGCGGTCGCCGGGCGCACGCGCTGCGCGCGGGACTCCAGGGCCGCGTCGCGCTCCCGGGCCCGCGCCGCCCGTTCCGTGCGCGCCCGGTCGCGCTCCTCCTGCCGGCTGGGTGAGTCCGTCCCGGCCGCGGGCCGGGCGAGCCGCCACAGCGCCGCACCGGTGAGGGCCAGCCCGAGCGGCAGGGGGTACGCCGCCACCCGTTCCGTGCCGCCCTCGCCCAGGTAACCGGTCACGCCGGTCAGGAAGAAGGCCGTCGCGGCGAGAGCGAGCAGCCCGAGCAGGGCCAGCGTCGTCCCCAGGGCCTCCGAGCGCGGCCGCGCCGCGTAGGCGAGGGCGATCAGGCCCAGCCCGCCGCCGACGAGGTACAGAACCGCGCCGATCGCGTGCATCGCCGAGTCGCCGCCGGTCGGGAAGACCCCCACCAGCAGGACCCCCAGCGCCGCCGCGCCGAGCAGCACCGGAGCCACCCGTCCCGCGCCGCGGAGCAGCGTAGGGCGCAGCAGCACGGCGCCGGCGAGGATCAGCGCCGCCTGGACGACGAAGGAGGCGTTCATCAGCTGGCGGGCCGCGGACTCCGACGCGCCCAGCGTGCTGATGACGTCGTCCACGCGGGAGTAGCGGCCGTCGTAGCGGGCCTGGGCGATCGTCTCGACCACGAAGAACTGCAGGGTCAGCAGCCAGGCGACCGCGCCCCAGCCACGGCGGTTCGGTTTCACGGCACCCATCGTCCCAGGCCCGGAGGGCCGACCCGGTCGAGCACCGCGGCGTACTGCTCCGCCGAGAGCCAGGACGGGTTGCTGCCCGCCGGCACCCGGAGCACCTCGGCCTCGCGCATCCGGGGATCGCCCAGCAGTGCTGCGCGAAGGAGCGGCGTGTCGAGCAGCGTCAGCCGCACCGGCAGGACCGGGCCGCCGCCGTGGTCCTCGACGTCGCCGGCCACCTCGCCGAGCGCATGCACGCCGGGACGGTCGCGACCGCTCAGCCAGAGCAGGCAGGGCTGCCCGGGGGTGATCAGCGCCAGCCGGTAGGAGCGCCGCACGCACCGGTCGAGGTCGCGCGCCACTCCGGCCGTCCAGCGGGGATCGATCGCCGACGGCGGGCGGGTGGACTTGAGCACCCAGCAGGCGACATCGCCCGGGGACAACCGCCGCACGCCGCCTGCCGGTTCGTGCTCAGTCGGTCGCGGAGTGCAGATCCGCGCCGGCCGGGTCGGCGTCGTCCGAGCCGACGGACTGGCGCTCGTGCTCGATGCGGTGCTCCAGCACCTCGTCGTCGGGGTGCGAGTCCTTGGCGTGCTGCGTGCGGTCCCGGGTCGGGTGCTCCTCGGTGCGCATGACGTCGTCGAGGTTCGGGGTGTCGTGCGGGCCGGTCATCGGTGCCCTCTCCGCTGGTGTGGTCCTGGGCAGTGGTCGTCCAAGCAGTGGTCGTCCGAGCTGTGGTCGCCCACGCCGGCTCCCATAGCCGTCACCGGGCGTGGCTAACCTCGACCCGGCTCACCGCGGCTCCAGCCGGGCGGCGGGCAGCCAGGTCTCGACCAGCGCCGGTCCGTGCGGGCCGGGAACGGTGTAGGCGACCCGGCCCTGCCAGCTGCCGCCGCGCTGACGCCACTCCACCAGCAGGCCCGGCCAGGTGCCCGGGAACTCGGGCGGGTCGCGCACCCAGCAGTGCCGGCCCTCGCCGCCGTCACCCGCCGCGGCGTAGTCCCCGGGACGCTCGTGCGCTGCT
>CADCTN010000143.1 GCA_902805535.1 uncultured Blastococcus sp. | reverse complement strand
ACTGGCCGAGGGAGTGCGCGACCGGTGCGGGTCGACCTGGGGCGTGGGGCTGACCGGCGTGGCTGGCCCTGACCCGGTCGACGGCCATGCGCCCGGTCGCGTCTACGTGGGGATCGCCGACGGCCGGCGGACCGACGTCACCCCGCTCGACCTGGCCGGAGACCGGGCCACCGTCCGGGCGGTCGCCGTCCACGCGGCCATGGAGGCGCTGCTCGCCCGCCTGGCCTGATACCGGGAACGCACGAACGGGGGACGGCGTTACGCCATCAGCGGACGCACGCCGGTCGGTCCGGCTCCGAGGGCGGGCCCCGCGTACCGTGAGCGCACGGCACCCGGCTCCACCAGGTCGCCGCCGCTTCCCTCTCGCAGGACAGGAGACGGCCATGACGCTGCTGCGCACCCAGCTCGGGAACACCCTGCGTGGCCACCGGCTGAGTCAGCGCCGCACCCTGCGCGACGTCTCCGGGGCAGCCCGAGTGAGCCTCGGCTACCTCTCGGAGGTCGAGCGCGGCCAGAAGGAGGCCTCCTCGGAGCTGCTCGCCTCCATCTGCGACGCCCTCGACGTCGAGCTCGCCGACCTGCTCGCCGAGGTCAGCCTGGAGCTGCGGGTCGCCGACGGCGGCGCCGTCCGCCCGCTCGCCCCTACCCCCGGCGTCCCCGCCGCCGAAGCACAGCCGGCCACCGAGCCGCCCGCAGCCGCCCAGCAGCCCGCGGCCGCGCAGCCGGTCGCCGAGCCGGCGCTGGCCCTGGTCGGCGCCCCGGCCCGGTCGGGGCTGCGCCGTGGAGAGGCCGTCTCGCTGGCCGCCTGACGGGGACGACACGCCCGTCGTCCTTGACGCAGGCGCGGGGAGGGTGCGAGACAGGACCCATGTCCCTCGCCGGTCCCGTCGCCTGGCCGGGACCGGCGCACGTCCCCGGCTCGCACACCCGCGCCGGGAACGCGATGGGTCGCACCCGGCTCGGGCTCGTCGCCGGGGCCGCCCGGGCCTTCGGCGAGCAGGGGCTGCGGCGCAGCACGATGCAGTCCATCGCGGCGGCGGCGGGGGTCGCGAAGGCGACTCTCTACAACCACTTCCGGACCAAGGACGACGTCGTGGCCGCGCTCGTGGCCGCCGAGCTGGACCGGCTGGCCCTGCTGGCAGCGGAGCTGCCGCTCGAGCAGGCCCTCGCGGCTCTCTCCGACCAGCTCGGGGCCCACCCGGTGCTCCGGCGGCTCGCCGTCACCGAGCCCGACGTCCTCACCGGGCTGCTCTCCGTGGACGCGCAGCGGTGGGACGGGCTGACCGGGCTCCTGGCCGGCGCGCTCTCGGTCGACCGCGACGGTGCCGAACTCGTCGCCAGGTGGCTGCTCGGTGTCGTCCTGCAGCCGGGCCGCTCCACGACGCGACACCGGCACGCCGCGCGGCTGGCCGGGGTCCTGGCGCCGGTCGAGAGCTAGCTGTACTGCCCTGAGAGGTTGGTGACCCGGGGGCCGGTGGTCACCTCGACGCCTTCGCGGACTCCAGCTCGGCACGCGTGGGCGGGTCGGCCCCCACCCGGGTGCAGTTGAGGGCGGCCACCAGCGCGGCGTCGTCGACCAGGGCGAGCAGCACGTCGTCGGGCAGGGCCTGCAGGGCGCCCCGCGTCGTGACGCCGGCGGCGAGCAGCCCGGCGAGCAGCCCCGCCGCCAGCGAGTCGCCGGCACCGACCGTGTCGACGACGGTCACCACCGGCGGCTCGCGGTGCAGCACCGGCCGTCCCGGCCGGGCGATCCGCAGCGGTGCGCCGCCGTCGGTGACCAGCACGACGGCCGGTCCGCGGGTGGCCCAGTCAGCGGCGGCGGCGTCCAGATCGGCCGGGTCCTCCAGCCAGGCCAGGTCCTCGGCGCTGACCTTCACCAGGTCGGCCTGCGCCACCAGCGGGCCCAACCGCGACCGGACGACGGGCCCGCTGTTGCCCAGGACGCCGCCGACCGGCCCCTCGGCCAGCATCGGCCGGATGTTGGGGTCCACGCTGATCAGGGTGTCGCCGTCGGCGTGCAGACGCCCGACCAGCCGGGCGATGGCATCGCACCCCGGCGCCGTCCAGCTCGAGATCGACCCCACGTGCAGGATCCCGGTCCTCGACGGGAGGACGCGGGCGAGCTCCTCGTCGGTCCACTGCCAGTCCGCGGCCCCGAGGACGTGGAACCCGTAGTCGGCCGAGCCGTCGGGCCGCAGCCCGACGACGGCCAGGCTCACCGACTCCGGTGCCTCCACGAACCCGGCCGTGTCCACTGCGGAGAGCTCGGCGTGCCGGCGCAGGTTCGCCGCCAGGGGTCCGGTGCCCAGCCGGGCCAGGAGGTGGACGGGCGCCTCCAGCCGGCCCGCGGCGACGGCGACGTTGAGGGCGTTGCCGCCGGGCCGCGCGACGTACTGCGGCGCCGTCCCCTCGGGCCCCGCCGAGGCGCCCGGAACGGGAAGGAGGTCGACGACGAGCTCGCCGAGCACGGCCAGCACGGGGGAGTCGGACACCGCTGAACCCTAACCGCGGAAGAGAACCGGCCGCCCGCGTTGGCTCCCACGGTGCATCACCTGGGACGATGGGCAGGACGCGCACCACCGGGCCGGCCGCTGCGCCGGAGCAGGAGGACCCATGCCCAATCCGTTCGTGAAGCTGTGGAAGTACCTCACGGCGTCGGCCAACGCCCAGATCGACCAGCGGGCCGACCCGAAGATCCAGATCGCGCAGGCGATCGAGGCCGAGCAGCAGCGCCACCAGCAGCTCGCCAACCAGGCGGCCGCCGTCCTCGGCAACCAGCGCCAGCTGGAGATGCGGCTGTCCCGCCAGCTCGGCGAGGTGGAGAAGCTGCAGGCGTCCGCCCGTCAGGCGCTGGTCCTCGCGGACAAGACGCGCGGCTCGGGCGACGCGGCCAAGGCGACGGAGTACGAGAACGCCGCGCAGGCCTTCGCCACCCAGCTGGTCGCCGCCGAGCAGTCGATGGAGGACCTCAAGCGCAGCCACGACGAGGCGCTGCAGGCCGCCGAGCAGGCGCGCGGCGCCGTCGAGCAGAGCCGCATGCGCCTGCAGACGACGCTGGCCGAGCGCACCAAGCTGATGTCGCAGCTCGAGCAGGCCAAGATGCAGGAGCACGTCGCTGCGTCGATGAAGCAGGTCAACGAGCTCTCCGCGCCGGGCAACACCCCCAGCCTCTCCGAGGTCCGCGACAAGATCGAGGCCCGGTACGCCAACGCGCTGGGGCAGGCGGAGCTGGCGCAGAGCTCGGTCGAGGGACGGATGCTCGAGGTGCAGAAGGCGACCCTCGACGTCGCCGGCGCCTCGCGGCTGGACCAGATCCGTGCCTCACTGGGCGGTGCTCCTGCCGTCGAGAGCGGCCAGGCGACGCAGGCGATCGAGCAGGGCGCTCCCCCCGCCCCGCAGGCCGCCGCCGAGCAGCGCGAGGCGCAGCCGGCCCAGCGGCCCGAGCAGCAGGCCTGACCGCCGACCCTCAGCGGTAGAGCGTCACCGGCTGAGGGTGGTCCGGTTCCCCGGTGCGTGCCTGCGGGTCGATGGGGGACCGGGCCGCCTGGCAGCGCGGGCACCACCAGGTGACGCGCTCCTGCGTCGTGGGCCCCTGCTCGCCGAGCAGGATGGCCGTCCGGCAGCGACGGCACGGCCGGCCCTTCCGGCCGGCGACCCAGTGGTCCTGCCCGCGGCGGGTGTCGCCGGTGGTGCTCTGCTCGGGGTGATGGCGGTTGGCCAGCATCAGGGTGCGGGCCCGCTCGACCAGCCCGGCCAGGTTCGGCACGTCGGCCACGCGGGCCCACGGGTGGATGCCGGCCAGGAACAGCGACTCCACCTTGTAGAGGTTGCCGATCCCGGCGAGGTTCCGCTGGTCGAGGATGGCGACCCCGATCTGCTCGTCGGGTCGCTCGCGCAGCCGGCGGAGCGCCTCGTCCAGGTCCCAGTCCGGCCCGAGGACGTCGGGGCCGAGGTGCCCGACCAGCCGGGCCTCGTCGGCCGTGGGGACGATGTCCACGTCGTGCAGTCGGTAGCCGACGCACTCCCACTCGTCGGTGGTCAGGACGACGCGGATGTCGTAGGCCGGCCCGCCGCGCCACGACGTCCCGGGCCGGTAGATGTGCCAGCTGCCGTCCATGCGGAAGTGCGTGCGCAGGGTGCGGTCGTCGGCCAGCCGGATGAGCAGGTGCTTGCCGCGGGGGACGACCTCGCGCACCGGGACACCGGTGAGGTCCAGAGCTGCCAGCTGGGGCAGCCGGAACTCGCCGCGGCGCAGCGTGGCGCCGGCCAGCGCGGTGTTCATCCGCTGGGCGGCCAGCCAGACGGTGTCTCCCTCGGGCACGTCCCCAGTGTCCCTGGCGGGGATCGGGAGTGCCCGCGCGCCGCGAGATCGCGGCCGGCCGGAATGACGGCGGCCTCCCGTGCGCTGACCAGTTCCGTGAGCGTCCCCCTTCGTCTGCGCGCCCGGCTGGGCATCGAGCCGTCGACGCCCCCTGCCGAGCCGGTGACCGTCACGGTCGCCCGGGTCGTGCACCCCGACCGGCGCGAGGCCTTCGAGCGGTGGGGCGAGAACGTGCTGGGCCTGGCGTCCCGCTTCCCCGGCAACCTCGGCACCAGCCTGCTGCGTCCCGGTCCCGGCAGCTCCGAGTACCACCTCGTCTACCGCTTCGAGGACGAGGAGTCCCTGATGGCGTGGGAGCGGTCCTCGGAGCGGCGGGCGGCGTTGGCGCGCGTCGAGGACCTCGTCGGCGACGCCCGGTACGCCCGGGCGGACGGCCTCGAGAGCTTCTTCACCCGGCCGGCCCGCCCCGGTCCCCGCTGGCGGTTGACCGTGCTCACGATCTCGGTCGTCTTCACGATCACCTCGCTGTTCCACCTGCTGGTGGTCCCGCATCTGCAGGGCTGGCCGGTCGCCGTACGCCTCCTGCTGTCGGCCGTCGTCGTGGTGCTCGTGCTCGGCCACGTGGTGATGCCGCTGCTCACCCGGTGGTTGGCGCGCTGGCTGCGACCGTCCAGGTGCTGAGCCCTCCTCGGCCCGGGCCCGCCCGGCGGCACCTGCCGTGGCGTACGGCCGTCACCGCGCCGTGCCTTCCGTGTGCGGACCAGACGACGGCCTGGCGGGTCGCGCTGTGCGGTACGCGGATGCGACTGCACGCCGACGACGCAACTGGTCAGTTCATCCGCTTCGTGACCGTCGGCGTCCTGACCACCGCCGTCTACTTCGGGGTCTTCCTGCTCCTCCGCTCCACCGGGCAGCAGCCGGCCAATCTGGTGGGCGCCATCCTGTCCTCGATGCTGGCCAACGAGCTGCACCGGCGGTTGACCTTCCACGCCGGGCAGCGGGTCGGCTGGCTCGCCGCCCAGCTGGAGGGCGGTGGACTTGCCGCCGCCGGGCTCGTGGCGACGAGCGCTGCCCTGGCCCTCCTCGACGGGGTGCTCGGGAGCGCCTGGTGGGCTGACCTGGTGCTCATCGCGGGCGTCACCGGAGCGGTCGGGCTGGCCCGCTTCTTCGCGCTGAAGATCTGGGTGTTCCCCGGCCATCGGCACCCGTCGCCGGTCGGGCCGCCGGCGTCAGGTCCGTAGTCCAGACGTCAGTCCTGTGGTTCCGGCGTCAGGCCCGCAGGCGCAGACCTCGTGGGGTGGCGGCGAAACCGGCTGCCTGCAGCGCCGCTGACAGCGGGGTCGACTCGTGCACCGAGGCCCCGTCGGCCTTCTGCACCACCATGCGGCCCAGGGCGCCGGCCGCCACCGCGCCGGAGAGGGCGGTGGCGGCCTCCTTGAGCGCCTGCTCGTCCTCGGTCCAGGACAGCAGGGTCTTGCCGCCGCGCTCGACGTAGAGCACCAGGTCGCCGTCGACGAGCACGACGAGCGCTCCCGCCTTGCGCCCGGCGCGGTGCCCCGTCGGACCCTTGCGCGCCGGCGCGGTGCCCTCGCCGACGTCGACGGCACCCGGGTCGCCCGGTCCCTGCCGGTCGGGCCAGGCGAGGGCCGCGCCGTACACGTTGGCCGGGTCGGTCGCCGCGAGGACGACGGCGCCGCCCGGGACCCGGTCCGGGGAGGCGAACGTGCGCAGCCCGTCGATGGAGCCCGGGGTGCCGAACTGGGCGGCACCGAGGGCCTCGACGAAGTACCCGCGGCGGGCGCGGCCGTTCTCCTCGAAGGCGCGCAGCACCGGATAGACGGCGGAGAAGCCGCCGGACACCTGCTCGGCCATGACGGCTCCCCGGGTCAGCACGCCGTGGCGCTCGAGGAGCGCCTCGGCCCGCGCGGTCGTCCGGCGCGTGTCGTTGGCCTCCCGATCGGGCAGCCGGGACCAGCGCCCGGCCACCGTCGGCGGGCCGGTGCGGGTGGGCATCGCGGGCCGGCCCAGACGGGCCCGGCCGGCGCGACCCCGGTCGATCCGCGCCCGCGGAGCCTGCGGCTTGCTCCGGTGAGTGCCGCCGCCGCCCAGCCGGGTGCGCAGCGGCGCGAGGGTGTCGTTGGTGAGGACACCCGACCAGACGAGGTCCCAGACCAGGTCGGCCATCGCCGTGTCGTCGGTGGCGCCGACGAGGTCGGAGAGGCCGCGGAAGAACAGGGCCTGACCGCCGGCCAGCAGGTCGAGGATCGGGCCTCCCCCGTCGGGGACGTCCAGCGGTTCCGGCAGCAGCAGCGGCGCGAGGTCGGCCGGGACGAGGCTGATCCAGCCGTCGCCGCCGGGCAGCCCACCGGCGCCGGCCCAGAGCACCTCGCCGGCGCTGGTCAGCTCGTCGAGCATCGCGGGGGAGTAGTCGCGCACGCGCGAGGGCAGGACCAGGGACTCCAGCGCGCTCGCCGGCACCAGCGCTCCGGCGAGCTGCTCGACGACGGCGAGCACGCCGTCGACACCGCGCAGCCGGCCCCCGACACCCTGCCAGGACGGCGTGAACCGGGCGAGCGTCCCGACCGGGACCGGCTCCACCTCCTGGCGCAGCCTGGCCAGGCTGCGGCGGCGGATGGAGCGGAGCACCTCCGCGTCGCACCATTCCTGGCCGCTCCCGCCTGGGCGGAACTCGCCGGTGACCAGTCGTCCGGTCGCCGTCAGCCGCTGCAGGGTGGCGGTGACGACGGCGACGCCCAGGCCGAGGCGCGCCGCGGTCTCGACCGGCTGGAACGGCCCGTGGGTGCGGGCGAAGCGGCCGACGAGGTCACCGAGGGGATCGGCCACCGGTTCGGTGAAGACCTCGGGCACTCCGACGGGCAGCGCGGTGCCCAGGGCGTCGCGGAGCCGGCCGGCGTCCTCGATCCCCACGTAGCGCTCCTCGCCGGCGATGCGCGCCCGCAGTGCGCGACGGGAGGCGACCAGCTCGTCCAGCCAGTCCTGCGGCACCCCGCGGGCCGCCGCCTCGGCCGCGGACAGGTCACCGACGCCGCGGAGCAGGTCGGAGGCGCCGTCGACGTCCCGTGGATGCCGCTGGGTGGGCAGCCGCTGCAACTCCGCCTCGATCTCGGCCATGGCCTCGCCGTCGAGGAGCTCGCGCAGCTCGGTCCGGCCGAGCAGCTCGGCCAGCAGACCGGTGTCGAGCGCCAGCGCCTGCGCCCGGCGTTCGGCCAGCGGGGCGTCGCCCTCGTAGAGGAACTGCCCGACGTACCCGAACAGCAGCGACTGCGCGAAGGGGGAGGCGGAGTCGGTCTGCACGTCGACGACGCGGACCTTCCTCGACCGCACGTCCTTCATCAGCTCGACCAGTCCCGGCACGTCGTAGACGTCCTGCAGGACCTCGCGGGCCGCCTCCAGCGTGATCGGGAAGGAGGCGAACTCGCTGGCCACCGACAGCAGCTGGGCCGCCCGCTGGCGTTGCTGCCACAGTGGCGTGCGCCGGCGCGGGTCGCGGCGGGGGAGGAGCAGCGCCCGGGCCGCGCACTCGCGGAACCGGCTGGCGAACAGCGCCGAGCTGCCGACCTCCGCCGTCACCTCGCGCTCGACGTCATCGGGGTCCAGGACGGCGAGGTCGGCCTCCGGCGGCTCTCCGGTGGTGTCGGGCAGCCGCAGCACGATGCCGTCGTCGGAGTGCATGGAGGCGACGTCGACGCCGTACCGCTCGCGCAGCCGCGCGGCCAGCACCAGCGCCCAGGGGGCGTTGACCTGGGCGCCGAACGGCGAGTGGACGACCAGCCGCCAGTCGCCGAGCTCGTCGCGGAACCGCTCGACCAGCAGCGTGCGGTCGTCGGGGAGGTGGCCGGTCGCCGCCTTCTGCTCGGTCAGGTAGGTCTGCAGGTTGGCCGCGCCCCACTCGTCGAGACCGGCGGCCCGGGCGCGCTCCAGCCCCGCCTCGGGGGTCGCTGACCCCACCTCGCGCAGGAAGGCCCCGAGCGCGCGCCCCAGCTCCAGCGGCCGTCCGGGGGCGTCGCCGTGCCAGAACGGCATCTTCCCGGGCTGACCGGGCGCCGGGGTGACCAGGACGCGGTCGTGGGTGATGTCCTCGATCCGCCACGAGGAGGCGCCGAGCAGGAAGACGTCGCCCACGCGCGACTCGTAGACCATCTCCTCGTCGAGCTCGCCGACCCGGCGCCCGCCGGTGCCCTCGGCGCCCACGATGAAGACGCCGAAGAGCCCGCGGTCGGGGATGGTGCCGCCGCTGGTGACCGCGAGCCGCTGCGCTCCCGCACGGGCTGTGAGGGTGTCGGTGACGCGGTCCCAGGTGAGCCGGGGCCGCAGCTCGGCGAAGGCGTCGGAGGGGTAGCGCCCCGCCAGCATGTCGAGGACCGCGTGCAGCGCCGAGTCGGGCAGCGAGGAGAACGCCGCCGACCGCCGCATCAGCGAGGCGACCTCATCGACCGTGCGTGGCCGTTCCGACACCATCGCGACGATCTGCTGGGCGAGGACGTCGAGGGGATTGCGCAGGTAGCGGATCGACTCGATCGCGCCGGCCTTCATCCGCTCGGCGACCAGCGCGCACTGCACCAGGTCGCCGCGGTACTTGGGGAAGAGCACCCCGCGGCTGACCGCGCCGACCTGGTGGCCGGCGCGGCCGACCCGCTGCAGCCCGCTGGCGACGGTCGGGGGTGACTCGACCTGCACGACGAGGTCGACGGCGCCCATGTCGATGCCCAGCTCCAGGCTGGAGGTGGCCACCACGGCCGGCAGCCGGCCGGACTTGAGCGCCTCCTCGACGATGGCGCGCTGCTCGCGGGACACCGAGCCGTGGTGGGCCGCGGCCACCGGCTGGATGCCCTCGGGCACCCCGCCGCCGGAGCCCGCCTGGGCCATGAGCGCGGCGGCGTTCGTCCCCGGAGGGACCGGCTCCCCGGTGGCGCGCTCGTAGGCGAGCTCGTTGAGCCGGCTGGTCAGGCGCTCGGCCAGCCGTCGGCTGTTGGCGAAGACGATCGTGCTGCGGTGCGCCTGCACCAGGTCGAGGACACGCTCCTCGACCGCCGGCCAGATCGACGTCCGCGGCTGGTTGCCGGCCGCCGACCCCTCCAGCTCGCCGGTCGGCTGGCCCAGCTCGCTCATGTCCTCGACCGGCACGACGACCGAGAGGTCCCATTCCTTGGTCGACGGCGGCGACACGATCTGCACCGGCCGCCCACCCGCGAGGTAGGTGGCGACCTCCTCGATCGGGCGCACCGTGGCCGACAGCCCGATCCGCTGGGCGGGCCGCTCGAGCAGCTCGTCGAGCCGGTCGAGGGAGACCGCGAGGTGTGCGCCGCGCTTGGTGTCGGCGACGGCGTGGACCTCGTCGACGATCACCGTCTCGATGCCGCGCAGTGCCTCGCGGGCGGAGCTGGTGAGCAGCAGGAACAGCGACTCGGGCGTCGTGATGAGGATGTCGGTGGGCCGGCGGGTGAACGCGCGCCGCTCGTCGGCCGGGGTGTCGCCGGAGCGGATGCCGACCCGGATCTCCGGTCGCGCGAGACCCAGACGGGCGGCGGCCTGGCCGATGCCGGTCAGCGGGGCACGCAGATTGCGCTCGACGTCGACCGCGAGGGCCTTCAGCGGCGAGACGTACAGGACACGGCAGCGCAGCTGCTCCTCGGCCGGCGGCGGGGCGCCGGCCAGCCGGTCGAGGGACCACAGGAAGGCGGCCAGCGTCTTGCCCGACCCGGTGGGCGCCACGACGAGCGCGTGCTCACCGCTGCTGATCGCCTCCCAGGCACCCTCCTGCGCGGCGGTGGGGCGGACGAAGGCGCCGGCGAACCAGGCACGGGTGGCCTCGGAGAACCGGTCGAGAGCGGGCACGGCACAAGTGTCCCCGGGAGGTATGACAGTTCGCCGGGCGCAGGAACGCTCCCGGCGGCCGCACCACCGGTCCGTGGCCCCCGGTCGGGCAGACTGCTCTCGTGCAGCCGAGCCGACCTCCCGGCCTCGCCGTCCCCGACGCGGATCCGGCGGCCGTCCAGCGACGGACCGTCGCCGTGCTCAGCGGCGGCGTCGCGCTGGCCGGCCTGGGCGTCACGGTGGGCATCACCGTCGGCGGGCTGCTCGCCCGCGACGTCGCGGGCACCGACACCGCGGCCGGCATCGGGCAGACCGCGGGCGTCCTCGGCGCGGCCGTGATCGCCATCCCGCTGGCCCGCATCAGCGACCGGGCCGGGCGCCGCGCGGGACTGTCGGCCGGCTACGGCGTCGCGGTCCTGGGCGCGGTGCTGACGCTGGTCGCCGCCCGGCTGTCCTCGCTGCCGCTGCTCCTCCTGGGCCTGTTCGCCTTCGGCGCCTCCACCGCCTGCGGGCTGCAGGCCCGCTACGCCGCGGCCGACCTCTCCACGCCGGGACGACGTGGCCGGGACCTCTCGCTCGTCGTCTGGGCCACCACGGTCGGTTCGGTGCTCGGACCCAACCTGGCCGGTCCCGGCGCCGACCTGGGGCGAGCGCTGGGACTGCCCGCCCTCGGTGGTGCCTTCGTGGTGTCCGCGGTGGTGTTCGCGCTGGTCGCGGGCGCCTTCCTGGCCCTGCTCCGTCCCGACCCCCTGCTGCTGGCCCGGCGGCTGGGGAGCGGAGGAGGCGGACCGCCGCCGCGTCGCGCCACGGGCGTCGCGGTGCGTGCCGTGTGGGCGTCGCCGGCCGGGCGCCTCGGGCTCACCGCCGTCGTGGTCGCCCACTCCGTGATGGTCGGCGTGATGGTCATGACCCCGGTGCACATGGGCCATGCGGGCGGCTCGGACGGCGCCACCCTGCAGGTGATCGGCCTGGTCATCAGCGTGCACGTGGCCGGGATGTACCTGTTCTCCCCGCTGGTCGGGATCCTGGCCGACCGTGCGGGGCGCCGGGCCACGGTCGCGGTGGGTGGGCTCCTCCTGCTGGCGGCTGCCGCGCTGGCCGGCACCGCGGCACCCGGCGCCGCCGTCCAGCTGGGCATCGGCCTGCTGCTCCTGGGCCTGGGCTGGTCGTGCGGGCTCATCGCCGGTTCCACGCTGGTCAGCGAGTCGGTGGGTGCGGACCTGCGGCCCACCGCGCAGGGCGGCACGGACCTCCTGATGGGCCTGGGCGCCGCGCTGGCCGGTGTGGTGGGCGGTCCACTGCTGGCCGTGGGGGGGTTCGGGCTGGTCTGTGCCGTGTCCGCCGTCCTGGTGCTGCCGCTGGCGGCCGTGTGGGTGGCGGGCGCGCGGGTCAGCGGTCCCGGAAGTTCTTGATCATCAGGACGATCGAGACGAGCAGCGCGAGGACGATCCCGATCTGCAGGACCAGGTCCCATCCCGCCGAGCCGGTGCCGGGGATCATGCCGCCAGGGTAGGTGGCGGGGCGCACGCCCGTCCGCGGACGGGTTAGCGTCGGGCGGTGCGACTGCAGGAGTTCTGGGTCCGGCTCGACCGTCAGTTCGGCCCGATGCGGGCCCAGAGCGTGGCCCGCGACCACGTGTTCTCGACGCTCGGCGGGCGCAGCGCCGTCGATGCCATCGACGCCGGCCTGCCGGTGCGCAAGGTGTGGCTGGCCATCTGCGAGGCCTACGAGGTGCCCGCCAAGGAGCGGTGAGCCGGCGACGCGACGGGGCGGCGTGTCACCCTGGCGATCGAACAGGTGTTCGTCCTACAGTGGCGTCCACAGGCAGCACCGCTCTCCACAGCTCCGCCGGGACTCCCGGAATCGTCGGACCCCCGTCCTAGCGTCGGTCCCGACAACTTCCCCAGAACTTCGAAGGTGGCCACCATGGCAACGCTCGACCGCGGCAAGGCCCTCGACATGGCCCTCGCTCAGATCGACAAGCAGTTCGGCAAGGGCTCGGTCATGCGGCTGGGTGACAGCCCCGAGGTGGCCATGAAGGTCATCCCGACCGGCTCCATCGCCCTCGACATCGCCCTGGGCATCGGTGGCCTGCCCCGCGGCCGGGTCGTCGAGGTCTACGGCCCGGAATCCTCCGGCAAGACGACGGTGGCCCTGCACGCGGTGGCCAACGCCCAGGCCGGTGGGGGTATCTGCGCGTTCATCGATGCGGAGCACGCCCTGGACCCGGAGTACGCCCGGGCCATCGGCGTGGACACCGACGCGCTGCTGGTCAGCCAGCCCGACACGGGTGAGCAGGCACTCGAGATCGCCGACATGCTGATCCGTTCCGGTGCTCTCGACCTCATCGTCGTCGACTCGGTGGCGGCTCTCGTGCCCCGCGCCGAGATCGAGGGCGAGATGGGTGACAGCCACGTCGGCCTTCAGGCCCGGCTCATGAGTCAGGCGCTGCGCAAGATCACCGGTGCGCTGAGCAACTCCGGCACCACGATGATTTTCATCAACCAGCTCCGCGAGAAGGTCGGCGTGGTCTACGGCTCGCCCGAGGTCACCACCGGTGGTCGGGCGCTGAAGTTCTACTCGTCGGTTCGCCTCGACGTGCGTCGCATCGAGACCCTCAAGCAGGGCACCGACGCAGTCGGCAGCCGCACGCGCATCAAGGTGGTCAAGAACAAGGTCGCCGCGCCGTTCAAGCAGGCGGAGCTCGACATCCTCTGGGGCCAGGGCTTCAGCCGCGAAGGCGGGCTCATCGACGTCGGGGTCGAGCAGGGTTTCGTGAAGAAGTCCGGTGCCTGGTACACGTACGAGGGCGATCAGCTCGGCCAGGGCAAGGAGAACTCTCGCAACTTCCTCAAGGACAACCCCGACCTCGCCGACGAGATCGAGAAGAAGATCAAGGAGAAGCTGGGGATCGGCCCGCAGCTCAACGCGCCGGCGGCTGCCCCCGTCGACTTCTGATCCAGACGATGTCCGGATTCGCCTCCACCCGCCGCCGCCCGGGTGGGCGGCGGGCGGGTCCTGAACGGCACGACGATCCCCTGAACCCGGACGTCGGACCGGGGTCCGGGGACGGGATGAACGACCCCGAGTCGGTGGCCCGCGGTCTGTGCCTGCGGGCACTGACCGGGACGCCCAAGACCCGCCAGCAGCTGGCCGACCTGCTCGCGGAGCGGGGAGTGCCGGGCGAGACCGCCGAGACGGTCCTCGACCGGTTCACCGAGGTGGGGCTCATCGATGATGCCGCGTTCGCGCGGGCCTGGGTGAGCTCGCGGCAGTCTGGACGTGGACTGGCCCGCCGGGCGCTCAGCGCCGAGCTCCGCGCCAAGGGCATCGAGCCGGAGGTCGCCGCCGAGGCGGTCAGCGAGGTCGACGACGAGGACGAACGCGCCACTGCGCGCCGCCTCGTCGAGCGCCGCGCCGGTGCCATGCGCCGCCTCGACCGCGCCACCGCCACCCGTCGTCTGATGGGCATGCTGGCCCGCAAGGGCTACAACGGCGGGCTGGCCGCTGCCGTCATCCGCGACGTGCTCGACGGCGCCGACCTCGACAGTGACGACCTCGACGGCGCCGGTGCCGATGGGGTCGACGACCTGGACGTGGACAGCCAACTGCCCTGAGACCGCCGGGGTCAGACCTCGCCCCGAGCGCGCAAGCGTGCGGAGGGTGGGGGCCTTCCTCAGGTGGGATCGGGGTCCCTGGGGCCCTGGCGGGGGCCCGACTCGCCCGGCGCCACGTCGTCGGCGTACGGCGAATGCCCCTTGCCGGCGTGCGCCTCGACCTGCAGCCGCTCCAGCAGGTGCGGGTAGTGCGCCTCGAACGCCGGGCGCTCCGACCGGATCCGAGGCATCTCGACGAAGTTGTGCCGCGGCGGCGGTGAGGAGGTGGCCCACTCCAGGGAGTTGCCGTGACCCCACGGGTCATCCCGGAGGGCGAGCTCGCCGTACTTCCACGAGTGCACGACGTTGTAGATGAACGGGATCACCGAGGCGCCGAGGATGAACGACCCGATCGTGGAGACCATGTTCAGCGCGGTGAACTCGTCGGTGGGCAGGTAGTCCACGTAGCGGCGCGGCATGCCCTCACCACCGAGCCAGTGCTGGACCAGGAAGGTGGTGTGGAAGCCGATGAAGGTCAGCCAGAACTGCAGCTTGCCCAGCCGCTCGTCCATCATCCGGCCGCACATCTTGGGGAACCAGAAGTAGATGCCGGCGTAGGCGGCGAACACCACGGTGCCGAACACGACGTAGTGGAAGTGGGCGACGACGAAGTAGCTGTCGTTGACGTGCCAGTCCAGCGGCGGGCTGGCCAGCAGCACCCCGGTCAGCCCACCGAGCAGGAAGGTGACCATGAAGCCGATGGAGAACAGCATCGGCGTCTCGAAGGTCAGCTGGCCGCGCCACATGGTGCCGATCCAGTTGAAGAACTTGATGCCGGTGGGGACGGCGATCAGGTAGGTCAGGAAGGCGAAGAAGGGCAGCAGCACCGCGCCGGTGGCGTACATGTGGTGCGCCCAGACGGCCAGGGAAAGCGCGCCGATGGCGAGGGTCGCGAAGACCATGCCCTTGTAGCCGAACAGCGGCTTGCGGCTGAACACCGGGATGACCTCGGTGATGATGCCGAAGAACGGCAGCGCGATGATGTAGACCTCGGGGTGGCCGAAGAACCAGAACAGGTGCTGCCACAGCATCGGCCCGCCGTTCTCATCGGAGTAGATGAGGGCGCCGAGGTTGCGGTCGGCCAGCATGCCGAAGATGGCGGCGGTCAGGATCGGGAAGGCCAGCAGCACCAGGACGCTGGTGACCAGCGCGTTCCACACGAAGATCGGCATCCGGAACATGGTCATGCCGGGCGCGCGCAGGCAGACGATCGTGGTGATGAAGTTGACCCCACCGAGGATGGTGCCCAGCCCGCTGACGGCCAGCCCGGCGAACCACAGGTTCGCGCCCGGGCCGGGTGAGTTCACGCCGTTGGACAGCGGGGCGTAGGCGTACCAGCCGAAGTCCGCCGCCCCGCCCGGGGTCAGGAACCCCGAGACCACGATCAGGCTGCCGAAGAGGAACAGCCAGAAGGAGAAGGCGTTCAGCCGCGGGAACGCCACATCCGGGGCCCCGATCTGCAGCGGCATGATCAGGTTGCCGAACGCGAAGAACAGCGGTGTGGCGAACATCAGCAGCATGACCGTGCCGTGCATGGTCAGCAGCTGGTTGTACTGCTCCGGGGACAGGAACTGCAGCTCCGGGCGGGCCAGCTCCCCGCGCATCAGCAGGGCCATCAACCCGCCCGCGATGAAGAACGCGAACGAGGCGACCATGTACATCAGGCCGATGGTCTTGTGGTCGGTCGTCCGCAG